>PLZC01000028.1:0-4499 GCA_003151985.1 Acidobacteriaceae bacterium
GCTGCGAATCGCGCGCTTCTCGTTGGGCATTTTCACTCCTGAGACTCGTCTTTCCAGCGCATGGGCCGCCACATGGGGCCTGGGCCAGGCCAGCACCTGAGTCTCGAGGCGCCGGCTGATTACGGTAAGAATTCAAGAAAATCCGGACTGGCTTCCCTGGAGAATCCAGTCCCCACCTTTGCGCTCTTTGTCAAAACACCGGAGCGCGGCGGCATGTGTGGCTTCGTGTGATTCGTTAGAGCTGTGACAAAATCGAGATCCGTGTCAAAATCGCGTTAAGGGCATTGCCGAGTATCCGGCAAGTGCGCTAGACTGCGCACAATCGAGGAAGCAAGTGCGCCGATTGGTGCCGTTCTGGTATACCTACGCGCATACCGTATCGATGGAAAGACACGAAAAGCCCGCAAGGGCACAATGCCTCACGAGCGCGGCCCACGACGTGTGCCGCCAATTCGAATTCTGAACACTGCTCTCGCCGATCCCAAAGCTCGCTTCTGCCGCTCACCAGCCACTCATCAACGGAACCGCCCATCCCGTTGACCCGAAGGCACTTAACTATTTGTGCGGTACCCGCCTACCAGAGTGTTTGGCTTGTGCTCTGGCCTACAGGCTCTTGTGTGCCACTCCCTCATCTCGAAGACACGCCGCCCAGCTCCCGCTCCATTCCACTGAAAAACCGGGAAAGAGCCGAAAAGACGCGCAACGATTATCGTAGCGCGTCCCGGCTGAGCTTGCAAGTTCCCAGGGGATACTATTCTGGTTACTTGATCTCGACTGTCGCGATGCCTTCGAATTTCTTCTTGATAGCTTCGGCCTCGTCCTTGGTCGCGCTTTCCTTGATAGCCTTGGGTGCGCCGTCGACCAGGTCCTTGGCTTCTTTCAGACCCAGCGAGGTGACTTCGCGTACAGCTTTGATGGTGTTGATCTTGTTCGCGCCGAAGTCCTTCAGGATGACCTGGAACTCGGTCTGCTCTTCGACCACGGGAGCCGCCGCGCCACCACCCGCCGCTGCCGCCACCGGGGCTGCCGCTGCCGCGGAAACACCAAGACGTTCTTCCAACTTCTTTACCAGAGCCGCCGCTTCGAGCAGGCTAAGGGCCACAATTTGCTCTTCCAACTGCACCAGATCCGCCATTGTTTTCTCCAATCAAAAACCGTTTGAATTGCTTGTTGCTTATTGATTGCCCGGCTGCAGGCTCAAGTTGGAAGTTTCCGATGCGCCCAGACCCGCGCACTTCCCGCCTTGTGCCACTGCCAAATTTCTCATCCAAAATCACGCCGCGTGCAGACTTAAGCCGCTGCCTCTCCGGCAAACTTTTCTTTCTCGACGCCCTGACCCAGAACTACCGCCAGATCGCGACCCGTGGCATTGAGCACAGTCGCCAACCGCTGCGCCGGCGCATTGATAAGGAACAGAAGCTTTGCGAACAGCTCTCCCTTGCCCGGCATCGTCGCCAGCGCCTTAACTTCCTGAACATTCAGCAGCTTGCCGTCCACAATGCCCAGTTTGAACTGGAACTCGGCATTTTCGCCCGCCCATTTGGCAAAAACCTTGGCCAGCGCCACGGGGTCGCCGGAGGTGAATGCCACCGAGTTGACGCCTTTCAAGCCCTTGAGCGCAGCCTCGACCTTGGTGCCCTCTCCGGATACCGCGGCCAGCTTGTTCTTGACCACCCGGTATTTGCCGCCCGCCTCGCGAATGACTTTGCGCAACGCAAAGTCCTTGACCACGGTCAGCTTGGTAAATGTGCCGATAATCGCCGTCGTCGAGGTCTCCAGCTCCTTGGCCAGCAACCGGACCTTCTCCGTCTTCTTTGCCCTTGAAATCGCCATTGGTACTCCGCACAGTGAACAGTGATCAGTGAACAGTGGACAGCTAAAAACCACCCTCGATCAATGTTCCTGTTTCCACATCTTTATTAAAGACTGCCGTTCGGGACCCGAAACTGAACGCGCGGTCACTGTTCACTGACCACCGTTCACTGTCCACTGCTTCTTAGTGTTTGCCGGCCGCATCCGCGACCGCGGAATCAAGCGGTACCCCGGGGCCCATCGTCGAGCTCAGCGTGACGCTCTTGATGTATTTGCCCTTGGCAGCCGAAGGCTTGTGGCGTACCACAGCGCCAATTACCGTCGTCGCGTTGTCGATCAGCTTTTGCGGATCGAAACTCAACTTGCCCACCGGGACATGCACGAGACTGGTCTTGTCAGCGCGAAACTCCACTTTGCCGGCTTTGATCTCTTTGACAGCGGCCGCGACGTCCATGGTCACGGTTCCGGTCTTCGGATTGGGCATCAGGCCCTTGGGACCCAACACCTTACCCAGCCGGCCCACAACCTTCATCATGTCGGGCGTGGCGATCAGCGCGTCGAAAGCGGTCCAACCTTCCTTCTGGATCTTCTCCACCATCTCTTCGCCGCCGACAAAGTCGGCACCGGCCGCGGTGGCTTCCTTCTGGCGGTCGCCGGTGGCAATCACGGCCACGATCTTGGTCTTGCCCAGTCCGTGCGGCAGGACCACAGTCCCGCGCACCATCTGGTCGGCATGGCGCGTGTCTACGCCAAGTCTCATGGTCAAATCGACGGTCTCGTCGAATTTGGCATATTTGACCTGCTTGAGCAGGCCAACGGCCTCGGGCAGTGCATACGACGGCTTGGTCACAGCCGCGCGCGCCTTCACAATGTTTTTGCTGTCTTTACTTGCCATTCTTCCCTCGTCTCCCACCGTCTCTGCCAACTCCGCTTTGCGGAGAACCCGGAGCCCCTGCCCGGCCCCAAAAAATCCGGCCGGAGGTTCGAACGGGTCCAGAAACCGTGGTGCCTGTGACGGTCCAGGGATTTCCCCCGGACACATCGTTGAATTCTAGCGGAAGCGCCACCGGATTGCAAACGGCTAGCGAATTCGAGATTTCATCTTTGCCGCGATGAACCCTTTTATGTCACACTGAGACCCATGGGAAGCAAAGACAAAGGCAAGAAAGAAGTCAAGAAGGCGCCGAAACCCAAGCCAAAACCGGAACCCGGCCGCAAGCGGGAAGGGTTCATTCCAACTCCGCCGAAGTAGGGCGCTTAACATCGCAATCCCACTCGACGCGCCGCGAATCACGTCCGCAGGAATCCCTTGCTGATCGATGAAGGGGTCTTGCCGGCCCAGATTACACAAAAAGGCCCTCACCATCAGGAGAGGGCCTTTTGCATGAACCAGCCGCGGCTTACGCCACTACTTCAATCCCCATCGACCGGGCGGTACCCTTGATGCTTTTGATCGCTGTCTCCACGGAGGCGGCGTTCAGGTCGGGCATTTTTTGCGTGGCTATCTCACGCACCTGCTTTTCGGTCACTTTGCCGATCTTTTCCTTGTTCGGCGNNTCGGCGTGCCGGAGCCCTTGGCGATCCCGGCAGCTTTCTTCAGCAGAACTGCCGCTGGAGGCGTCTTGGTTACAAAGGTGAAACTGCGGTCCGCATAGACCGTGATGACAACCGGGATGACGAGCCCTTCCATCTCTTTGTTCTGCGTGCGCGCGTTGAACTNNACTGCTTGCAGAACTCCATGATGTTGACCTGCGCCTGACCCAGCGCGGGACCGACCGGGGGCGCCGGTGTTGCCTTGGCGGCCACAATCTGTAGCTTGACGTATCCCGTAATTTTCTTCGGAGGTGCCATGTGTGTGTTCCTTTGGAACCAGCTTCTAGCTCCTAGCTTCTAGCTTTCAGCTGGACGTTTATCATGTTGAAATTTTGGTGTTGGCGCTGTAGCGTTCACTCGCAACCGGGGCCAGCTAGGTAGGCAAGCCCGGCTAGAAGCTGAAAGCTAGTAGCTAGCAGCTAGAACCAACTACTCAATCTTTTCCACTTTGCTGAACTCCAGTTCGACTGGGGTCGAGCGTCCGAAGATGGTCACCATGACCTTCATCGTCTCGCGATCTTCGTTGATCTCGTCCACCACGCCGTTGAAGTTGGCAAACGGTCCGTCGGTAATGCGGACCTGTTCATTCTTTTCAAATTTGATCTTGAGTCGCGGCTTGTCCTTGGCGGTCTCAGAACGGAAGAGAATCGAACTGACTTCTTCCTCGGAGAGGGCTACAGGCTTGTCGCCTGTGCCAAGAAAACCCGTCACCTTGGGCGTATCCTTTAGGACGTGCCACATGTGGTTGTCGAGTTCCATCTCGACCAGAACGTAGCCAGGAAGAAAAACCCGCTCCACGGTGCGCTTTTTGCCGTTGACGATTTCCGTCACCGGCTCGGTGGGAATCATCACCCGCCCGACTCTGTCCTTGAGCCCGAAGGCTTGCACCCGGCTCTCAATCGACTCGCGCACCTTGCGCTCANNTTAGAATCCGCCCAGCTTGCCCAGCAACTTGTGCAGGCCCATGTCGAAGATCGCGTCTACCACGAAGAAGTAAACTCCGAAGATGAAGACTGCGATAATGACCACCGTGGTGGTGGCCTGCACTTCCTTGCGCGAGGGCGTAACTACCTTGCGCATCTCCGCGCGCACAT
>PLZC01000028.1:4602-4766 GCA_003151985.1 Acidobacteriaceae bacterium
TGAGCTTACGCCCCTAAAAGCAGTGAACAGTTGACAGTGAACAGTTTGATTTGTGCCGGTCAAGCCGATTCGCTTTCCGCGCCGATTCTCAACCTGTCCACTATGCACTGTCGACTGACCACTGCTTTACTTCGATTCCTTGTGCGGCTGGTGCTTGCGGCAGC
>PLZC01000423.1 GCA_003151985.1 Acidobacteriaceae bacterium
GCATGACCGCCTACGAGATCATGCTTTCGGAAAGCCAAGAGCGGATGCTGCTGGTGGCCACCAAGGGCCGCGAGCACGAAGTCCTCGACGTCTTCAAGAAGTGGGGCCTCGACGGAGTAATCGTCGGCACCGTCGAGCCTCAGCCGCGCCTCCGTATACGCCATCACGGCGTTCTGGTCGCCGACATTCCCAACCAGTCGCTCACCGACGATGCCCCCCTTTATCACCGACCTGTCGGCACATGGAATACCCCCATCCCGCCCGAGCCCTCGGAAGAGATCCTCGCCAAGTTGGAAGAGGACCGCGACTTCACGGCGGACCTCCAACACCTTCTGGCCAGCGCCAATGTCTGCTCCAAGCGCTGGGTCCACGAGCAGTACGACACCATGGTCCAGACCAACACCGTGCAGCGGCCGGGCGGCGAAGCCGGAGTCATGCGCATCAAGGGCACAGGCACCCCGGGCCATGAGCGCGGCCTGGCCATGGCCCTGGACGGCAATGGCCGCTGGGCCTATATCAACCCCAAACTCGGCGCCATGCACGCTGTGGCCGAGGCGGCCCGCAAAGTTGCCTCCACCGGAGCTACTCCAGTTGCCGCCACAAATTGCCTCAACTTCGGCAACCCGGAAAAGCCGGAAATCATGGCCCAGCTTTCCGCCGCTATCGACGGCATCTCGGAAGCCTGCACGGCCCTGGGCACACCCATCACCGGCGGTAATGTGTCGCTCTATAACGAAACCCGCGGCGAGGCAATCTATCCCACACCGGTCCTGGGCATCGTGGGCATTCTCGAAGACGTAACCAAAGCCGTTCCCTCCCATTTCCAGGCCGGCGGCGACGCTATAGTCCTTCTCTGGCCCATCCCCGCGGGCCAAGAGCCCGATCCCAACCTCCATGTTCCTTTCCACCCCGAACCAACAGACGAAACCTCCAGCGTGGTGCCCGGCGTTCTAGGCGCAGAGCCCGTTGTCATCTCTGAAGACTCTCCGCAGGTCGAATCCGCCACCTCGCCCGAACTCATCGTTTTTGGATCGTCGGAATACGCGAAGGTCATCCTCGGCGGAGTCTGGGGCCAGCCGCCTCCGCTCGATCTTGACGCCGAATCCGACCTGCACACCCTTTTGGCCGTCCTCGCCGACCGCGAACTGCTTTCCTCAGCCCGCGACATCTCCGACGGCGGAATCGCTGTCGCCCTCGCCCAGGCTGCGTTCCCTCTCGAAGTTGGGGCCACCGTCGAGCAGGAGCAGTCGCTCATGGCCCACCCTCTCTTCGGTCTCTTCGCCGAGCCTGCCTCTACAATGCTTGTCTCCGCTCACCCTGGCCAGGTGGCCGAGATTGAAGAACTAGCCGACCAATATGGTTATTTCTCCGCCCGCATCGGCATCACCGGCGGCGACCGGCTTGAAATCAACGTCTACCGCCAGCCCATGATTTCGGCCGCGGTGTCGAGCCTCAAAAAGCCATGGGCCGACGCCTTGGAAGCCACCCTCCACGGCGAGGTAACGGCATGAGCCGGTTGCTCTACCAGGGTGTCGAAGGTGAGATCGATCGGTCGCGTCAGATTGGTTGCTCTCCCACATCTGCCCCAATGAGCGCGGCAGATATGGGGCGCCCAGCAGGTCCACTGTCCACTGTTCACTGTTCACTGTTCACTGAGACAGCCGACCCAAAACTCCGCGAAGAATGCGGTGTAGTCGCCATCCACGGCCATCCGGACGCCGCCCGCCAGGCTTACCTTGGCCTTTACGCCCTGCAGCATCGTGGCCAGGAATCCGCCGGCATCGCCACCGCCGACGGCCACCATCTCGCCAACATCAAGGGCATGGGACTGGTCTCGGAAATCTTTACTGACGACGTCCTCGCCAAGCTCCCCGGCCACATGGCCATCGGCCACACCCGTTACTCCACCACCGGCGACTCGGCCCTCCTCAACGCCCAGCCCATCCGCGTCGACTCCACCAAGGGCCTCATCGCCATTGCCCACAACGGCAACCTGGTCAACCTGGGCAACCTGCGCACCCGGCTCGAGCGCGACGGCGCTTACTTCCAGACCACCTCTGATTCCGAAATCATCGTCCAGCTCATCGCCCACTCCCACGCCGGCTCTTTGGTAGATTGCATCGCCGATTCGCTCTCCCAGGTCGAGGGCGCATTTTCCATCGTCATGATGACCCGCGACCGCATCTTCGCCGCTCGCGACCCTCGCGGCTTCCGCCCGCTTTCCATCGGCCGCATCCCCAACCCTGACGGTCCCGATACCATTGTTTTTGCCAGCGAGTCCTGCGCCTTCGACCTGCTGCGCGCTACCTTCGTGCGCGACGTCCTCCCCGGCGAACTGGTCATGGTTACCGAAGACGGCGTCACCAGCCGTCAGTACTCGACCGGCATCCCGCAGTCCAGTTGCATCTTTGAGCACGTCTACTTTGCCCGCCCGGACAGCCGCATCTTTGGCCGCTGGGTGCAGGAAAGTCGCGACCAGATGGGCCGCCGCCTGGCCCGCGAGTCCGCCGTTCCGGCCGACGTTGTCGTGCCGGTCCCCGATTCCGGCGTGACAGCCGCCCTGGGCTACGCTGAGGAAGCCGGCCTGCCCTTCCGCTTCGGCCTCATCAGAAATCATTATGTAGGCCGCACCTTCATCGAGCCCGAGCAGCGCGTCCGCGACTTCGGCGTCCGCCTCAAGCTCAACCCGGTCCGCAACCTGCTTGAAGGCAAGCGAGTCATCCTCATCGACGACTCCATCATCCGCGGGACGACCAGTAGAAAAATTGTCCGCATGGTCCGCGGCGCCGGTGCCAAAGAGGTCCACCTCCGCATCAGTTGCCCGCCCACCATTTCGCCCTGTTTTTACGGCGTAGACACCCCCAGCAAGCGCGACCTCATCGCCGCCAACAAGTCCGTGGAAGAAATCCGCCGTTTCATCGAAGCCGACTCCCTGGCGTATTTATCCCTGGACGGCCTGCTCAACGCCTGCGACGGCGGCGAGCATAACGGCTACTGCACCGCCTGCTACACCGGTAACTACCCCACCCAGTGGGTCGACGTCGAAGACATTCTCCCGGCCACGGTGAGCCTGTAGCGTCACGCCTGAACTCGTCAGCGCGAATCGCGACCCAACTTCGAAAGTTCAGGGAAGTGATTGTTGACAATGGTTGTTTATCAGCGTATTGTCCGCTGTGATTCACGATGCAATCTACATACTTTGTCCAACATCCTAGCAAATAGTCTGGGTGTGAACAAAGAGAAAGAAGCTGGAATGGGATCACCAGGTGCGGGTCCGGAGATTCAGCCCGTCTTCTGCGGACGATGCGGTAACAAGCTAACTGTGTCAGAAGGATTCTGCAATCGTTGTGGTTCTCCAATTCATTCAGGAGACTCTGGACCAACAGAACCGGTGAGCCAGTCGGGAACGGTGGATCCCCATCCATCGAAGAATATGAACTTTACAAGGAAACAGGTAGAGCAGGTGGAAGAGCACCGACGCGCTCCATATGTAACTGCTGCCATCCTGACCCTTTTCGGCTGGATTCTCCTAGCGAACAAGGAGAGAATCGCGTTTAGTACCTTCGGTTGCGGAGGTGCAGCCGGCCCGGTCTGTTTATATGCTTCTCCTCTTGGGGTCGCTCTCGTACGGTTATTTGGAATGGTATCAATTATCGGTGGGATCGTGCTCGCTGTGATTAATGTTTCGAAGGATCGAACACGGCGTCTGTAACGTCTAGCTCCAGGTGTCATCCGCTGCCCGCCACCGTAAGCCTTCAGAGCGGAGCCAGGCGCCGTCAATTGAGATGGAGAAAGAAGCACGACCGATGCCATCGAAGCAGACCATCGCCCGCCGCAGCCTTGAGTTCTTCGCGAGACTCCTCATCATCGGTGTCGCCGCGTTCGTGGCAGGTTGCAGTGCGCATCCGCGCCACCGTGTCGAGGTCCCAGCCGCGGGCAAGCTGCGGCTCGACGGAGTAACCCTGGTCGACACGCACGACGGCAAGCTGACCGCTGGCATGAGCATCCTGATGGACAAGGCGCAGATTGTCAGCATCGCGCCAACCGCAGCATCGCCGAGCGACCCGTCCATTCAAGTGGTTGATGCAACCGGCAAGTTCGTCGTGCCTGGATACAACGACATGCTTGCCCACGCACTGGGTCCCGACGACCCTTCGGGCACTCTTGCCCTGATGCTCGCCGATGGCGTCACCGGCTTTCGCCAGATGTCGGGATCGCCCGAATTGCTGAAAGAACGGCGCGATGGAACCCTGCCGATGGGCAAACTGGCGCCCGCGCTGTTGACCATGCTGGGCAGCGTGCTAACGCCATTTAACGCGCCAACGCCGGGCAAAGTGGTCGCGGAGATTCCGCGGCAAAAGCAGGACGGCGCCGATTTCATCAAGGTTGGGCTGGTGAGCCCCGCGGTGTTCTTTGCAGCAATCGCTGAAGCCAAGCATGTAGGCCTGCCAATCGCCGGACATTTGCAGGAGGGCGTTGACGCAGCCCAGGCCTCGCAGGCCGGATTCAAGTCGATCGAACACCTCGGCCCTGGCGACACGGTGTGGATCGGATGCTCGACCGACGAAGCCGCGCTGCGCACAGGAGCGGCCCTCCATCCCCCCATGAAGGCGCCGCCGTTCAAGATTCCGTTCCTCGAAACCATCGTGATGGCGCGCCTGCACAAGCTCCTCATCAATCCGGCCGCCTTCGTAGACCCTGGGGACGTGGCGCGGTTGCAGCACGCTCTTGACACCTATAGCGAAGAGAAGTGCCGGGCTCTAGCGGCCCGTTTTGTCGCCGACGGCACCTGGCAGGTGCCAACGCTGGTGCGGCTGCGGACCCAGGAATTGGCCGACCTGCCGGAGTATGCAACCGATCCAGCCCTGCCCTTTATGCCGGCTGATACCGTCAAAAATTGGCGCGAGGTCACCGACAAATTCCATCACCTGCCGCCTGCCATGCGAGCAACCTACCGCAGCGCCTATGAGCATCAATTTGCCCTCACCAAACTGCTTGCTGAAACAGGCGTCTGCATGATGGCGGGAACCGACAACGGCGGAGAAGTACCGGGCCAATCCCTGCACCAGGAGTTCGACGAACTGGCCAAGGCGGGCCTCTCCCCCTTGAAGATTCTCCAGATGACCACCCTGAATGGCGCCGAATTCCTCGGCCGCACCGCGACCATGGGCAACGTCGAGGCGGGGAAGAACGCCGACCTTGTCCTGCTTGACGGAAACCCGCTGGAGAGCGTGCAAAATATGCATCGCGTCGCCGGCGTAGTGCGGGCCGGCTTCTATTACTCTCGCCAGGACCTCGATGCAATCAAGTCGCGCGTGCGGGCTGGACAGGGCCATCTGCGCTGAGACGGCGCACCTGATCTGGCGCACTGGAAATCAGATTTACTGCAATTGGCGATGTGGCATCCGGCAAGGCGCGTGAGTAAAGCGGAGTGACGTGGAAGACATTCTTCCGGCGACGGTGAGCCTGTAAGGCCAAAAAACCGGACTCCCGTATCGAAGGCGCGAATTTACTTGTTCTTTGTGTCAGACAAACAGTAAGATAATTTATATGACAATGCGGGCGGCAATTCGTAGGGTGAAGAAGAGCTATACCCTTACCCCCGAGGCAGTAGCGTTCCTGTCCGAGACGCGGAAGAAGCAGCGCGCAGGATCGGATTCCGAGGCCCTGGACTTACTCCTGCGGGAACTGAAACTGGAGGCGAAGCGGAATGAGATCGATCTGGCCTTCAAAGCGTATTACGACTCGGCTTCTGAGCAAGAGCTGACTGAGCAACGGGAATGGGCCGAGATGGCCGGCCCCAACGTACTTGTTGATCCCGGCCCGCACCAGGCCCAACCATGACTCCCCCGGACGTGCGTTACCCGATTCGCGGAGAGATATGGTGGACGCGGTTCCCCACCGACCCGCCCGATAAAGGACGGCGGCCGGTTGTCGTTGTGTCCACGGATGGACGCAACTGCCATCCAAGATCGAACACCGTTCTGGTCATTCCGCTTTCGACTTCCATCCATAAGCCCGGCCCGGCGCACCTTCTATTGAAGGCGGGAGAAACGGGTCTTTCAGCGGACAGCGTGGCACAAGCAGAGAACATCTGCACAGTGAAGCGTGTAGATCTGGACGCACCGGTTCATGGCCATCGGCCCGTCACCAATACTCAGATTCGCCGTCTGGCCGGACTGGTGCGGCTGGCGATGGGATGCGTCGAGTAATTCGACAAAGGTCTGAGCGTAACCTAACCGTAATCGCCCGCCATCCGGAAGCGGTGGTCGATTCGCTTGCAAGCTGATTCCCCAACCGCCCCTTCCTTTCCACCTACAGCGTGTCAGCTATCACCGTCCGGCTCATCAGGCCGCTGCTATCGTATTCGCGACCTGGATTCAGGATCGGAGAACGCGCCATGAAATTGATTGCTCTTCCAGTGTGCATACTGTCACTGCTCATCCTGCCGTTGGGCGCCGTGGCCCAGGAAGATGAGGCCGGCTGCAAGGACTCTCCTCTACTCACCCGGCTTGCGGGTTGCCACATCTCCAACTGCAGCAAGTCGGACTTCGATGCCGTGGACCTGCAGATCTCCCTCTCGAAAGATCCCCGCACAAAACATGTCGAAGGCAAGATAGAGAAGATCCATTACGAATGCACGGGAAAGTCGGCACTGCAGGTGCGGCGGAACGCGGAGCAGGCCTTGCGCGGCGTCGGCTTCACGCTCGACTTCACCGGCTACGACGTGCCCACCCACTACGCTACAGCTCACAAGGGACCGCAGTGGGTAGCCGTAGCGGCCAATGAGATGACCGGCGACAGCAGTTACGACGTGACCACCGTGCTGACCGAGGCCATGCAGCAGGAGATGACCTCAGACGCCCAGGCCTGGGCCGCCGAGATCGGCAAATCCGGCCACGCCGCCATCTATGGCATCGAGTTTGACACCGCGAAGGCAGACATCAAGCCGGAGTCGGAAAAAGTCCTCACCGAAGTGCTAAGCCTGCTGCAGGCCCAGCCCGACTGGAAGATGAAGATCGAGGGACATACCGACTCCACCGGCACCAAAGTGGGCAACATGACGCTGTCGCAAAAGCGCGCTGAATCTGTCGTGGCTTGGCTCGTCCTGCACAGCATTCCAAAAGCGCGCCTGGTTGCCGCCGGCTTGGGGGATACCAAGCCCATCGCCGACAACGCAACTGCTGACGGCAAAGCGAAAAATCGCCGGGTCGAACTGGTCAAGCAATGATTGACTGAAACGGACGCGAACAGTAGGCTTGCCCAATGAATCATTGCAAAGCCTTTCCTTTTGCGGTCGGTGCGGCCCTGCTTTGCTCGACGATTGCAGTCGCTCAGCCGCCCTCTTCCTCCGTGTACAAGAAGTGGATGATCTCTCCCTTCAACCAGGTAGACTCCGTCAATCCGATACTCGGTCCCAACTTTGATTCAATCTTCTTCTGCCCCATCCGCAAGGAAAATGTGCGTTGGGAATCGCGTGCGATTATCGGCGCCGCTGCAATCGTGAAAGACGGCCAAGTGGCCCTCATCTACCATGCCGAGGATTCCTCCAACGGATTTCGCGGCATGCGCGGAACCTATGGAACATTTCGCCAAGGGCTTGCCTGGAGCACCGATGGCCTGCATTTCAAGCGTCAAAGCCAGCCGGTTCTTTATCCGGAGAATGGGCCGATGAAGGAAGCCGAATGGTCGGGCGGCGACGAAATTCCACGCATGGTGGAAGGACCGGACAAAACCTACTACCTCTACTACAGCTCATGGAATCGCACCGTTACGCGCCTCTCCGTGGCAACCAGCAAGGACCTTGTGCATTGGGACAAGCGGGGCTTGATCTTCGCCAAGGCGTACGGGGGGAAGTACGAGAAGCTGTGGAGCAAGGCGGGCGCGGTGGTTACTGAGCTCAAGGAAAACCGTCTGGTCGCGGTCAAGATCAAGGGCAAGTACTGGATGTACTTTGGCGAAGGAAACATGCACATCGCCACATCCGACAATCTGATCGATTGGACGCCCGTGGAACGCACGCCCGGACAGATGGACGGCCCGGCCGACGGCGAAGGCAGCTACGAGCATGAAAAGGATTCGCTGGATCTTCTAGTGGTTCAATATCCGCGCAAGCACATGTTCGACAGCGAACTGGTTGAGAGCGGCGTGGCTGTTTTCACCGCGAACGGCATCGTTCACATTTACAACTCATCGGACAAAGACTCTCCCGAATCGGCAACCTGGAAGAAGGAATCGGCGTTGTACTACTCGCTCGGCCAGGCCCTGATGAGCGCAGACGACCCTGCGAGGCTGCTCGACCGATCCGATGCCTCCTTCTTGAAGCCGGACCGTGACTTCGAGAAAAATGGCGCCATACCGGGCGTAGTCTATCTGACCGGGATTGCCTGGTATCGCGGGAAATGGATGCTGTATTACAACGGCGCCGACTGGATGGTTGGAGTCGCCACCACACCGTAAGCCTCGATCACCCTGGGTCAACTTGATCCTGGCCTATCATCAATGTTGCTCAAACGGAGCATCTTGCGAGCCTTATCCGCTCCCCCCCGGAAAATCCGAAGGCAACGGCAGCCCCTGGAAAGTCATCCCAACACAAACAGCTAGCCGCGGCAGCCGGCCGCCTTTAGCAACTGCCGCGCCGCCATTAAAGGAGTACATCATGACCTTCGATTACACCAGCCCCACGTTCCTCATTGCTGCCGCCATCGCAGTTGTCTTGATTGTTGCGGCCATTCTCGTCTTCCAACTCAATCGCCGCCACCGCACCGGCTTGTTCCGCAAGCGCTTCGGAACGGAGTACGATCTCGCCCTTCAGGATTTGAAATCCCGGCAAAAGACTGAAGCCCACCTCCAGGACCGCATCAACCGTGTCCGCCGCTTACCGATCCGCGAACTTGACGACTCTGAGCGGACCAGCTTTCTGGCCAAATGGGAAGAATTGCAAGCCCGCTTTGTCGATCATCCCCGTGGCGCTGTCACCGAGGCCGATGAGTTGGTCAATTCCCTCATGCGAACCATCGGCTATCCCCCAAACGATGGACTTTCGCAGCGGGCAGCCGACCTCTCGGTAAATCATCCTCGTCTCGTAGCCTCGTACCGCTCGGCCTACGCCATCACCGGCCGCGCCGGAAAAAATGAAGCCACCACCGAGGAATTGCGCACCACCATGATCCACTACCGTGCTCTGTTTGAAGAACTCCTCCAGGTGAGCGCGCCTGTCGAGCAACAGCGCGCCTTGGCCTAGAGCCAGATATCTTTCAATACCCTGGCCCAGTTTCCGCCCAGAACGAGCCGCACATGCTCATCGGTGTAGCCGCGCCTTACAAAGGCCGAGGTCAATTCGTACATCCGGGTCGGTCCTTCCATTCCCGCAACGATCTCGTGTTCCCCGTGTACACGATAGCGGTGATCGGCCTTCGCCAAAGTGTCCTTCAGCAGGGTTGGGGAGCCCAGATCGTTGCTCTCGATGCCGGCATCGGAACCAACACCGACGTGCTCGATGCCAACCAGGTCGCGCACGTGGTCATAGTGATCCACAACGTCCTCCACGCGCACGGGTTCGCTGTCCTTCACCATGAAAGCAATGTCCGTGATGCCCATGACGCCACCCTTGGCGGCTAGCTTGCGAATGGTATCGTCCGGCGTGGCTCGCAGCCCGTTGGGGATGAGCGCGCGGCAGTTGCCGTGGGACAGTATGACCGGCTTCTTTGAAATTGCCAGCGCGTCCAGCTTTGTCTTGTCGCTGGCATGTCCAAGATCGACCGCAATGCCCACGCCGTTCATCCGGTCGATCACCTTCCCGCCGTATTCGCTCACTCCGCCGTCGTAGGGCTCAAAAGCTCCATCCGCCACCAGGCTGCGGAAGTTGTAACTGAGTTGCGAGACGCGCTGGCCAAATCCGTAGCAGCGGTTCACGTCGTCCAAAGCTTCGAACTGCTTGCTGCCCTGCAGGCCGAAGAGAATGCCCAGCTTGCCCTGCTGCTTTGCCAGCGCAAGATCGGCTGCGTTGTTGATGCGCATCAGCCATTGGGGATATTGCGCGAGTGGGGTAGCTGCCTTAGTACAG
>PLZC01000122.1 GCA_003151985.1 Acidobacteriaceae bacterium
TCACTTTTTCAGGATCGACTAATTAGAAACACGGGGCCATCCTGTTGAATGTGATTTAGATCACATGATAGGTATTTGATAATTGGAGGCTTTGCCGGTCATTTTCTGCTCTGAAGAGTCTGCCGGAAATTGGAATGGAGCGACAAAAGCACAGCCATCCGAATACTGGCAGCCAGCGCCAAAGTCGTGCAAGTTAATGATTTTACATATATATAGGCACACTCTTCGAAGCTCAAGCGGCGATGCTTTCGCTGCCTAAATATATATACAAACCGATATGACCTGAGCCGATCACGGCCAGATTGTATCTTGTAACTGTATCTCGCCCCAGGGACTACAGTTGAATTTCCTTCAAGGTTCTGGAGATGAGGCAAAGGCCCGGGCCGTGAAGGCCCCGCAGATTTGTCCTTTTTCAGGGGTTGAAACCCCCTGCTCCCTCCGGAATCTTCGATCTGCAACTGTAGTACCAGGGACAGGGGGCGCTTCCCGACGCCCTCCCGCTACAATGAGACAAGCCCGTTTTTAGCGTTCGCCAAACAGGGCACATCCTTGCGCAATACTCCGGAATCGACTGAAACAATGCCCGAACCTGCAATTTCATCGTCTCGGCCGCGCGTCCTGAGCGGCATGCGCCCTACCGGCAAACTCCACCTGGGCAACTACATGGGCGCCCTGAAAAACTGGGTCAAGCTGCAAGGCCAGTACGAGTGCTACTTCTTTATCGCTGACTGGCATGCGCTGACCTCGGATTACGCCGACCCTTCCCAGATCGCGCCCAACACGATGGGCGTGATCCTGGATTACCTCGCCGCCGGCCTGGACCCAGAAAAGAGCGTGCTCTTCCAGCAGAGCAGAGTGCTGCAGCACGCCGAACTCAACCTGCTTTTGGGCATGATCACCCCCATCAGTTGGCTGGAGCGCGTTCCAAGCTACAAGGAACAGCAGGAGAACCTTACCAACAAGGATCTGTCGAATATCGGCTTTCTCGGCTACCCTCTGCTGATGGCTTCCGACATTCTGATGTATCAGCCGCAGTTTGTGCCGGTTGGCCACGACCAGACCGCCCACGTGGAACTGACACGCGAAGTGGCGCGGCGCTTCAACCAGTTCTACAAGCTCGATGGCCGCGAAGTGCTTCCTGAGCCGCAGGTCCTGCTTACGCCTTCGCCCAAACTGCCCGGCACCGATGGCCGCAAGATGTCAAAGAGTTACGGCAACACCATCCAACTAAGCGATACGGAGCCCGAGGTCCGCAAGAAACTCAAAACCATGGTCACCGACCCGGCCCGCGTCCGCCGCACGGATCCAGGCGATCCTGACAAGTGCCCGGTGGGCGATCTGCACAAGGTCTTCTCGACGCCGGAAACGCTGGCAAAGGTCTATGATGGTTGCCGGTCGGCCGGCATTGGCTGCATCGAGTGCAAGAGTTGGGCCGCCGACGCGTTGGTGCAGTTGTTGCAGCCTATTCAAGATCGCCGCGCCACCTTCTCCGAGTCGCAGGCAGAGGAAATCCTTGAGGCCGGCTCCAACCGCGCGCGGGCACGCGCCGAGCAAACCATGCAAGAGGTGCGCGCCGCCATGCAATTAGTCCGCGTCACTGAACAGCCAAGAAAACCGGTCGCGATCGGCGGCCGGCTTGGGTAGCTTTTGAATCGCCGCAGCTTTCCACTGCGACCTGGAACATGCGTGCCGGGCGCGGACTGAGCCCTAGAGAAAGTCGCAATGGCTGAGAAGACCATCCCGTGGTGGCGCAAGGCACTGAACTATGCTCTTGATGGAATCCGGACGGGATTTGGCCTCTTTCCCCGGCACGCAGCGCCCGAACCCGGCATCAAGCCCAATGAGGAACCCGAATTAGTGGCCTATACCGAAGCGAATCTGGAAGAAGAAACAGTATTGACTCACTCTTTTCAAGAATCGGAAACCATTGCCAAAGAGCCTGAAGTCCTGGTTGAGGCCGCAGCAGAGCGCGAGATGGCCCCGGCAGCGATAGATGTGATTGAGGCCGTTGTTGCGGAGCGGAATACGGAAGAAATCAAGCTTGCACCTGAGGTTGCCGCCGAACAGTCGGCCGAACCGCTTGTCGCCAGTGTTCAGGGTGAGGTGGCTGCAACGGAAAGGGACGAAGACACCGCCGAAAAGATTCTAAGGGAAGATCCCGAAAAACGTTCCTCAGGGGCTAAAGCCCAGCCTGATTCTGAGCCACTTATGTACGGGCTGAAGCCCGTACCCTTCAGCGAATTGACTCCTTCCGCAAGCAGTAAAGCCCCCGCCGACATGGTACCGTTTATGTCGGGTGAGGTGCCCGCACCCTCGAAATCCCTTGCCCCCGATCTCGAGGCTTCCGGGCAACTGGCTTCCACGGATATGGATTCTTCCGTACCAGCAGAAGCTCCGGTAAAGGAGCCGGAAGGCCCGGCGGTGCCCGGTCCCGACATCGAGCCTAACATTAAGCCTGAGACTCCTCCTGCGATTGACCCGGAGCCTGAGCCTGCAACCCCGCCCGTCACCGAGCCCAATCCAGATCCTGAAAACGCTCCCGCGCCGGTGAAGGACGCCGAGCCTGTTTCGGGGCAGGAACTACCGGCCGCGCCATTCGCTGAAGAACTGGCTCCAATCGATGCCTTACCGGCCTTTGATTCGATTCCAGAGGGTGCCGGCACTGAGGAAATCGAGCCAAGAATCGCAAATATGGCGATTGAGCCCGGTTCAGTGGCCGAGCCGGCGAAAGACCATGCCGAGGCTGCGCCTCTCCCATCACCGCAACCGGCCGTCGAAGCGCTTGCCGAGGCTCCGGAGCAAGGCGTGGACTTTGCCGGTGAACCAGAGCCCGATGCCGCATTCGAGCCGATTTCGAGCGAACAGGCCGGGGAGCCAGTTGCCGAGCGCGAACTGGCTGCGTCCCCTGAACCGGAAACCGAGATCACTCCTCCGCCCATAGAGCAGGCTGCCGATTCGGAGCCGGAGCCCGCGCCCGTTCCAGACGTCGAGACGCTTTCCAACATCGAACCGACGGCGGAACCAACTGCCGAGGCCGAACCGGCACCAGCACCTGAACCGGAAAATGAGCCGGTCGTGGCAGTGTCTAAGCAACCAATTGAACCGGTCGCCACTGAGCCGGCCGTCTCGCATGAGCCAACGCCAGTTTTCGAGCCTGCTGAGGCGATTACCCCGGTTGCAGAGCCAGCCACTGTCGCAGCCGCTGCCCCCGCCTCCGAATCCTGGCCGCCGTTCGTGCTGACCCCCAAGCCGCCCATCAAAGTGGAGTCGCGAGACGACAACGCCGACCTTTCGCCTTTCTCGGTCATCGTGGACCAGGTTTATGACGGCCCACTCGATCTGTTGCTGGACCTGATCCGCAAGCAGGACATTGACATTTACGACATTCCTATCGCCAAGATCACGGCGCAGTTTCTGGCCTATGTGAACCAGCTCAAGGCCGGCGATGTGGACGTGGCCGGCGAATTTATTTACATTGCTTCGCTGCTCATCCACATCAAGAGCAAGATGCTGCTGCCGCGCGCTCCCGCAGGCCCCGAGGAGACGGCGGAGGACCCCCGGCGCGAATTGGTTGAACGGCTGCTCGAGCACGAGCGGTTCAAGAGCGCCGCCCAGATGCTGCAACAGAAGCAAATGCTCGAGGCCGCCACCTGGACCAATCCCGGCATCCGCGAATTCAAAGACGATGACGCCGCCGAGCCGGAGATCGCCGCCGACACGGTGGACTTGGTGCGCATCTTCCGGGACATCCTGGAACGCGCCCGCAAGCGTCCTGTTTTCAACGTCGATGAGGATGCGGTGACCGTGGGGCAGATGATCCAGTTCCTCGCCCGCCGCCTCACCATGGAAGACAAGCCCATCGCCCTGCGGCGACTGCTGAGTCACACGCGCTCCGAGCGGGCGCTCATCGCCATGTTTCTGGCGCTGCTGGAACTGGTTCGCCTGCAAGCTATTTTGCTGCGGCAAGACCTGGCTTTCTCAGAGATCTTCATCAAGAAGCACACAGGTTTCGACGAGGTTATGGATGAAGGCTTGAGCAACGCACGCGACGACTGGCGATAAAACAACGTTATTACAAACGTTAGCACGTCCGGATATAATACCCGCTGGAGGCGTTTCCGATGGCTGCGACCGCAAAGATCATCTCTGTCGGCAATTCCGCGGGCATCATATTGCCCAAAGAAATCCTGGCCCGTTTGAATGTCGACAAGGGCGATACGCTCTTTATCAATGAGACCCCGACTGGATTTCAAATCACCCCCTATGACCAGGAATTCGACACAAAAATGGAAGTCGCCGAGCGGGTGATTCGCCGCTATCGCGACGCCTTCAAGAAATTGGCGGAATAAGTGAAGGAGCCCGTCTGGATTCGGCAAATAGAGGCTCTGGCATTCCATTCCCGGTTGATCGCCCTTTTTGGCGGCTTGGATGGGGTCCAGGATCCGGGCCTGCTTGATTCCGCTCTAGCCCGCCTTAAGAACCAGTTTGCCTACGCTGAGACCGATGTGACTTTGGCAGATTTGGCCGCGGCTTATTCCGTAGGCATCTCCAGCAATCATCCATTCGTGGACGGCAACAAGAGAACAGCGATGCAGGTCTCTTTTGTATTCCTCGAGTACAACGGAAGCCCGGTCACCGCCAGCCAGGAAGATGCGTGTCTTACCTTCCTCAGCCTGGCGGCCGGGGAAATCTCCGAAACCGAACTGGCCCGCTGGTTCACTGAACATACGACCTCCAAATAAGTCCGGCACGTCGATTTTCATGGGTTCCCGGCGAGCTGGCACCTCGCCAGCTCAATATTCGCTTGCCGCACCCACCCCCTTCCGGGTGTAGAATCAAGCAAGCAGAGCAAGTTTTATCGCTCACCGAGCAAACAACTGCGCATCTATGTAGTTGTTGGGGTTATATGGACGTCAATTTATCCGGCTATTCTGTCTTCTCCCTGAAGCCATCTCCTTTCTATTTGCATTTTAAGATTGTTGTTGAGTTTGGACGTTTGAGGCCCAAGCGCCGCCGGAGTGATTCCGGTCGCTTTGGAGATATCTAATGGCCGATTTGGCAACGATGGTAGAAGGGTTCCCGGCGACCACGTCGCTGCTGGACCGAAAACTCAAGAAGTCGACAAGCCGGTCGGGAAAGTTCGTATTCCTGCTGGCGCTGGTCGGCGGCCTTAGCTATATCTGTTTCCATCTCGCCAAGGACCTTGAAGCCGTTACCATTACCAGCATCTGGCCCTATCTGCTGCTGGGCCTGGCGTTGCTGATTGCGCTTGGGTTTGAGTTTGTCAACGGCTTCCACGACACCGCCAACGCTGTGGCCACGGTAATCTACACGCATTCGCTGGAGCCCAACATTGCCGTGGTGTGGTCGGGAATCTGCAACCTGGCCGGGGTGCTCGTCTCCTCCGGGACGGTAGCCTTCGCGGTGATCACGCTGCTGCCTGTTGAACTCATCCTCCAGGTGAGCTCTGGCGCGGGATTTGCGATGGTGTTTGCGCTCCTGATTGCAGCCATCATCTGGAACCTGAGCACTTGGTGGTTTGGACTGCCAGCCTCGAGTTCCCACACCATGGTGGGCTCTATCATCGGCGTCGGCCTTGCCAACCAGTTTTTCAATCCCCACATCGCCACCTCGGGCGTGGACTGGGAACAGGCTCTCAAAGTCCTCAAGGTTCTGCTGATTTCGCCCATTTTGGGGTTTGGCTTTGCGGCGTTGCTGATCGTCATTTCAAAGCGGCTCGTCAAGTATCCCGCCCTCTACGAGGCGCCGAAAGACAAGCAGCCGCCACCGTGGCCCATCCGCGCACTTATGGTTCTCACATGCACCGGCGTGAGCTTTTTTCACGGATCCAATGACGGCCAGAAGGGTATGGGCCTGATCATGCTCATCCTGATCGGCACCGTCCCTACTGCATACGCTTTGAACCACGCGGTCACCGCACACGATATGCAGGACTTTATTGCGGCGTCGGAGCAGGCGGGGCATATTCTCGACCGCCACGTGGACAAAAGCGGCATTCTCGGCTCTGATGCCCGCGAGGAAGTTACCGATTACATCCGCACCAAGCGAATTCAGCCGGACACGATTCTGGCACTGCGGGAGTTGGTGGAAGATCTAAACCATGAAGTGGCCCTTTACAAGGCCTTCAAATCGGTCCCCGCACAGGACCAGACCAACGTCCGCAACGACATGTACGTGGCCAGCGAAGCTCTTCGCCTAATGGAAAAGAACCACAGCCCGGCCTTTACGGCCGAAGAGAGCGCCGTTCTCAAGAACTACAAGAGCAAGGTTGACAAGGCCACCAAGTTCATCCCTGACTGGGTCAAGGTTGCGGTTGCATTGGCCTTGGGACTGGGCACGATGGTCGGCTGGAAGCGCGTTGTGATTACTGTGGGCGAGAAGATCGGCAAGGAACACCTGACATACGCGCAGGGCGCCAGCGCGGGACTTGTGGCTATGGGAACAATCTTTGCCGCGGACACATTCGGGCTGCCGGTTTCGACGACGCATATTCTCAGCTCAGGCGTGGCCGGCACTATGACCGCGAACGGCAGCGGACTGCACTTCAACACCGTGCGCAATATCGCGGCGGGCTGGGTATTCACGTTACCGGCTGCGGCTCTGCTGTCAGGGATACTGTTTTGGGTGTTCAGGCAGCTTGCGTGAGGGGCGTCCCCTCCCGGGGCTAAATAAGCCGCAGAAGAAGGCATGAATTCGAAAGGAAGATGCCGAAAGGCGTCCCTCAGGGGCTAAAGCCCATTGATTGTATTGGCTTTATCGGCACGACTGAAGTCGTGCCCTTTCAAAGCGAACAAGTTCCGTGCTTGACATCGAGTTTTCCCGCAGCCTGTAAAGCCCGGATCATTCTAAGCCACTTATGTACGGGCTGAAGCCCGTACCCTTGAAGCAAGTTTTCCCTCAGCCTGTAAAGCCTGTACCCTTTCAGCTAGCCGGTACCCTTCAGCTACAGAGAGATTTTCCGCAGCCTGATCAGGCTCTGACGGCGACCCCTGTGCGATTATTGCGCTGCATCCCCGGAACAGCCGGCCAAACAGCGACAGGAGAATTGCCATTGAGCAAGGGTTTTTGCGAGATGGCTCTTGCCACCTCTCGCGTCAGCAGCTCTTGAATTCTTTGCTCGGAAAAAGCCCAGTTGGACGGCAGCCTTTCGAGGAGGGTTCCCTCTGTAGCAGAGGCCCACTCGTACGACTCGTGCAGGATTGAGCAACCCAGCCGGTTAACCGTCACACGCAATGTCTCGGCAATCTCGTGCGGAGACGCAAGATAAATACGTGGCAACTGGTGAAGCGCCACTCCATGGAACTGAATGAGACAGCAAATCGCACGCGAGCCCAGATGGTCGAGCCATTGATCGATGGCTTCGTGGAAGTCCTTTTTGCCATGGGTGGAACCGGCCGCCCTCTTCATATAAGACTGCACAAGGGCCCACTGACCATCGTCACTGCCTTTTACGGAAACCTTCAGCAGGTTTCCCGCTTTGGCCACGACCAGGTCATACCAAGGTTTGTCGCGTCCGGATTGAACCGATACATCAAGCCCGCACCTGGCAAACTGTGCGGCGGCGATCCCTTCGGATCCCAACGTGAGTTGCCAAGTGGCTGGCTTGATCTGATTCAGGGCAGTAGCTGTCATCTGTTCTCCTTCATTAAGCGGCCGCTTCGCCGATTGGCGTTGCAACGGCTCCGTATAAATCAACCAAAACAGCACAGGAAGACAGACGCGTTCTTCTTGGGGTCAAAAAAGGCAATGTCAGGCATTCATCGTGACGCGAGGAAAGTGGAGCATCCTCAAATCCGGCCGCGATACCATCAACTGCTTCCGTAGCCGGCGATTCTGCGAATCGATCCAGAACAATTCGGAATTTCGTCCGTATGGTTCGATTATGCGTGCGTGATGGACATCCGTATGTGAGGCAAATCACTTCAAAGCCTACCATAACCTAAGCCGACATGGGCACAGGACGCATGTGCAGGTTGCCGACTTCCTGCTGCACGGCGCGCTGCCTGCTTGCTCGTTCTGGCTTATTTACAATCGAATCTGCGTTATCCACAAGGTCTGTCGTGTTGAGATGGATGTTGAAACGCCCCATGCACGAGGCACCCACTTCGACACTCAAGCGCGCGGCGACCACTTCTCCGGTCACATTGCCATCTGCCCGGATGTCAACGCGATTTGATGCTGTGACGTTGCCGCGAACTGAGCCCATCACGACGATATCGCCTGCAGCAATGTTGCCCCTGATTTGACCGTTCCTTCCAATGGTAACGTGGTTGGCGGGCAGGTTGACGTTTCCTTCGACACATCCGTCGATGAATAGTGACTCTGACCCGGTGATTTCGCCCACGATCGTGATGGTACTGGCAATGCTGGCCTGATCGATGACAGACGCTGCGCCGAGGCCAATCGGTCTTGCGGCCGGGATGATCGGCGGCGCAGGGTGCGATTGTTCCCCGGCAGGAGAGAATGAGGGTGCTTCGGCTTGTTTCCACATTTGGCGCATGGTGTCTCCTTTTCGGTCGTTTATGACTTGTAATGCAGAACTCGGGCCATCTACCGTGTGCTCGAATTTGCAAAATTCAACCTGACTTGCACCAACGGACTGGCGGCTTGTAACGATCTGCGCCCTTAAAGTGAGGAGCTCAGCGTGAATCGGCGGCCATCATGCATTCACCGGTGGATCCTCAAATAGAACCTCGTTTTTCGTTCATTAAAATTATTGAATTACGTTCATTTTTATACGGACTCTGCCTTGAGAGATGTGCTAGGGGTCACAAGAAGGCCGCACTAAAGTGGCACACGTAAAAGTGCACCAAAGTACTGTGCAAAACGTGCCCCACATTCCGGCGTGGCGGGGACAATGGCTGCAAACCGCAGCGGTCTGCAGTTTTCCACCATTCGCAACATCGCCGCCGCCTGGGTATTTACGCTTCCGGCTGCTGCACTACTTTCAGGAACGCTGTTTTGGGCTTTTCGTCAAATTACTCACTGAAGTGTGTCCTGTCCGGCTTTCAGGGGCGTCCGGCGCGGCAAGGGCGCCCTTTTTTCTTGCGTTCTACCCCTTCTGAAACCTCAATGAACACGCAGGCTCTCCCCACTTCCGGTACCATAACTGAGGTACCTAAAGAAGAATGAGCCTTAAAGCCAAGCTGGAAGCTGTCATTTACGCTGCGGAAGAGCCGGTCACACTGGCCCAGTTCGCCACCCTTTTTGCCACCGAAGCCCTCGATTGGAAGGCGGCCGCGGAAGCTGCGACTGCCGAAAAGATCGGGGAGGCGGCTGTCACGGAACCCTTTCCACCGCTCAACGGGGAGTTCTCCTATGCTGAATCGGACGCCGCGGTCGACGATGAGCCTGAACCGGCCAACGATTCAACTGAGGCGAGGCACGGGCAGGAATCAGAGCGTGTCGCGGAGCCCGTGCCGGACCCTGAGCTGAACCTCGCGACGGGCCCCGAAGCGAATGCGGGACCGGATGCCGAACTGGATGCCGACGCAATTCCCGATGAAGCCGAGGCCGCCGAAGCGAGGCGCCAGGCCCGGGTCCGCGACCGCGAAGCCCGCGCTGTTATCCGGCAGTTGCTCGACGAACTGATCGCCTCCTATGTTTCCGATGGACGCGGCGTCGAGATCCGCGAGATCGCCGGCGGCTATCGAATGGCCACCAAGCCCGAGTGCCATGACGCAGTGCGCATGTTCGTCAAGAGCCTCAAACCGGCCCTCAAGCTCTCTCTCCCCGCTCTCGAGACCCTGGCCGTGATCGCCTACAAACAGCCAGTGACAGCGCCCGAAGTCAACGAGATTCGGGGGGTGGATTCATCGGGCGTTTTCGGTTCTCTACTGGCGCGCAAGCTGATCGCTACCGCTGGCCGCAAACCGGTGATCGGCCGCCCAATTCTCTACAAAACCACCCGCGAGTTCCTGCTTCGCTTTGGCCTAAAGGACGTTGCCGAGCTACCCTCGATGGAGGAGTTCGAGAAAATGGCCGCCATCGAGCTGGACGAGCCGGAGTCCGAGTCCAGCTCCACAGCAGAATCCATGCCGGGCTCCCTCGCCGGGCCTGAGTTTGACGAAGCTGCCAGCGAAGCAATGGAAGACTCGCCCCAACAAGACGCCGCGCCGGAAATCCCGCAGACGGGAAATGAAGCAGAGCCCAACCCCGCAGAGGCCGAGCCTGCTGCGCCTTCTCCCACGGAGGAGGCAGAAACCGAGACTTCCCTCCATGACTAATGAGCCGAATGAGACCGATGACCTTCAACCCAATTCAGACGGGCCCGAGTTAGAGCAGACGCCGGAAAGCGAAATTGAGGATCCAATCGGAGATGTGACCGACGGCGAAGCCCAAACCGCCATCGGGGCGGAGATTGAAGCCACGGACGAAAGCGAACCTGAGACCGCGGACAGCCCCGGATCCGAATCAGAGGAAGACGAGCCTGAGTTCAATCCCAAGCCGCGTCCCCCGGCCAAACTTGAGCGCCTGCAGAAGATCCTGGCCCAGGCCGGTGTCGCGAGCCGCCGCAAGGCCGAGGAGATGATCGAGCAGGGCCGTGTGCAAATCAACGGCAAGGTCATCACAGAACTCGGCACCAAAGCCGATGCAGGTCGCGATCATATCCGTGTGGACGGCAAGCTGCTGCAAGGCGCCGAGCGCTTGCGGTACTTCGTCCTCAACAAGCCCAAGGGTTTTGTCACCACCGTCAAGGATCCCGAAGGCCGGCCTACGGTGATGCAGTTTTTTGACAAGATGCGCGAGCGCCTCTACCCCGTTGGACGCTTGGACTACATGAGCGAGGGGCTGCTGCTTGTGACCAACGACGGCGAGCTGGCCAACCGGCTCACCCGCGCCGCTTCCGGGGTGGAGAAGACTTACCTGGTCAAGGTCGCCGGCCAGCCCACCGAAGATCAACTTGATCTTCTGCGCGGCGGCGTGGCCATCGAACGCGGCAAGCCCGGCTCCGGCCAGGTTCGTACTTCTCCTGCCCGCATCCGGCAAGTTCGCCAGGGCGACAATCCATGGTACGAGGTTGTACTCATCGAGGGCCGCAACCGGGAATTGCGCAAGATGTTCGAGGAGATCGGCCACTTTGTGGAAAAGATTCGCCGCGTGGGTTACGGCCCGCTGGTCCTCGATCAGGAGCCCGGCAACCTGCGCGAGTTGCAGCCGCGCGAGCTTGAAGCCCTGCGCCAGGTTGCAGAGGGCAAGGCGCGCACGCCAAAATCCAAGGAACTCCGGCGACGTAACGCGGCCGATGCCGCCCAGTTGCCGACGGTTGCTCCTCGCCCCACGATCCACCCGCGCCCCGCCAAGCCAATTGCAGCCAGGCCATTTGAAGCCGCACGCTCTAGCGAAGGCTCTGCTGCCGCAGGCCGTCCGGGCGAGTTCAGGCCCAAGAGATCGTTCGGCTCCCGCGCCGCCGGACAAGGCAAAGACAGGCCGTCCCGCCCGGCTCGCCCGGATGGCGAAGGATCCCGGCCAGCCGCCAGCGCCGCGCAAAAAGAAGACCGTCCCCGCCGCTCCACGGGTGCCGGTCCTGCAAAATTCGGCTCCGCGCGTCCCGCTTCCCAAACGGGCTGGAAGAAGGAAGACCGTCCGATTAGTGGCCGCACCTATGGAGATAAACCAGCACCCGGCAAAACGTATCGAGACAAGCCGACAGGGCGAACCTATGGCGCCAAGCCCGCAACCGGCCGCCCATATGCCGGCAAGCCGGCAGAGAAGACCTTTGGCGACAAGCCGGCAGCGGGCCGCGCCTTCGGATCGAAGCCCGCCACGAAGAAATGGGAGAAACCAGCCGGTAGCGGTGACCGCCCCGGTTTCAAACGGCCTGCGGCTCCCCGGCGAGAAGAAAGGTTCCATGATGAGGATCTTGGCCCCGTGAGACCACCGAACCTTCATATCGAGGAGATCCAGCAGTCTGATCGACCGAGTTACGCCCGTCCCAGCAGGCCCACTGCGCCCCGGGCCTACACGGAACGGTCAAGCCCGGGCCGTTCCAGGCCAGGCCGTCCGGTCGGCGGTCCAAGCACAGGCCGCTTCAGTTCAGCACGCCCATTCCGTAGCGAAGGCGGCCTCGCTCGCCCCTTTACAACGAGCAGCGGCAAGCCCCGTGCAGGAGGACTGCGGCCCAGCAGCAAGCCATCCAAAGCGGGCGGAGCCCGATCCTATGGAACGGGTTCGTCTAGCGCCCGGCCCAGTTCCGGCTCGCGCACCGGATCAGGCTACCGGCCGGCGCCTGGCGGGAAGCGCACTTTTGATCGCCCATCCGCCGGTTCCGATCCACGTTCCCCGCGACCCTACACTCCCCGAGCGGAAGGCACCGAATCCCGCCCTCCCAGCACGAGGAAGTTCGCCGGCTCATCCGGTCACGGAACAGGGCCGCGCAGCGAAAGCGCCAGTTTCGAGCGGAAAACCGGCTCCGGCTGGAAGTCAAAGCCCAACTATGGCCCCGGCAAGGCTGCTTCCGGGCCACACTCGAAGCCGGCGGCGGGTGGCTTCTCCAAATCAGGATACAAAGCCAAACCCTCCGGCCCCCGCCCGGGTGGCAAGCGCCCTGCCGGAAAGAAACGAACCTGAAAGGCGGCCCTTTTGCGATTGCGAAAGGGCCATTTTCGCAACTAGCGCGCGAGTTCAGGTTGCTCTTGTGGCATAATGTGCCGAGGGTCATCCACAACGATTGCCCGCGTCATCATTGGACATAAATGGCACTTCCAATCAAAACATGCGTCATCTGCTCAGAGGAGTTCGAACTGCGGCCAGACAAGCCAGGTTTCGCGAATCGCTGCCCGGCGTGCAGCACTCCTGAGGCAATGGAATCTACCGACGAGCAGAATCTGAGCGCCGAGGAGCGGAAAGCGCAGAGCGAAGTGAATGAGGCCAGGCGGAAAGCCATCCGTGATTTGCTGTACCGCAAGGAAAGCTGACGGCTCTGCCGGGTATACCCAGGAATCGGATACACCTGCTTCGAACCAAAGATTGGACCCTCATGGCAAACACCTTTGGCACGGATATTCTGATTCAGGCGCCTGACCCCGCAAGCGCTGCGTCGTTCTACGTCCAGCATCTGGGATTCGAGATTACGGGCGAAGAGCCTCACATGATCAGCCTTCACGGCAAGCGCGTCAACCTGTTTATCGAGAAGGGGCTGCCACTAGGGCCGGTTCTCGAAGTCACGGTCGACAGCGTCGAAGCCGCCAAACGCCGCCTCATCGAAAATGGCTGCAAAGTCGTCAAGGATGAACCGGATTTTCCCCGTTGCTATGTCAGAGATCCCTTCGGCCTGATCTACAACCTGACAACTTGATCGTGCGCCGGTCGAGCAAATACTGGGGCCGCCACCCTCACCCGCAAAATGTGACCAATCTGTGTCTGCGGCATCTTATCGATCATGAGCATTGAAAAAGCGACCTTCGGAGCCGGCTGCTTCTGGGGAGTCGAGGCGGCTTTCGCAGCAATTCCTGGAGTCGCCGCGACTGCCGTGGGCTATGAGGGTGGCCAGCTCGACCGGCCCACGTACAGGGACGTCTGTACCGACCAGACTGGACACGCAGAAGTTGTGGAACTCGACTTCGACCCGGAGAAAGTGAGTTACGAGAAGCTTTTGGACTCGTTTTTTGCCCTCCACGATCCAACCACCCTGGACCGCCAGGGGCCGGACTGGGGCACGCAGTATCGCTCCGCCATCTTCTTCCATTCGCCCCGGCAAGAGGCCGAGGCCCGCACCAAAATCGAGCAGCTAACCACTGAGGGTCGCTTCAAGCCAAAACGCATTGTGACCAAAGTCGAACCCGCCCAGACTTTCTGGCGCGCGGAGGATTACCACCAGCGCTACCTTGAGAAGCGCGGCCAGGCTAGCTGCCACATCTAGAAATCAGTGAAATGAAACTGTGTGCCGAGCGCAAGCTTACTGAGCTAACTGTGGCGGCTCTTCAAGCGCAAGCGATGGGGCAGGCTCCTCAGCGGCCTCGGCAATAGCCGTCCCCGGCTCGTCAAACCACAGGCACACGATCCACCACACCAGCACGGCAACATACACAACTTTATCGGCGTTCAGCAGCTTGCTACCCAGGCCTATGATGCGCTCATATTCCTGCCGGGTGTGGATTTGTGCAGTCTTTGCTATCAACTGCCACCCACCTTGCACAGCCAGCCATGAGATTGCGATAGTGGAAAGCCCAATCGCGATTTTCTGCGTATGGCTACGCCAGCCAGCCGTGAATTGCCGGCCAAAAACCACCACTAACAGACCTAGTTGGATCATGAACAGGCTGACAAAAATCTGGCCCTTGGATACGCCCCTCAACACCATCAAGGTGTCGTTGGGCGCTGCCACCACCAGCATGAGGTTCAATACCGTTACTGCGGGATTTGGAGTGATTTGCTTCCACGTCAGCCACGGCCCCCAAGCAGCCAGAACCCCTCCGGCCACAACCACCATTGCAGCCGCGCCGATCGCCCTGGTCCGCAAGCCCGCACCTCCAAAGGCCCGTCGGCCTATCTCAATCACGACCAGCAGGCCAATCAGCACCTCCAGATCGGCAAGCCCTATGGAAACTGCCTGGTAGACAATCGTGGCCATCCGGCCGGCCAGCAGTACTTCCACCAGCAGATGCAACGCATAAAGCGCAATTCCAACGGTGAACCACGGATAGCGCTTGATCCGGTCCCGCCCCAGCAGGACCACCAGCAGCGTCAATTGCGCAGCAAATGTCAACGTCCAAAGAACCTGACTTACAGCAAACGGAAAATGGAAGTGCATGGGCTCCTTCGCGCGGCGCGTTCCTGTCCGGAACTGTGCCAACGTTCAGTCTAGGACATCTACCCTTCCAGCGAATCGTTGGACGAGAGAAACACAACCTTGTAAAACCTTCGTGACGGCCGAGGCTCTGGGCACGCTGCAGTCTTTATTGGCTGTTCATTGCGAATATGGTTGTTCCGGTTGAACGACCGATTTCCTTGTTAGCTGGAATCGGGCCCAGGAAACTCATCCTGGCCAGCACCTTGGGCACATAGTCGCGTGTCTCCTGAGACAGCATGCCTAAGTCCGCCAATCTGTCGAAGTTCTGCGAGTGACCCTTCCGAATTGCGGCAGATACGTTGGCTTCTCCCGTGTTATATGCGGCCAATGCAAGTTTCCAATCGCCGAACATGGCATGTAAGTCCTGCAAGTACTGTGCGGCAGCATTGGTGGCCTTCGCAAGATCAAGCCGGTCGTCACGAGTCTCATCGACCCGCAGTCCATATCGGCGGGCTGTATCCGGCATCAGTTGCCAAAGTCCGCGCGCACCCTTGGCTGACAGCGCATCGGCGCGACCACCGCTTTCCACAAACATGACGGCAGCCGCCAACCCGGCAGGAACACCATAGCTCTCCAGAACTGGCTCGACGTGCGGACGCAGTAACTCCACCCGCACCACGGAAGAGCCCAAGCCTGGTGCGCTCCAAGGCGGAATCCGCGGGTCGGCTCGCGGCGTAGCTGCGGAACCCTCCTTTGCATTTATGTTCGCCACTACCGGCGGTGTTGAGGAAGCAATAAGCGCGTCCGCCGTGCTGGCCAAAGATTGATCGATCCCCGCAAAAGGTCCTTCGGTTGTTACGAATGCGCGATGAACTGGCACGGCACTCTGGCCTGACAAGCTAGTGGCAGCAATCGCGATGAACACGATGACAGTTACACTCGTTCGCAAAACGGTGTTGCGCTTTATCCAGTTATGCATGCACAACCTCCGCAGCCTGCGCGTCCTTCTGCTTCAGCCTCGGATTCACTTCCCAATTCCACTTCCAAATGGCAAAGATAGGAGGATAGACGACTAACTCCATCAGAAACGAAGTCAGGATGCCGCCGAGCATCGGCGCTGCGATGCGCTTCATCACATCGGCGCCCGCGCCCGAGGACCACATAATGGGCAACAACCCGAACACCATGCACGCAACAGTCATCACCTTCGGCCGCAAACGCTTTACCGCTCCGTGAACGATCGCTTCGCGCAAATCGTCCCAGCTTCGCATGGCTCCCTTTTGTATGGCATCGTGATAGGCAAGGTCCAGATATAGCAGCATGAACACTGCAGTCTCGGCATCGACTCCAAGCAAAGCGATAAGTCCCACCCATACGGCAATGCTCATGTTATATTGCAGCAGATAGAGGAACCAGACTGCACCGATGGCGGAAAAGGGAACTGCCAGAAGAATGATGAGAGTCTTGATTGCCGATCCAGTGTTGAAGTAGAGCAGAAGAAATACGATGAAGAGCGTAATAGGGACCACGAACTTCAGGCGCTGCGCAACCCGTTGCATGAACTCGTATTGCCCGCTCCATACCAGTTCGTAGCCTGTGGGTACTTTCACCTTGCCGGCAACGGCGAGCTTTGCATCGTGCACGTAACTTCCGATGTCGCGCCCTGAAACATCGACATACACATAGCCACTGAGGCGGCCGTTCTCGTCGCGGATCATTCCCGGTCCGGTCCTCATGCGGATGTCCGCGATCTGGCCAAGCGGAATCTGCGCCCCCGACGGCGTCGCCACCAGCACGCGCTCGAGCGACTTCACATCGCTGCGGTAATCGCGCAGATAGCGGACGTTCACTGAGTAGCGCTCCCGACCTTCAATGGTGGTTGATATCTGGTCGCCGCCCACCGCTGAAGTCAACACATTTTCAGCGTCGTCGATTGTCAACCCGTAGCGGGCCAGCGCGTCACGCTTCAAATCGAAGTCCAGGAAGAAGCCCCCATTGGTGCGCTCTGCAAACACGCTCATGGTTCCCGGCACATCTTTCAATGCCGCTTCAACCTGTTCGCCCACCTGCTCGATCTGTGCCAAGTCGGAGCCCAGCACCTTTACTCCCAACGGCGTACGAATGCCCGTCGAGAGCATGTCCGTGCGATTTTTGATCGGCATGGTCCACGCGTTGGAAACTCCGGGAATTTGCAGAGCCTCATTCAATCCGCCGGGGCCGTAGATAAGTTGGTCGGTAGTTACATGATCGGGCCAGAACCTCCTCAGAATATTCTGTGCCCATGTCGGCGCTTTCTTCGAATACCACCGCTCCAGCTTCGGCCATTCCTCTTGCGGCTTCAGTACAATCGTGGTCTCCATCATCGAATATGGCGCCGGATCGGTGGAGGTTTCTGCCCGCCCCGCCTTGCCGAAGACGCGTTCGACTTCAGGAAATGCGCTGATGATTTTGTCCTGCGTTTGCAGCAGTCGGGTGGCCTCAGCCACCGAGATGCCCGGCAAAGTGGAAGGCATGTAAAGCAAAGTACCTTCATCCAGCGGCGGCATGAACTCCGAACCGAGTTTCAAATAAGCGGGCACTGTCATTCCCAGCGCCAATACTGCTACGCCAATCGTCAACCACTTATACTCGAGAACAAATTCCACCACCGGGTGATAGATCTTCATCATCGGCTTGCTGATCGGATGGTTGTCTTCGCTGTGTATCTTGCCCAGGAAGATCGCGTTGAAAATTCTCGCCACCCATCTCGGCCGAAACTTCAAGCCGTCCATGCGGCTGAAAAGAATGCGCATCGCCGCCGGAGCCAGACTAACCGCCAGGATGGCCGCGATGGCCATGGAGAAGTTTTTGGTAAATGCAAGCGGCTTGAAAAGCCGCCCCTCCTGTCCTTCCAGCGTAAACACCGGAAGAAATCCAACAGCGATAACTAACAAGGCAAAGAAACTAGGTCCACCTACTTCCTTCACCGCGGCAATTACCACTGCATGAGGCGGCCCAGGCCTGCCTTCCGCCTCCCAATGTTCCAGCTTCTTGTGCGTCTGTTCCACCATCACGACCGACGCATCCACCAGCGCGCCGATGGCCACGGCAAGCCCACCCAGCGACATGATGTTCGCGGTCATTCCCATCCACTGCATTGGAATGAATGCCAGCACCACAGTTACCGGGATAACTACAATTGGCACCAGAGCGCTACGCAGATCCCAGAGAAAGATAAGGATTACCAGGCTGACAATGATCAGTTCTTCGATCAATGTGTGTCTCAGATTGTCGACAGCACGATCGATTAGTTCGGAGCGATCATACGTCGTGATGAGCTTCACCCCCGGCGGCAGGGTAGGCTCAATCTCGTGTAACTTCTCCTTGGTGCGTTCGATGACCTTCTGCGCATTCTCTCCGTAGCGCATGATCACCACTCCGCCTACCGCCTCGCCCTTGCCGTCCAGGTCCGCCGCGCCGCGGCGCATGTCCGGGCCGAAAGTCACCGTCGCTACATCGCGCACCAGCACTGGCGTTCCCGATTGTGCATTGGTCATGATGACGGTTTTGCCAATGTCATCGAGAGTCCGGATATATCCGCGGCCGCGAACCATGTATTCGCGCCCAGTAAACTCAACCAGTCTTCCGCCCACATCGTTGTTCGATTTCGCCACGGCGTCGCTCACCGCGTTGATCGGTATTTTGTAGGCAAGCAGTTTGTTGGGATCGACGTTGACTTGATATTGCCGTACGAAACCGCCTATTGGCGCTACTTCAGCGACGCCGGGCACGGTTTGCAGAGCATAGCGAAGATACCAGTCCTGGTACGAACGCAATTGTTCGATGCTGTATTTTCCAGTTGTATCAACCAGCGCGTACTGGTAGATCCATCCAACCGAAGTGACGTCCTTCGCTAGCTCAACATTCACGCCCTTGGGCAGACGGGGAGTTACCGAGTTGAGATACTCCAAAGTGCGGGACCTTGCCCAATAGAGGTCCGTTCCCTCGTCGAAGATGATGTAGATATAGGAATATCCAAAGTCGGAGAAGGCGCGAATGTCCTTCACTTTTGGCAGCCCGAGCAGCGCCGACGTAATGGGATACGACACCTGATCTTCCATGATGTCGGGACTGCGATCCCACTTGGCGTAAACGATCACCTGTGTGTCAGACAAATCGGGAATGGCATCCAGCTTCGTGTTCCTCATCGCGTTCCATCCAAGCAGGATGGCCACCGCAACAAAGAGAAGAATCAGAAACCTGTTCTTATCGCTGAAATCGATAATCTTGTTCATCATTGGTACCGTGCCTCGCTCATCAACTGTGCGAACGAAAGAACGGAGCCGCCATTCCTGTCAGCGAAAGTATCCGCATCTTTTCTTTCCGCAAAGGCGAAAGTTGACGGAGTGCAGCGATCGAACGCCATCGCATCGGTTCCCTTCATTTCATTCATCGGCATGGCGTCGTGATCGCAGGACACTGCACTGCCGCCTTCGACAAACCATGCCCCCGCGGGTGAGATGGCGTGGCCGGAGCGATAGTCATGAACGGTGATCAAGCGCAGCGGTTTGTGTTCCTGGTTGGCCTCGGAGATAGCGCAGCGCGCACAGCAGGCCTCCGCTCGCTTCCCTCCAATCTCCGCAGTAACCATGAGGTTCGAGTGGAGCGGGCGGGCGCAATAACGACACGCAACCGGAACAGGGTGGGCCACATATCGATACCAGCCAAAGGTAACGGCACTGGACAGAACAATCAAAATGATTGCAAAAGCAATACGCCGGATATTCATGGCATCCCTCCTCATGGCCTTGCTCCACCCATCGAACCCTTCAACCTGCTTTCCGAATCAACAAGAAAGTTGCCCGAGGTCACAATCGTTTCTCCGGCTTTTAGACCGGTTAGCACGGCGACTTTTTCCTCGAATGCCGGACCAAGAGTTACTTTGCGCGGCTCAAACACTCCATCGTCATGAAGTACATAGATCACTTGCTCCGTACCCGAGTCGAGTATCGCCTCCCGCGGAACAAGGACCTTCGTGCCGTAGTCCACGCGCAATTGGGCGTCTGCGAACATTTGCGGCTTCAATGCAAAACCTGGGTTCGGAACCTGCATCCTTACCTTCACCGTGCGCGTCTGCGGATCGACGGTGGGATAGATATAGGAGATAGTCCCGGTATAAGTCTTGCCAGGCGAATAACTCAATGTAAGTTGCATCTTTTGGCCGAGTTGGACATAGGGTATTTCGCTCTCGTAGATATCCGCATTGGCCCACACCGTGGAAAGATCGGAGAGAGTATAAAGTTCAGTGTCCGGCGTAATGGAGGTTTGCGGAAAGGCCTTGCGGTCGGTGATAAAGCCGGAACTGGGCGCGTAGAATGTCAAGTCTTTGGTTACCTTGCCTGTTTCATCGAGTTGCTTGATCTGCTCGTCCGAGATATCCCACAACCTTAGTCGCTCTCGTGCTGAACGCAACAAAGACTTCGCTCCGTCGGCGACTTCAGTGAACGGAGCGCTGCCCAGCGTCGTTTCACCACGCTTTGCGATGAGATACTCCTCCTGCGCCGAAACAAGATCCGGGCTGTAGAGGGTGAACAACGGCTGGCCTTTCTGGATAAGTTGCCCGACGAAATCCACAAAAACCTGGTCAAGATAGCCGGCCACCTTGACATGGACATGCGCGATCCTGGTTTCATCCGCCACAATCTGCGCCGTGGTGTGAATGTCGCGGATGAGGGCCTTGCGCTCGACAAGCGCGGTGCGCACCCCGGCCAGTGTCTGCTTGTCGGCCGATATCATGACGGTTCCAGCGGTCATATTTGTCAGGCGCTGCTCATCAGCATATTTGGGGACCAGAGTCATTCCGCAATCCGGAGCAACGCCGGGCTTGTCCGACTTGTATTTGGGATGCATGGGATCAAACCAATAAAGAATCTTGCGCTCGCCTTTGGACGGCTCCGCCGGCGCGCCAGGGGAATTCTGCCCGCCCGATGCCGGCGATTGCGTTTCGTACATCGGGACCAGGCCCATGCCATCCGGAGCCTTGCCCAGCTTGTTGTAATGATGACTTGGTTCCATCGCGTCATACCAGAAAAGGACCTTGCGTTCGCTCTTGTCGCTGGCCGCTGCGACACTTTTCGCAAGCCCGGCCCAGTGATGTGTCGCGCCCAAATACACCACTGCAAGCATGAAGGCGAGCGGAACTCCAATCAGAAGCTTCTTATTGATAACCATCAGTTGCTCTCCTTTACCGGTGCGGTGGGCTCCGGTTGGACAGGCGCGGGAGTCGAAGGGCCGGTAACATCGCAGCCTGTCAGCGCTTCGATGCTTGCCAATGCTATTTGATAATCTGCAAGTTGCCGATAGTAGTCCGTCTCATAACTCCACAATGTCGTGAAGTTCGCCAGCAGCGACAGAAAGTCTACGTTGCCTACCTGGTAGGCGGCCATCGAGGACTCAAGGGCAAGCGACGACTGCGGCACGACGGCCTTTGTGTACAAGCTTAGAAGTTGTTCGGATGCCTTGGCCGAAAGATATTGTTGCTTGATCTCGAACCGCACTTCGTTCAACCGGCTTGCCTGTTCCTTTTTCGCGTTGACCAATTCCTCGCTTGCCTGTAGCACGCCCTGGCGCTGTTTGGACTTATAAAAGACGGGAATGTTTACGCTGAAGGTGAGGCCGTGCATGTCTGCCATTGAGTCGCGCTGCTGATACATATAAGAAACTCCGACGTCCGGCTTGTATTCTCTTCGCGCAGCGGCAACACCGAGCCGGCCCTTTTCAATCATCTTGCCGTTGCGCGTCAACCCAGTGTCGTGCGCAACGGCCAGCGCGTACAACTCATCCAGCGAATAGCGGAGCGAAGACGGCTCTACGTCCGCAGCGGGCGGCAGAGGCGATTCGGGAGCGCGCTGCATAAGGGCGTTGAGCTTCGCTTGCGCCGTTGCACGCTGCTGCTCCAGCATAGCCAGTTTCTGTAGCAAGAGCGAGATCTCCACCTGGGAGCGCAATACATCCTGCTGCATCGCCTTGCCCACGCGGTATCGTGCTTCGGATATCTTCGACAGCTTTTCCAACAACTCCTTATTTCGATTCGTGGTATTGATGGCTTTGCCGAAATAGAAGTAATCGTAGTATGCAGCCTTGACTTCGGCGGTAACGCGCCGTTGCGCCGCTTCAAGGTCGCTGTCCGCGGCCTCGGCCTCTTTGGACGCTATCTGGCCGCGCAGTTTCAGCTTGCCCGGATAGGGAAACTGCTCGGAGACGGTAACTCCTCGATAACTTGATGGGTCGCCCTGCTGCACGCTGAATGGAGCGATGTTGCCCGCCCAGCCAACGCCCACCATCGGATCGGGAAGGGTCTTTACCTGCGGGACTCGGTGTGCCATTGCACTAGTGCCGTGACCGCTTGAATG
>PLZC01000052.1 GCA_003151985.1 Acidobacteriaceae bacterium
AGTGGGAGATCGTGACCTGGCTGGCGAGAACGTCCTCGAGCATAGGCTTGATGTTGCGATACCGATAGGGCCAGTTCGCACTCACCAAATAGAAGCCCGCCACTAGCAAAACGACAAACGCAACACCCGCAACAAGCATCCACCCTCGTGCTTTGTTCCAAGGTCGGACAGAAGACCTCACAGCCGGTGATAAGGAAGTGTGAACCATAGCCTGTGCTGTCGGCTTTCTAGAACCGTCACGATAATACATCAAGACCCGGAAGCATGCTGTTTGGAAGTGTATTTCACCAGAGAAAGTTGCCTGAAATGCGTTTCTCGACTTCGGCTGCTTTTCCCCAGAAAGATCCCCGCAATTGACGCCGAATTCAGGTTTGCCATAATCCCTTCAGATTCACTCGCGATCGCCCTGGGGCTCTTTCTTGACTTCCTCCTCAATCCATTCACCCAGCGGTTGGGCGCTACGCCGCGCTACGGATAAACTGAAGCCGTTTTGGTCGTGTGACAACATCCACTTCCGGGTCTCAAATGGACGTTCGAATTCCATCTTTTTCTTGAGGTGTTGCCCCAGGGAAGATGATTTCATCGGCTGTTTGCGTACCCTGAAGAGCGTCGGGGCTCGCGCTGGCTTCGGGTATGTGCCGCACGGCTGGTGCCGATTTCTCCCTAACTCGCAGTTCAGATGGCATGATTGGCATGATCCGGCAATCGGATGGGGACGCAATTCGCGGGGCGAGAGAGAGGTCTCAGAGCTCTTTGCTTTGTCTAGCCAAACCAGTTGACGCTCGTTTTAGCCGAGTAGTAGACAATGAGCGTTGGCGCGCCCGATTGGCCATAACCTTCGATTGTATCTATACATAGCTACGAGCCGTCCGGGCCCACACTCGCACTATTTTTCCTGGCGCATCCAAGCTTAAGGGTAGTTAGTTGTCCCCAAGGAGAGCCAATATGCGAGCTTTAAAGAACGATCCAGGCAAGAAGTTGCCGGGCCGGACGAGCACGTTCCTGCCCATTTTGGTCTGTTCGTTGATGGCGGTATTCATGCTCGTTCCCAAGGCCCATGCGCAATATCGAGCTTCGCTGCGCGGCGTGGTCAGCGACCCGACGACCGCGGTGATTCCGGGCGCGACCGTCACGTTGACGAACACGGAGACCGGCGAGAAGCAGGTACACACGACCGACGAAAACGGGATCTACAATTTCAACGCACTGCCCCCGGGGCACTTCTCGATCACGGTGGTGAGAGACGGCTTCCAGCAGCATGTGGTGAACGACGTACAGATCATTCCCGAGCAACCCAATGCGCTCAACATTCAGCTTCAACTCGGTCAGGAAAGCCAAACCGTGACGGTAGTTGGCTCCGATATCCCGGCCATCGATACAGAGACCGCGGACAGCGGACGATCGATTTCGGAAAACGAGATCCAGCATATGCCGGTCTTTCAGCGCGACGTGACCGGCCTCATTCAGTTGGCGCCTGGAGTTCTGGCTGATGGAGCGCAGCAAGCCGGAGGCGGTGGGTTTAAGGCTCCAGGTACGCAAACCGGTGCCTCATCGGGCGGTGGCGGCAATCTGGGACACTCGAGCAGTATCTTTGCGACAGAAAATGGCGCTTCGGCCAGCGCGAACGGCGGCCAGTTTGAAACCAACGGCTACAGCGTCGACGGTATCAGCACCGTGAGCGCCGTCTGGGGTGGAGCGACAATCGTCACCCCCAGTGAAGATTCGGTCGGCAACGTTAAAGTCGTCACCAATGCTTATGACGCTGAAAACGGCCGTTTCTCAGGAGCCCTGACCGAAATTACATCCAAGAGCGGAAGCAACGATATTCACGGCAGCTTCTTCATTCAGGTTACTCGCCCTGGGCTGAATGCCTATCAGCGTTGGAACGGCCAGCAGTCCGTGCAGGCGACTGATCCAGTCACGGGGGCAATGCTGACTCCCGGGGCGCGCGGCCTGCTCCGGGACGAAGACCGTTATAACCAACTGGGTGGAAGCGTCGGCGGACCGATTTGGAAGAACAAGGTTTTTGCCTTCTTCGCCTACGAGGGCCAAGGCCAGACCGTGCCTGCGACGAGCACTCAATGGTTCCCCACCTCGGCGTTTGCGTCGTTGGCGCCGGCAAACAGCATCGCCTCCACCTACCTCAACTTCAAGGGAGCAGCAGTTCTGGGCACCGTGATTGGATCCGTAACCTGCAAAGACTCGGCCGGACTCACTGAAGGCGTAAACTGCAATACGATAGCGGGTCAAGGCTTGAACATCGGCTCACCCCTGACTACCGGCCTGGGGAAGCAGGACCTGACCTACGTAAATTCCGGCACGCCCGGCGTGGGCAGTGGACTCTCCAACGTTCCGGATATCGCACAGTACAGCATAAGCAACCCGACCAGCAGCGATTTCAAACAATACAACGGACGCCTCGATGCCGACGTTACCGGCAAGGACCATACCAGCTTCGCCATTTACTGGGTTCCCGCGAGCACATCCACGCATAACGGCGGCCTGGGTTATCAGCTTTTCAATCACGACCAGGTCAACAATGCCTTCTCGGTCATCTGGAACCACACCTTTTCGCCGTCTTTGCTGAACGAAGCCCGTGCCAACGCGGCCGGGTGGCGATACAACGAACTTCAGAGCAACCCTCAGGCTCCGTTCGGTTTGCCGCAGGTCAGTATCAATGGAAGTCCGCAGATCGGCAGCATAAGTATCGGTTCCCTCGGCGTGCCGTCGCCCTCTCATCTGGACCAGTGGACGTATGGCTACAAAGACGTCGCCACCAAAATTCTGCTCTCGCATACGCTGAAATTCGGTGCTGACTTTACCCGGCTCTATTATCTGAACGATCCGATCGGGGCGCCGAATTTCACTTTTTACAATGTCTGGGATTTCCTGAATGACGCCCCGGAGGCGGAAGGCGGCGGGTTTCAGGCAGCCACCGGTCTTCCCGGCGGTTACCGCAACGATAACCGCCAGAACCTGTTCGGCGTTTTCTTCCAGGATAACTGGAAGGCCCGTCCCAACCTTACCTTGAGCGCCGGACTGCGTTATTCCTACTTTGGACCGCTCACGGATAAAGACAACAATATGGGCGTACTCACTTTTGGCAGCGGCACAGATCTGCTGACCGGGATCACCATACGCACGAAAATCGGCGCCTGGCAGGCACAGAAATTCAATTTCGGACCGCAGGTTGGTTTCAACTGGAGTCCGGCTCGAAATAACGGCAGAGTGGTTTTCCGTGGCGGATACGGCCTGAACTACAACCAGGAGCAGATCGCAAACGCCAACAGCAATGACTTCAACCCGCCCGGATTCAGCTCCGTTCCGGGCTCCAGTAAAAATCCCACTCAGATCAATCCAAACATTCTCTACGCGATTTCGACCAGTCCGACGAATATCTTCGGTTTTCCGCCGAACCAGAGCACGATTGTCTCGTTCAACACTGCCGGCCTGCCCACGGCCGGAGGAGCGAACCTGGGCGCGCTGCCCGGTCAATTACCCACGGAGTACTCGCATCATTACTCACTCGACATGGAGATGAACCTGGGTCATTCGTGGGTTGCGAATGTCGGCTACGTGGGCAGTTCCAGTCATCACCTCTTGTACAACTATGACGCCAATGCTTTCGGGCAAATTATGGGGGCGCCGCAGAACCCCCTGGTGAATGGCATCAACACGTTCGGTAGCCAGGGGAAATCCAACAACAATATGATGCTCGCCGGACTAAAGCATCAGTTCTCGAACACTTTCTCTGCAGAAGCCCAGTATGCCTGGGCCCACAGCATGGATACTGACTCCGGCCCGTACTTTCGCGACGCCTATCTGTACAACACGAAGTACTCCTACGGCCGATCGGACTTTGACGTCAATCAGTCTTTCAAGCTCTTTGGCATTTGGCAGCCGGTTATCTTTCGTGGCAGCCAGAACTGGGCAGAGAAGGTCGTCGGTGGATGGACGCTGGGCGGCATCCTGACCCTTCACACCGGGTTCGGCTGGACCCCGGTCTACAATGCGCCACACCAGATCTACTGCAATACCTGCAACTACGGGTTTCAAAACCTGCGCCCGAATTATCTCGGGAGAGCTAGCCAAAGCACCGGCAACGACGCCTTCAAAACAGGTAGTAACTTCCCCAACCCGGGCGCTGCCGACACCGGCACGAACCAGGATCAATTCAAGAACAACTACTTCGAGATGCAGAACTATGCGGCTGCGATTACAGACAATCCCGGACAGGCCACAACCAACTTCATCCCTGCACCGGGAGTCATTCGCAACTCGTTCCCCGGTCCCGGATATCGCGATATCGATCTCAACATCGCCAAGGCGTTCGGAATGCCGCATATGCGTGTTCTTGGTGAGAACGCCAAGATCGAAATCAAGGCCAACATGCTGAACGCCTTCAATTTGTTGAATATCAACCCCAGCACCCTTTCCACCAATATTGCAAACTCCAACCTCAGCCAGGCATCCGGCGCGCTCGGGGCAAGAGTCATCGATTTCCAGGCGCGGTTCAGCTTCTAACCTGCAGAGCATGTATTTATCACCGGGAGGGGTGCGGAGAATGCACCCCTCTTGTCTTGCCGTAATCAGATTGGGCTTTACAAGCTGCGGAAAATTCGATTCCTGAGGCGTTGTAACAGCCCTTCACCGGCGTTGCCGACCCGCGATCGATGAAACCGGCGCTCTCCAGTTCAGGTAGGACATTGCGATTCGGTGGCTCCCCCAGAACTTGGGGTTGTCATCCTGAGCGCAGCGAAGGATCTGCGGTTGCTCCTCGAAACTTCCCCATGGGCGGTTAACCTCTCAGGTCAACCTCCCAGGTCCACTTTCCTCTCCAGCACTGTCATCCTGAAGCGCAGCGAAGGATCTGCGGTTGTTCTTCGACACCTCCGCTTTGGCGGTGATTCCCCCGGTTACCGAGGTCACTCGTCCCAGAGGGACGTTTCGAAAATAGCCCCCGCAATCCGGGTGCCCCGGGTCCCGATTTTGGGACCTGGGAAACCTCGAACCTCAATAAGCCGAACCTCCCCGTCTTTCTCTTTCCGAAATTCACCACTCAAACAAGCCATTTCCGCAGCCCGTCTGGCTGGATAGCGCAAACCTCGCGCGTAATCTTCTTGCAGAAAATTATCGTCATTCGGCGCACAATATGCATAGGAGAGTCCAGGATGACCAAAAAATCCAATGCGGAGCTGCCCCTCATGGCCCTTGTCATCCTTCCACTTAAGGCAAAGAAACGACGAACATTTTCGCTTACCCCCGCCCCCCCCACCTGTTTTGGTCACCTTTGACGCCACGTTTGTCGTGTAACTTGCAAGGAATGAATAACTTGGAAAAATTGGTTATTAACCGATCAGTAATCAAGGCCGTCGAATTTGCGCATTTTTTGAAGGATTTCGCCCGTAAATTCCAGGATCTGCGAGGTCTGCCCCAGCTAAATCAGGGCTATTGGAGCCACCCATGACACGACGGAATTCTCTCCGAGCCGCGCTGGCACTTATCGCATTGCTTGCATGGGTCGGCGTCATCCTCCAACCAGTGGCCGCCGCCCAGGGAGAGATCACGATCGATGCGCGCGCCCACACGACACCCTTCCCGCACTTCTGGGAACAGATGTTCGGCTCGGGTCGCGCCATCCTGTCGCTGCGCGAGAGCTACCGCGACGATCTGCGCGCGGTGAAGCAGGTCGCGGATTTCCGCTACGTGCGGTTTCACGCCATCCTGCACGATGAGCTGGGCGTGTACAACGAAGATGAGCACGGCAATCCGGTCTATAACTTCTCTTACGTCGACCAGGTCTACGACCGGTTGTTGAAGAGCGGAGTGCGTCCGTTCGTGGAGATCAGCTTTATGCCCAGGAAGCTGGCCTTCAATCCGGATGCGCTGCACCCGTTCTGGTACAAGCCGAACGTCTCGCCGCCCAAGAGTATGGAACGCTGGGATGCGCTGATGACCCACTTCGCGCAAAATCTGGTGGACCGTTACGGCATCGATGAAGTGTCCAAGTGGTACTTCGAAGTATGGAACGAGCCGAACATCGATTTCTGGAATGGGATCCCTCGGCAGAAATCCTACTTTGAGCTTTATGCGCACACCGCGCGCGATCTGAAGAGCGTGAGCCCGCGCCTGCGCGTTGGGGGCCCGTCAACCGCGGCGGCCGCCTGGATCAGCGACTTCCTTAAGTTCACTGCGGACAACCACATTCCGGTCGACTTCGTCTCGACGCACGGCTACGCGGACGATTCAGTACAAGACCTTTTCGGCGCCAACGAAGATATTCCCATGGACGATCGAGTCTGCCGCGCTGTGGCCAAGGTACGGCACGAGATCGGGACGTCGGCCACTCCGCACCTGCCCCTCTTCTGGACGGAATGGAATGTGCAGGGGATGAATGAATCCCGCGACACGACTTTTGTCGGACCCGCGCTGGCGAATACGATTCGCCAATGCGACGGAACGGTGGAGATGCTCTCCTTCTGGACCTTCTCGGATGTCTTCGAGGAAGGTGGTCCGATCGCCAAGCCATTCGAGGGACACTTCGGGCTGCGCGCGAAGGGCGGCATCAACAAGCCCAGCTACTACGCATATGGCCTGCTCCACCAGCTCGGCGATGCGAGGCTGGAGAACCCGTCGAAGAATGTTATTGTGACCAAAACCGCCGACGGTGGACTAGCCATTGCCGCATGGAATCTGGTCGATCCTGGCGAGCAGGGCACTACGCGCCGGATAGCCCTGGCTTTCCTCGGCGTTCCTCCAACTTCGCGGGTAACCCTTCAGCAAGTCGACAGCGAACATGGAAGTGTGCTGAAAGAATATGCCGCGATGGGAAAGCCCCTTGATCCCACCCCGGATCAGGTGGAGCAACTGAACCGCGAGACAGCTCTCCCCGCGCCCAGGCAAATCGCCTTGGAAAGTGGGAAGCTTGTGTTAAGCTTGCCGCCGAACGCTCTAGCCCTGATCAAAGTACCACGCTGATCCGAAATCTCACAGCCCCGGTATTCAGCAGAGCCAGCGAGAGGCGACTCTTGACTTTCCATTCCACTACTGGGCGAACGGCTTCATTTTCTGGAAATCCTCGGGCGCTTTCATTGTGCTGCCGGCCTGAGCGGCAGTTGCAGCCTTGAAGGCGTTATGAANNGATGAGTCTATGCGGGTTTGAGTACCGGCCGCCAGTGCCCCGAAAGATCCGGGACGGCGGCAGGATGTGGTTAGGCCGGCCAGGCATCCCGGCAAAGCTGGACCATTGTTGCCAGTTGCACATCGCTGAACTCAAGGGCGCCGGCCATCGAACGCATCTGCACCACAGTCTCTGGAACGCGACGCTGGAATGAAGATTCTTGAGCCGCCCCGATGAGCGCCGGGCGACCCCGGCCAACTCATTTGGACTGGCCACGATGCTGCGGCAAAAGGGGGTAGACATTAAAACGGCGCAGGAGTTGCTCCGTCATGCCAACAGTCGGATCACACAGGACATATACCAGCAGGCAGTGACTGAAGAAAAGAGACAGGCTCAAAACCTGGTCTTCCTGGGTCTGCTTGAAGGGAGGTCTACTCAGCACCCTTCAGCACCCTCGGAAACCAAATAGTCTAATTGCCACTTCCATAAACCATTGATTCTTAATGGTTTATGGCGGGGACGACGGGGCTCGAACCCGCGACCTCTGCCGTGACAGCTTGCAAGCCCTATAAGAATCATAGAGTTACAGCATCTACCAGGAACCATGAAGAGACCGTAAGTCCTTTATAGAGCATAGCGGCATTGCAAATGTACCTTTGTTTGTACCTTTGTTGCAGACGCCGGTGGATACTACCTGCCGGTTGTCCAGGATTTCCTCTTTAGGAAATGTACCCGCTTACAGCACCTCTGCGACCCGATACAAATTCAAAGTGAGAACACAACAGCGCTGGCTTTCGACCGTGTGGCTTGGGGTACGTTCGATCACGAGTCCTGGATGCCGGATCGGGTCCAGGGACTCTGCAGTGCGATTTGAATCTTGGCGCAACTTTCGCAATCTGGCCATTTGCCCCGACGACACCGTGTGCTCCTGGGTTCGGGAGAAAACGGCGAATTTGGCAATGGGACCACTCAAAACAAAGTAATTCCCGTTCAAGTCAACCCTTATTGACAGATCCAAACCCGAGACGGGTTTCCGTATCGTCGAAGTCATGGAAAAGAAAAAAACGTTCCGCATCCTTTATGGTTTGTGGCACAATTGTCGAATCCAATTGGCAGGCCGCGCCTGGTACGCAAGATAGCCCCATTTGGAAAAAGTAGCCGAGTGCTATGTCTAGCTACTGCGGTGATCCCCGGGGAGCGATGAGTGCTGCGGTCATTGCCTCCATCCTCCCTCACTTGCAGCAATCTAGAGCAACAAATTGAAGATCAGGAGCGAAACCCATGATGAAGCTGAGGAGCAGGGTAGGGCTTTGGTGCACCCTGGTAGTTTGCGTTGTCGTCTGTGGGATCGTTGCTTATTGGGTGTACGGTCTGTTCCACAATGGTCCAGTACCTGGTCAGGTTCAGGATGAAGCTATGCTTAGCGGGCGAAGTGCATCCTCCTTTCCCGCCGCCGACGAGGACTACTTCCACGATATGGATAGTGCCATCTCGCTCACCTCCGATGAAGTCAAGGGCCGCAATATGTGGCTGCTTTGGACCGGCGGAGACGACAAGATGTGGAACACGTTGACAGTAACGAGCGTTGGCACGCTCGACCTGTTAAAGACAATCTCCTCGTACCCAGGAATGCTTGCTCAGCGTTCTAATCGCTGGAACTATCTAGGAGTGGTCAACGAACCGTGTTTTAAACAGGCGCAAGGACCCAATCCGGATCGCTATGGGCTGTGGCTGGATACACGCGATTCCACTTGTCAGCCGGATCCTTTTGAAAGCGAGACCAAGTATCCAGGTGTAAAAATTGGGGCGCGCGGCAGGAACATTCCTGCTGGTTCCTATTACGGGTATGCCACAGGAATCGTCGGCATCCGGCTTTTTCCGAATCCCGACTTCGATGAAGCCGCCCAAAAGAAATGGGACGCGAAACGCTTTTACACCGACGCAACCTATTACAACGACAAGAAACTGATCAGGCCCTATCGTGTGGGCATGTCCTGCGCCTTCTGCCATGTTGGGCCGAACCCGGTGAAGCCCCCGGCCGACGCGGAGAATCCAAAGTGGGAGAACCTGAGTTCCAATGTGGGTGCGCAGTACTTCTGGGTGGAACGCGTGCTTGCATGGAAGCCCGATATGAGCAGTTTTCCTCTGCAACTATTCCACACGTCGCGACCGGGCACACTTGATACGTCGCTAATCTCGTCTGACAACATCAACAACCCGCGCACGATGAATGCTGTTTACGCGTTACCTACACGCATGGGTGTGGCCCTGAGATGGGGCAAGGAAACCCTCGCCGGCGGAAACCTCAATAACAAGCAGTTGAACGACTTCATCCACACGGGCACGCTCACCCAGTACTATCAGGCGCCGGCCACGGTTCGCACGCCCCGCGTTCTGAAGGATGGTTCCGATTCAGTTGGGGTCCTCGGCGCGCTCAATCGCGTGTATCTCAACATCGGACTGTTCAGCGAAGAGTGGCTTTTGCATTTCCGGCCGCTGGTTGGCGGGTTGGCGGTCTCGCCGATTGAGATTGCCGTTGCAAACAAAAACTCTGTCTACTGGCAAGCCACCCAGCAACAGACTCCTGACATGGCCCTGTTTTTTCTCAAGTCAACTGCGCCTCATCGGCTAAAGGACGCACCGGGAGGAGAGAGCTATCTGACCAGGGATACAGCCAAGCTTGACCGCGGCAAGACGGTGTTTGCCGAGCGATGCGCGCGATGCCATTCCAGCAAGGTCCCGGCACCCGCAGCGGGCCTTGACCCAGATGGCTGCTCAGGCAAGGACTATCTGAGTTGCTGGAACAAGTACTGGGACTGGACGAAAACGGAAGGATTCAAAGCGAAGATGCGGGCGATTGTTCACCAGAAGGACTTCCTTGACGATAACTACCTTTCCACCGACCAGCGCGTTCCAGTTACCCTGCTTCAAACCAACGCCTGCAGTCCGCTGGCAACAAACGCGATTGGCGGGAATATCTGGGATAACTTCTCTTCGCAGACTTACAAGGATCTTCCTTCAGTTGGAACCATTACCGTCTATCATCCATTCACGGGTGATCCCATCCCTTACGTGATGCCTGCCGGAGGCCGCGGATACACACGTCCACCTTCACTCATCAGCCTCTGGTCGACCGCTCCATTTCTGCTTAACAACAGCGTAGGTGCCTTCGATCCAGACCCGTCGGTAGGGAGTCGAATGCACTCCTTCCAGAATTCCATTGAACAGATGCTCTGGCCGGAAAAACGCAATAAGGATTCCCTGCTGCCCGACAAGTTGCCTGGGAAGATTGATCGGACTACTGAGACAAGTTACATCCGCATCGCGACGGGTTTTCTTCCTGACTACTTGAAGCCCTTATTGAGTCCCGGTCAGCGACTGTTTCCCATGTTCTTTGAAAATGAAGAACTGGTCCTTGGACCAGTTCCGAAAGGCACTCCGGTTGGTCTATTGGCGAATCTGGATGTCCTTGGCGAAGGCATCAGTCCAGCCGAGAAACTCGCGCACCAGGCGAAAGTCCTCGACCTGCTGCTTAAAATGCAGCATGATCTTGCCGCTCTTCCGCAGAACGCAACAGATGAGCAAGCGAACATGGTCTTTGCGAATCTCGTGCCCGACTTACTCGCCCTGAGCAAGTGCCCTGACTACGTCGTCAATCGCGGCCACTATTTTGGCACTAACTACTTCGCAGGGGAGCCAGCGCTGAGTGATGAAGATAAGTACGCACTGATCGAGTTTCTCAAGACTTTCTAGGGAGGCCTTGGACAGATATTTGCGGCAGACCAAACAACTTTCCCAACGGAAGAGCCGCAGGAAGACCTCTTGGCAAGAGAGTACTGCCCTTAGAGCGGCTTGAGCCAGGTCGTTTATGTAACGATTAGGCCCCGCAGGAGCATTTTGACTGGCTAAGATCTGGAGAAATACTCTGCCTCTCACCTTCGTTTTCAAGGCCGGAAGACTTCGATGTTCAGGTGAACCTACGATGACTCCTTCGCTAGCTGCGATGTTGCGGCGTCTATTGAAGCCCGGGAAAAGGACCCGTTCTGCGGGTTCCGTCGAGTACTTTGGATGGCTGGACCTGGGACTCGGGTGCATCATTCTCATTGCGCCTCTTCTGAGCGCTTCACTGCTCCATCTGCCGGCTGTTTCAATTCAGGGCGCCAACTATCTACGACTGGTGGGCATTCTTGTGGCCGCGCTTGGCATGCTCTATGTGGTTAGCGGGCGCCTGAATTTGGAAGGCTTCACGGTGGCTTCATTGCTGGACAGGCCGCTGGTGCCATTGATTATGGCTGTGCTTTGGTCAATGGGAATCTTGCCCGGCTCGATCGCAATTGCGTTCTCGATCAGCGATTTCGGCGGCTTCCTGTGGACTGCATTTGCGTGGCGGGATGACCTTCTGCACGGCGAAAACATTGGCGGCCCCGGACTCTGCTGGCAAAGCCGCGCAGCCCGTTCTGTGGAACTGTTCGGTTGGTTCTGTGTGTCCGCGGGGTTCATCACCCTGGTTGCGCCTTTGTTTGTTGAGACCTTGCTCAATCTCTCGACTCCTTCGATTCCTGGGCCCGACTATCTCCAGTTGGCAGGGCTCTTGATGGGCGGAGTCGGAATGCTGTTCGTTGTGGGAGGAAGCCTCAAGACGGATGGATTCGCGTTCGCATCGCTGCTGACCAGATTATTCGTGGCGATTGTCGTCGTGATTCTGTGGTGGAAAGTTCAATTCCCAGCCAGCTTGACTCTGGCCCTTTCGCTGCTGAACGTCGGTGGCCTGGTTTGGACGCTTTCTGCATGGCGCAAAGACGCTCTCTGCGGCGATAGCAGTGGGCAGATCCCGCTATTCGCCAGGTGGACAGCGGGCTTCATCGCCTTCGTAAGCGGAGTTACTCGCAATGCGCGGACCTTTCATCCCGATGGCAGGGTTTTTCTGGGCGCCGTGCGGTCTCTCCATCCGACGGATGCGAGCCTTGCCGAGGCGGCCGATCGTCTGAGTGGTGCAGTGCTGATGCGCATCGGCATGGGCGTAATGAAGAGAGGCATGCCGCGCTGGCTGGCAGACTCAATTCCAGATGCGCCAAGCATTGCATCGCGCTTCTTTACGGCTTCCAACGCCGGCGAGATCCGACTGCAACGTCGCCCGGGCGAGGATCTGGACCTGCTGGCCACGGCTGGCGGAGATCGTCTGTGGAAGCTGCTGGTGAATCTCTCAACAGGCGGCAGAATGTACGGCCTTCACCAGTTCGATTATTTCCAGAATGTGTTCTCCGCCGATATGCCATATCGGATTGACGAGGGCAAGCTCGACGTTTGGGTTCGTTTGACGCCAGACTGGGATCAGAACCTGGGGGCGCCGCAAAACGGCAGCGATCGGGAGCAGAAGCTCACCGACGCGGTAGCCAGACACGCGGTGATCCGCATCGAAGTTCAGCGGGCTGGCTCCGCAGCAGAGCCATTTGTCCCAATTGCAGAAATCCGTTTCGAGCAGGAAATTGAAATCGACCAGGAGGCGCTACATTTCGAACCCGTGGCAGGCCGCGGATTTCAACCGCACGGCTTCCTCACCGACCTCCGGAAGGTCGTCTATCCGGCGAGTGTCCAGTGCCGCGCCCACAGCCGTGCACAGCGCAACGAAAGACAGCACAATATTCTCGAAAGACTGTCAGAGTATTTCAGCGAGATTCCAGCCGCCCCCCTTGAAGCGGAAAGCACCATTGCGATTTCCCCCCTCTGCGCGGGATCATCCCAAAAAAGAAAGAGGTGGGTTAGTTTCGCTTGCTTTGCGGTCTCGGCTGCCTTGATACTCTCCGTGCTCTACCTGGCCGCGCGCTTCACTCGAAATCTTCCCGTGGACTACGCCGATGACGCGATGTTCTTCGAGCGCGGCTCGACCGGGGGGGAGCGGATGGACGGGATTCCTTATTGGATCTGGGTGACGCTCCCCGAGATATTTCCCGAGTACCTGCCCGACAAGAAATCAGGACAGGGTTACTCAGTATTCGGCTTGATCTACGAAGCGGGGAACGACCCGCGTTACGCACTGCCGCTCGGCATGTCGCGGCGTAATGTAAGTGGGCTCGACGTGGTTTATCTCAACTGCGCCGCATGCCATACAGGGACCTATCGCGATGCTCCCGGGTCGCAACAGCGCTGGGTGCCAGGAATGCCGGCCCATCAATTCGACCTGGGTGCCTGGGGAAAGTTTCTAACCACAATCCCCAAGGACCAGAAATTCACGCCGCAACGGATTCTTGACCAGATTGATGCAATGCAGAACGACCCACACCGCCTCGTTCCCAAGCCAGATTTAATCGACCGGTTGATCTTTCGCTATTATGCCGTCTATCTCATGCGCGACAAGCTTCTGGTGTTGGGCCAACGGCTCAGCTTCATCGATAACAGCACCTGGGGGCCAGGGCGCGTCGATACATTCAACGCACCAAAGGCACTGCTCAACTTCCCCATGGAACACGCGGACGCGAAGGAATTGATGGGCAATTGCGACTTCCCTTCCGTATGGAATCAGGGGGCCCGCAAGGGGATGCATCTCCACTGGGACGGCAACAATACCTCCGTGGATGAGCGCAACCTCTCGGCCGCGTTTGGGACCGGCGCTTACCCGCCGATCCTCGATACGGATAGGGTCCTGCGCATGGCCAAGTACCTCGAAACCGCGCAGCCGCCCGCATATCCTTATCCGATCGACAGCGCACTTGCCGCGCAGGGTCAGCCAATCTTCGAGCAATATTGCGCCCGTTGCCATGGTAAGCCCCATCCGCCGTTTCGCCGCCAACCGCCTGACAGCGTGGAATGCTCCAACACCGCACGCGATGCGGAATGCGTAGGCACCGTAGTTCCCATCGATAAAATCGGCACTGATCCTTCTCGTCTCAACTCGTATACGTGGCTTTTGGCGGTGAACCAAAGCACTCTCTATGCCGGATTTGAGAAAGACTGGGGCTTCGACGCACCTTACCCCCAACGTTTCCACTCCTTCAAAAAGACAGACGGATATGCCAACATGCCGCTTGACGGAATCTGGCTGCGCGCTCCATATCTTCACAATGGCTCGGTGCCTAACCTGCGTGAGTTGCTTGAGCCTTCCTCAGCGCGAACAAAGATCTTTTACCGCGGCAACGATGTCTTCGATCCGCAGAACGTCGGCTTCATCGCGAATATCGCCGCGCAAGGAGGCCGAGAGTTCTTCCGCTTCGACACATCGCAGCGAGGAAACGGCAATCAAGGGCACGAGGGCACGGCCTACGGCACCGCCCTATCTGCCAATGAGAAGCGCGCGCTTCTCGAGTACCTTAAGACCTTTTGACTCGGTAAGGACAGCGTTATGAAAATGCGTATGATGAAGATCCTGGTCGCCGTTGTGCTGCTCGCCACTTTATCCGGCGTTCTGGCCTGGTGCGAGTTTTACCGTGTCGTTGATCAGCCCGCATCTATCACAAGCAATCAGCGCGATAACTACTTCTACGGATCGGTTAGTTCGAGCAGAGCCTCCGGATTGCCTTATTGGATCTGGCTGGCCATGCCCCGCCTCTTTCCCGAATACATGCCCGGGCCTGGAGGGTACGCTGCGCTTGGAATGTCGTGGGAGGAAGGTAAGGAGATGCCGGCCGGTTTCGCAAAACAGAGAATCGGCTACGTCCGAGTTACTGGAAACTGTGCTCTTTGTCATGCGATTTCTCGCTCCAGCGGCCAGGACCGGGCGCCAACGATTCTCACCGCCTCGAAGGGTCACACGACAGACATACGGCCACTGCTTGCCTTTTACACCAACTGCGCAAAAGACCCACGATTTAACGCCGACGAGTTATTCTCTGAGATCAATACCGACACCAACCTATCCTTGCTGGACAGTCTGGTATATCGCTATGTGCTGATCCCGCGGATCAGGAAGGAACTGATCGACGATCCCGCATCCGTCCTCTTTGATCCCGCGCTCCGGGACCATGCGCGCGACCCGCGTGCGGATGCCCCTCTCTCGGATCCGCAGGCGACCGCGCTTAAGGCGTGGATGCAGGAGCAGATGAAATCGACAACTCAATAAATCTCACAGTCACAGGAATGCGAGGCGGCATGAGCGTTTCTGATAGACCGCACCGGGGCCCGATGTCATGCCCCCGGAAACTGAAGCGAAAAGTGAATCGTCTTATTCTTGTCCCAATACACAAGACCCAAATAAGTTCCGGGGCCGATTTCACGGATTTCGTCGCGTATGTGCTCGGCCAACAATGATGTTTTCGAGTAGTCCAGCACAATACACTCCTTGTTATCAAACCAGCTTGTGGACTTATAGACCTCTGCCACGATTGCATTCAATCCAAAGGCAAGAATGCGATTTGTCAGGGTCCCGTGTGCGGCATCGAAGGTCTTCCCCTGCCAGCCGAAGATATTGATCAGCGACGCGATCTTTGCACTGAACACGGTGCCGGGAGCGATGATGGCGGTGCCATTCCCTTCGCCGTTCGGTATGTCGCCTGCGGGACTTTTCGAGAAAAGATCGTCAAGTTCCTGCTGAGTGAGACCCAGAAGCTGCGACGACGTATAAGTCATCTTTGAAACCTCCTCGATGAGTTGTCAACTCGGGAGCGGATGGTGCGGAAAGGGGAATTGTGTTCGCGGCCCCGAGCGGTGTAGTCAAATATGAAGGCTTCTGCCTTCCCTGTCAATGAAGGATTTTGAGGAGCGTTGGGATCCGGACCTTCCAACAATAAGGCCGTTACGGAAGGTCAATTCGAAGCGCTTTTTGAGTCCTCCAATATCACCTCGGCCGCCTTTTCGCCGACCATGTATACCGCGCTCGCGATAAAGAATCCTGGTATCCGCGGGAACACCGACGCGTCCACGACCCGAAGCCCTTGTGTCCCGTGAACACGAAAGCGGCTATCCAGCACCCCCATCTGCTCGCGTGGCCCAATCTGACAACTGCATGAGGCGTGATGGCCCCAGGCGTGGGAGCGGGCGAAGTCTCGCAACTCCTCGTCAGTCTGGATGTGCTTGCCAGGCAGCACCTCTTCCGCAATAAGTTCCTGAGCTGCGAGCGGCTCCGCCAGTTTGCGGACGAAGCGAATTCCGTCCACGACTGAATCCAGATCCTGTTGGCCATCCTCCGTTCCTTCTTCGAAGTAGTGAAAGTCTATCTGAGGTACGTCTCGTGGATCGTTCGAACGGAGAGTGATCTCGCCTGCGCGGTTGTTCGTGTGTGCTTTCAAAACCGCCCACGTCAGATAATTGTGATTATCGGCGAAAAGCTTGGAGTAATTCGGAAAGTATCCCTGAAAACGCCCCAGAAACGCGACGCAAAAAAGGTCCGGAAGCGGACGGGCAGGCGCCGATCGTTTGAACATGGATAGGACTGCCCCATTCGTAATATAAGGCCCGTTCCTAAACTCCTTCCACTGCTTGTATTGCGGATCGCTGGTACTAAACTTGGCTCCCTTGAAGACATGCCACTCATCGAAGTTCATCCGATTGACTACGCCGACTTCATAGCGGTCCTGAAGATTCTTGCCGACACCCGGTAGATCGATCTTCACTTGAATGCCGTGGCGCTCAAGTTCCTCGCGTGGTCCAATTCCCGAGAGCATCAAAAGTTGAGGGGTATTGAAAGCCCCCCCAGCCAGAATTACCTCGCGAGATGCGCGGAGCGTTCTCATCTCTCCAGCATCGACGCTCGGCTGGCCGTGCGCTCGATACAGCCGTTCGCCCTTCAGATACTGAACGCCGATTGCGCGATAACTATCGTCAAGAAGAACAGATGTAACAAGCGAATTAAGTTCAATCCTCAACTGCTTCGGATGTGCCGCTGCGACCTCCAAAACCCGCTCGCGGGCGCCGGTCCGGGCATGATTCCTGGTTGTAATCGGCATATATCGTATTCCGAACGAATTCTCCTCATCAGTCCGCCAATCGTTCGGATCAAGCATTCCCTGGGCCAACCAACGAATTCTTTCTGACAAATGACCGATATCCTGGATCGCCGCCTTCGAGGACTCAATAAGTGTGTCTATCAGATCGATGTTCGTCAGTGAGATCATCGGAACTGCTTTCTCGGTACTCAACCATCCTTTAAAGCCGTGCCGGGTTGGGTTGATACCGAGTTTGCTGAGGAGGCGGTAAATGCCACGGTGATGGCAGTCCTCCAGTCTTTGAAAGTATTTCCGCATGTGCCTGGAATGCCAGCTCGAATCGCCCGTTAGAGCCGCGATTCCATCCCAATCCGCATTATGCGGATAGAGAAAAATCATTGCGTTGTGCGCCGTGCAACCGCCCAGCGTGCCTGCTCGCGGGTAGAGTACTCCGTTAACTCGCTCTCCATCCCAAATCTCACGATAGTTAGGGTCGCGTTCTTGCCTGGCATCGTCATCGTAATGGCGCACATAAAAATCCCACTTCATCGCCTGATTCTCCGATGCAAAGGGATGGAAGCACGGGACGTCGTAGTCAGTCGGCAGGCGATCGTCAATCGAGTTGATCGGGTCGCTGCCGGTGAGATGTTTAGGGTCACCACCCGCTTCGAGCAACACTACTGTGTGCCCGCCCTCCGCTAGGCGCGCGGCTACAGTGCCCCCACCTGCGCCGGAGCCAACGACGATGTACTCGCAATCATAGTTTGCCTTACGATCCGAGGTCATAGGTTTCTCTAAGGGGGAAGTAACTCTCGTCGAACGTTTACATGCAGCAAAGTATAACTCATGAGTGATGGCATGCCGTAGTGACGAATGTGCAATATCTTGGAATAAAATACACTTCATCGCATCCTCGCCCTCGATTCTGCGGGAGGCTTCACCGATCATGTTTACAGCGCGGCAGCATGAGGATCGGGCTCAGTCAGTTCGAGCAAGCATTCTCCGGACTCACCTTGACTGGGGATACCGTGCAAGACGCTGAACTTCGTATTATGGGTCCGACTCCGTTTTAGCGACGATGCCTTTGTGCTCACGCACGTCTGTGTTTCAGGTATCCTTTTGAGATGCGCATGGCAAGAGGCCCGAGATAACTCGATGGGAAGAGAGATCGAAAATGCGGAGCAAGGCGTCAAGAGGGCATGGCCTCTCGTAATCAGTTGGGTCGGCGGCGTGTCTGCGCTTATCGGACTGTTCGCAAGTATCGCTGGAGGAGTCACCTGGTTTGTCAGCCACCACAAGCAAGCGGCCGAACGACAGGCGAGAATGGCGCTGGCACAAGCACAAGCAAGACAAGGAGAGTATCAAGCCTCTGTCCAAACCTTGGCAGACATCCTCAAGTCAAATGCCCTGTATCGTCCTGCCCTTGACCAACAGTTGAACACAGCCATGCTATGGGTCGAAGACTTTCATGTTGCCACTCGATCGGATCAGAACTCGGCCGAACTCGCCGCCCCCGCACTGGACCAGATCCTGGCCATTCTTGACTCCGGCCTCGTTCGAACCAAAGGATCGCAGGCCGCGGATGTGCAGGCGCACATCGGCTGGGCTCATTGGCTCAACCAGAAAATAGCCGAAAGGGAATTCAGCTCCGTTGCCGAACAGGACCTCCGCTCAGCACTGACCGCGGATCCATCGAATGTTTACGCAAACGGAATGTTGGGCAACTGGATGCTCCAGAACGGTGGCAGCCTTACCGAAGCTGTTCAGCATTTCAATGTCGCTGTTTCTACCGGCAAAGCGCGCCCCTTCGTAAGAGCGCTGCAACTCGGCGGCCTCATCGGTCTCGACGAGAAAGGGGCCAGAACAGAACTGATGAAAATCGCAAATGACATGCGAAAGTCCAATGAGACAATCGACAACCATTACAGAAAGTCCATCCTGGATACCTGCTTTGATCCCATAATTACTGATCATGGGGAACTCCTGGAATGCCTCTCCGCCGTCCCTCCGGATGAAGCCTGGAAGACTTATCTTTGGCTCGATAACAAACCGAGGGATGGACAAAGCGACTCTCTGGTCCATGACTTCGTCGAAGCAAACCTGTTTGAGATAACCGGCAAGAAACAGGAGTCGCTCGTGAAATACCGGCTGCTGCGGCAGGAACTGAACAACGGGTCAGGCACAATGAAGAATTCGGTCGATGCCGCAATCACAAGACTATCCAGCAACTAAGACACTCGTTCGTTGAGACGAAGCGTTTCGAGCAGCACTCCCGGAACCAGCGCAGATCGCGCTCATAAGCCTTGAAGGTGGCCGTTCCTTTGGTGGCCTTCGCCTCGACAAGAGACTTCTAGATAGCTTCATCGACGGCGCGGATATCGAGCTAACCCCAAACAGGCTCATCATCTGTTCTGCCCGCACCTCGGCCATGAAGAAGCATGAAAGCCTAAGCAAAAAGATCAACAAGCTAGGCCTGGAGCACGTTGTAAAAAAGAATGCGGATGTGGAATTCTGGAAATAGGAAATTCGATCGTTGTACCTTTTTGTACCTTGTTGTCACATGCCAGAAAGGACTTAAGTCCTTTGGAATCTGGCAGGGACGACGGGGCTCGAACCCGCGACCTCTGCCGTGACAGTCCACCGTTTTGAGGTTTTTCAATGACTTACAAACCCGTGGGGAACGCCTAAGACCACCGAAGTCATATAAGACCTGGCATTTTGTGGATCGGTTTGTGGATCAGGTTTTTCAGCCTTCCTATGCTTCCTCGTCCGTGAGCGCATTGCTCTGTTGGCAGCAGTTAAGCCAAAGGGTACTTGTCTGGAAAGGCGACTATACGCTCAAGTGGATTGCCGCAGCTAAATGCTCGCAATGGGATTTCTACCCTGGTTCGTTTCCCAATACCCACTGTGACCTTGCGATGCAATGACAACAGAATCGGTCTTTGCTGCAGACTACTGCTGAAGGCATTTTGATTGAATTCTTTCTGTTGATGTGGCCCACAGGCTCCAGGACTCATGCCCGCTTGGCCGTAAACGTCTGCGTGAAGTGATCTTTGGTCCGCAAACCCGAAGGTAGAGCAAGCTCACTTAGTTACCGCCCCCAAGCCACTGCGCAGTTATGATTTTGCCCCGTCGTGTATCCTCATTGCTTGCAAGTGCCAGCACAATGGAGGAGACATCATGGCAACAGCGATGGCCCGATGCGGGCGTGTGAAACGGACTGCTGGAGAGAGTTGCCGCATTCGTGCTTTTGAGTTTTGGCGAGCTGGCAAACTCGCGCTACTGCTGCCGCTCGTCGGTCCGGCCGTGTACGCCCAACCGGCGCCTCCCGTGCAACAAATCGTGTTTCGTCCTTACCACGCAAGCGACCTGTATGAGGTTGGCGATACGGTCGGCTGGATTGTTTCTGCGGGTCCCACAGCGCGGACGTACGCATACAAATGGACCATCCGACGTAACAACAAAGAGGTCCTCAAGGAAGGCAAGCTCGATTTAGGTTCAGGGAAGGACAGAATTGAGATCGTTGGCGACCAGCCTGAGATGATCTATGTCGCGATCGAGCCGTATGCAAACCTCTCGGGTGACAACGGNNTACGCGGTTGGAGCGGCCGTTGCTCCCGGCAGACTCGGGCTCTCCACGCCGCGTCCGCCGGACTTCAATGCATTCTGGGACGCTAAACTGTCCGCCCAGGCAAAAGTTCCCATCAACCCGAGCGTGACACCGATCCAGTCCGACATTCCCGGCATCGAGGAGAGCACCTTTATTCTCGACGCGATGGGATCGAAGGTACACGGTTATGTCGCGAAGCCCGCAAGGAAAGGACAATTCCCCGCAATCATTCAACTGCAGTATGCGGGTATCTACGCGCTGGATCCCAACTGGGCTGCGCAACGTGCCTCGGATGGCTGGCTGGTGATCAATGTTGACGCACACGACAAGCTTCCCTCCGACTCTTCTGGAGACGTTCCAAAGTCGTACGTCGCTGTTGGCAACACCGACCGCGAGAAATCGTATTTCCTGAACATGTACCTGCGAGATTCGCGCGCTCTCGATTACCTGCTCACGCGACCGGACTGGGACGGAAAGACAATCGTGTTGACAGGAGGAAGCCAGGGAGGACAGCAGAGTTTCGCGCTCGCGGGTCTGCGCCCGGAGA
>PLZC01000412.1 GCA_003151985.1 Acidobacteriaceae bacterium
TTTCCCTCCTGCTATTACATCTACGACAACGTGAATCGGCTAATGCCGATTGTGCCAGGCATGCCCGCGGTATTCTTAGAATCACAACCACGTTGCAACCAGGTGCCGTCGCGGACGCTGCCCAGGGCGAAGTGATGAGCTGCAAATGGTGAAGCCAATCAGAATCAGAGTTTGGAGAACCGGATGAACGGTGCATTAGGAACGGAAAGGGACAGCGATCCCCCACGCAGTTCCGAGGAGTCCGACGCCGGCTCGCCAACACCGACTCCCAACAGGTGGGTACGGCCACGCGCGCCCCTTCTGATTGTGTGCTTCCTATATCTGGCGTTGTCCGCTCACCTGCTGTATGGCGAACTGGCTGGCACAGGCCAACTAACGTACCCGCTGGACGACACCTACATCACTATGGCAATGGCGAAGAACCTTGCCTTGGGGGGCATCTGGGGCCTTACACCTGACCGCTTCTCTCCCTCATCTTCCTGCCCGGGGTTTCTCCTGTTATTGGCTGGGGCCTATCGCCTGAAAGGGCCGACGGTGTGGTGGCCCCTTGCGCTTTCGCTCACCTTCGGCATGTTAGCGCTGATCGCAGCTTGGCGCCTGCTTCGCGGCATTCACCCCGCGATCCAAGCCATCGCAGTGTTGGCCATTACGATCCTAACTCCCCTTCATGTCCTGGGCGTCCTCGGAATGGAACACACACTGCATGTGATGCTTATCCTTGTGTTCCTTGATTTGACGAGCCGGGCGCTCGCTAAAGGGCAACCCTTATCGTGGAGCGCGCTTCTGCTAGCCGCGGCCATGGTCTCCGTGCGATACGAAAGCTTGTTCGCCATTGCAGTCGCTGGACTCTTGTTCCTCGTACAGCGCCAGGTTCGTGCAGCGCTTTCACTGGGAGGCGCTGCAGCAACTCCCGTTGCAATCTATGGCATCGCCGCAGTTCTGCACGGTGACTACTGGCTTCCGAATTCCATTGCGCTGAAGGGAGTCTCCACAAATGCCGTCGCGCAAGCGCCGATGGAGCTTGCGCATCATTTCGTGAGTTGTCTAGCGCGCGCCCCCTACATGGGGGCGCTCCTCGCCGTAATTATAGCGTTGCTGACCGTGCCCAGCGTCCATGTAAATAAGCGCGCGCGCGTCATATTGATCATGGTTTTCGGAACCACGCTCATTCACCTGACTCTTGCAGATGTAGGCTGGGTCTATCGTTACGAGGCCTATCTCATCGCAGCCACAATTGCCGCGATCGCCTGCGCCCTCCCTTGTGTGAAGATTTCGCGCGATCGCTGGGCCGCCGCGGCCATATTGGTTTTTGGAACCGTCGGACTCTGCATGTTGTTGGGAAGGACCGTAAAGGCCGAGTGGAGCCTCCCGCAACGATCTATCGCAAATTACTCTCAGCAGGTACAAATAGCGCGTTTCTTGAGCCTATTCGAGGAAGGCGCTACCGTCGCAGCTAACGACGTCGGGGCCATCAACTACTATGCAAATATCCATTGCCTTGACCTCGTTGGGTTGGGTGATCAGGACGTTTTCTGGCTGCGGCATAGAGGAATGTACTCGACGCAAAACCTTACTAGACTGGCGGCAGCCAGAGGAGTCCAAATCGCTGTGGTTTATGACTCCTGGTTCTCGATTTCCCCGGTGAACCAGTTCAGTGGGCCTCCGCTTCCGCTCTCCTGGATCCGCGTAGCTCGTTGGCACACTCCTTACGGTTACTATCTCGGGAGTGACACCGTCTCTTTTTACGCGGCCAATCCCACGAATGCGGAGAAGCTTCAATATTCTTTGGGCTTGTTCGCTCCCTCGCTTCCCCGCGACGTGCGGGTTTATAACGAGTACGTCGTTTCCCCAAGTCCGATTTTCGCTCGTCCTGAAAATAGCCAGGGCGCACGCTGACGCGAGACTGCCTCGCGCTCGCACGACCGAGTTACGCTATCCGGCAATCCTAGCCGAATCGCGGGCGCTCGGCTGCCAACTCCCGCAGCCGAGNNACCACTGGTCCCACAGAACGTGGCCTACCGGGCCACACTGGGCGCTGATTTCTCTATGCAGATCTCGGGTTGCGGAGGGGCGTCCGCTAACGTGCATCCGGTGGAACCGTCAGGTCGGGAGGGTGGCCGTGCAATCCCACGCCGCAAGGTTGTCCTAATGCCAGCCCGAGCATGGCTGGGGCGACTTCCACTTCGCGCACACGCGGTTTAAGCACCGCTGAACTCATCGTCGAGCACAGCACTCTATAATTCTCGTTTATGGCTTTTACGAGTGCGGGGCTGAAATACGCAATGCCCCGGAAATAACTGACGACATGCCAGGGCCAACGGCCGCCGAGAATTACAAGATCGTAGTCACCGCGTCGGACATTTTCAACAATCGGCGAGGAGTCCCAGTTTCGTGCCAATTCAAACTCGTGGGAGGTAAAAGGATCGAGAAGGTCGGGATCGCGCCCATGTGCTGTGAAAACGGGCCGGTCCGAAAGGATCTTAAGGGGACCTAAGACCACATAGGATATTTCTGGTTGTTGCAAGTGAGCAGAAAACACCCACCTAGCCCGGTCCTCTTCTTTAGACATTGTCCAGAGAAGCCAGACAATAATGATGGCAAACGCGACTTTCCAACGAAGGACTCTAAGGATC
>PLZC01000203.1 GCA_003151985.1 Acidobacteriaceae bacterium
CCTTCAAGGAGGATGCAGTAGAAGATTTCGATCTGGTAAAGGCGGTCGCGCTTTGCCTCGAAGAATCTGCGACGCTGGTCGATGGCCGCCTGCACCACCGGGTCCTCATAGCTGGCGAATGGAATCTCAGGACGGTTGGACTTGAACAGGTATTGATAGACATGGAAGCCAGGGCCAAACGATTTCAAGGCCGCCTCTAGCCGCTTCACTGCATATTCTTGATTGCCGTGGTCAAGGCTCTCGTAATCCACGCCGGGGACGCTCAGGACCATGCCCAGGTCGCCGCTTTTTGTCAGGAATGCGGTCTCGTTCCAAAAGCCATACAGATTGATATGGCTGTTCAGCGAGTCGGCGTCTCTCCACGGCTTGATGACTCTATCAATGCGCAGCATCAAAGCACCTCCACTCGCGGAACGCTCTGCTTGGCCGCGTCGTAGCGCGCCTTGTAGCGTTCTGACCTTGCAAGGATGCGAAGGAAGGCCGGATCGCTGTTCGTAACCCAATGACCGAAGACGTAGCCGCCGATGAAGAAGATGGAACCGGCGACCAGGCTGTTGAAGAGATTGAAAACGCCCACCGCGCCAACGCACACGAAGTAAAACAATGTGCGCTCGACGCCAAGGTACGTGAGGGGCTTATGCAGGCTCTTGTAGACTCGGTTTCTGCGCCGGCTATTGGTGTGTGTCTGCATGCGGGCCCCTCACGGTTGGAGTTGGTTGTTGGTTGCGGTTTCGACTTCGGGAGCAGCGATTGTTCAGATGCCCCAAAGCCAGCTCAAGACGTTGGCGGCGAGCACGGCGATTCCCGAACCGGCTGCGACTCCTGCCAGCGTCTTTTTCGCCCCGGGTTCTCCGTGGGCGAATTGGTAGCCGCCAATTACGATGGCGATGAGGCTCGCCACCTTGGCAACAGTCCCGGTGAAGAGGTTCTGCATGGCGGAAAAGCCCGTGTCAAAGGGTGAGCCGCCCACCGCCAGCGCATGAGCGGCGACCGGCATAAGCGGAAAAAGCAGAAAGGCGATCTTCGAGACTGGTAAGAGTCGAAAATGCCTCCGCCATGCGGACGAGATATTCATAGGTACCTCCGGTTTCTTAGGTTCGACCTGTTGAGGGCAGGTCATGCCCAAGAGATTGGCTCGAATCCGCCGTCTTGTCCAAGACTTTTTTAGACCGACTTGATGCTTCCAAGCGATCACCACGGAGTTGTTCGGAGTTTTCTGAAACGATGCGTTGCGGATCGGAACCGGCCGAGCGTGAAAAAGTTTGGTTTCCATTCTCCAAACTGAACTGTCTCGACGAATCTGCAATCTTGCGCGCCAACCTGTCTGTCGCTATGGAGCTTCCACGCCGGTATATGAAGGCCAGTTGCAGCGCATCGATCCCAATGATGGGAGTGCTTTGAAGAGTCAGGGGCATTTCTTCACAAATGCCGCTCGGAAGTATAGCTACACCTACACTGTCCTGAACCAAGTCGAATGCTTCTCGTGCGGTAGTAGCCTCTTCCACGATGTTCGGTTTGAAGCCCGCGCGAACACACTGCTCAATCAAACTGCGATGAAGAGCCGGATGGGTGTGCTCTGAACAAGCTACGATCAGGCGGCATGATTTCAGATCGCCGAGTCTAATCGCTCTTTCTCCGTTGACCTGACGCCCACGTATTGATACCGCATACAGGAGTTCGGAGCGCAGCGGAACCAACTGCAAATTGCTTTGATCGAGCGGAGCAAACGTCACCGCAGCTTGAATTGCTCCGCTGCTAAGAGAATCAGCCATCTCAGACGCGCTGACTTGGCGGAACTCCAGGCGTAGAGATGGAAGTCCCTGCCTCTGCATTGATCGAATCTGATCCCGGAGCCTCGTTGGCACAAAGGCTGAATAGCCAATCAAACACAACGCGGACTTGCTCCGAGATATCAACCGGCCGAGGTCTTTGGCCCGTTTGAATTCAAGGTGGAACCGAGTCATGATGTCTTCCATTGTCTGGATGAACGGACGCCCGGCGTCAGTGAACTCAACAAGGTGGTTGTTCCGGCGAAAGATTGCGAAGCCAAGTTCCGCCTCGACTTCACGTACCTGCCGGCTGATTGAAGACTGGACAACGTGAACACGTTCCGCTGCCTTTCCAAAATGCAGTTCGCGCGCGACAGCCAAAACGTATTCCAATTTTCGGAAGGGAGGAAGGGCACTCATGGCATCACCTCAAAGGGGATGGAATGGTCTTTCGAGGACAGTGGGAGTTGGTTGACCGACAACACTGTCCCGTACCTACGAGAGGCACTTTCGAAACGCGTTTTGGGAAAAGCAGGGGAAATGATCTTTCGAAAGATCGGGACACTTCGCTTTGCCGCGAAATCTTGTCACTGGCCGGCGAACTTCGATGTACCGCCCAGATTGTCCCTCAACTGCAATAGGGCCTCTACGTGAGGCCTTTGGTGCCAGGCAACAAAAGATATTCTTCGTACATCCAATAGACTCCGCACTTGCGGCGGAGTCAGGTCGCAATAAGATTGCGTCGGATCACGTCTGCCCAGAAGATATGGGGCTCTTGCGGCGTTCTGGCCGGGTTGATTTGCTCCCCGATGACTATTATGCTTATCTCAAAAGCCGAAGAATGTCAAGTAAAACGCTACATAAACATGTTTGCTGTGTAAGCGTGTTTGCAAAGGTTGACCTCCGGACTCTAACGGCTGTAGATTCCGTGTAATGGCGGATTTCGACGAACTCTATCGCGAACTCGGACGAAGAATCCGGCAGGCGAGGGAGCGCAACGGCGAGGGTCTGAGCCAGGATGCGCTAGCCAAGCAGCTGGGGATCAGCCGGGCATCCGTGGTCAACATCGAGGCTGGCCGTCAGCGAGCCCCTTTGCACTTGCTTTGGCAAATTGCTCAACTCTTGGGAACGGATTTGACTTCGCTGATTCCCCGGAACGAAGAATTGCTCGCGCCGGCAATCCATGAGCGGATTGATAGAGAGATGATTAAGAAGATCGAGGAATTGGCCGAAGGAGATCCTGGCACCATCAAGTTGATGACCGGGTTTGCAAGTATGCTGATAGGGACGATTGAAAAACCGCATTCCGGCAGGAAGCCGAATGAGCAAAGAAAACCTCGAAGGTAGAGCTGAAAAGACGCTTCGCGACACGGATACTTACCGTGTGCCTGTGGCCATCGATATCGTCGCTCGGCGCTTAAACCTGACCATGTCAGCGGCCCCTTTGGGCGAGAAGGTCTCCGGCATGCTTGTTGTCATGGGCGAACGAGGTGCGATCGGGTACAACTCATCGCATCCGCGCGTGCGACAGCGATTCACCATCTCCCATGAAATAGCGCACTATTTGCTGCACGCCAAGAAGGGTGAAAAGGCGCAGCTATTTATTGATAATAGTGTGACGTTCAGACGCGACGAGAACTCATCTGCAGGCGCCGATCGCGACGAAGTAGAGGCCAACCAACTCGGCG
>PLZC01000084.1 GCA_003151985.1 Acidobacteriaceae bacterium
GTGAGGGGCTTGTGCAGGCTCTTGTAGACCCGGTTCCGACGCCGGCTATTGGTGTGTGTCTGCATGGTTGCCCCTCACATTTGAAGCTGGTTGTTGGTTGCGGTTAGGACCTTGAGAGCAGCGTTCGTGTCAGATGCCCCAAAGCCAGCTCAAAACGTTGGCAGCCATCACGGCAATTCCCGAGCCTGCTGCAACGCCTGCCAGCGTCTTCTTCGCGCCAGGTTCTCCATGCGCGAACTGGTAGCCGCCAATGACGATGGCGATCAAGCTGGCCACCTTGGCGACAGTGCCTGTAAAGAGTGATTGAAGTGAAGTGAGTCCAGTGTCGAAGGGCGAGTTGATAAACTGCGCCTCAGCGAGCGCCGGGAGGACAATGAGCAGGGTGACAANNAAAATGCCTCCGCCATGCGGACGAGTTATTCATAGGTACCTCCGGTTTCTTAGGTTCGACCTATTAGGACAGGTCATGCCCAAAAGATTGGCTCGAATCCGCCTTCTTGTCCAAGACTTTTTTGGACCGACTTGATGCTTCCAAGCGATCACCGCGGAGTTGTTCGAAGTTTTCTGAAACGATGCGTTGCGGATCGGAACCGGCCGAGGGCGAAAAAGTTTGATTTCCGTCTTCCAAGCTGAACTGGCTCGACGAATCTGCAATCTTGCGCGCAAGCCTATCTGTCGCTCTGGAACTTCCACGCCGGTAGATGAAGGCCAGTTGCAGCGCATCGATTCCAATGATGGGAGTGCTTTGAAGAGTCGAAGGCATTTCTTCGCATATCCCGCTCGGAAGTATCGCTACACCTACACCGTCCTGAGCCAGGTCGAATGCTTCTTGTGCGGAAGTCGCCTCTTCCACGATGTTCGGTTTGAAGCCCGCTCGAACACACTGCTCAATCAACCTGCGATGAAGAGCCGGATGGGTGTGGCCTGAGCAAGCCACGATCAGGCGGCATGATCTCAGACCGGCGAGGCTGACCGCCCCTTCTCCGTTCACCGGACGCCCGCGGATTGACACCGCGTGCAGGGGTTCAGAGCGCAGTGGAACCAGTTGCAGATTGCTTTGATCGAGCGGAACAAACGTCACAGCGGCTTGAATTGCTCCATTGCTGAGAGAATCAGCCATCTCGGACGCACTGACCAGGCGAAACTCCAGGCGTAGCGACGGAAGCCGCTGCCTCTGCATTGATCGAATCTCGTCCCGGAGTCTCGTTTGCACAAAAGCCGAATAGCCTATCGAGCACAATGCGGCATTGCTTCGAGATATCAGCCGGCTGACGTCTTTGGCACGCTTGAATTCGACGCAGAACCGATTCATGATGTTCTCCACCGTCTGAATGAAGGGTCGTCCTGCGTCGGTAAATTCAACAAGGTGGTTGTTCCGTCGGAAGATCGCGAAGCCTAATTCCGCCTCGACTTCGCGCACTTGCCGGCTGATTGAAGACTGGACAACGTGAACACGTTCCGCTGCCTTTCCAAAGTGAAGCTCGCGCGCGACAGCCAAAACGTATTCCAATTTTCGGAAGAGAGGAATAGCACTCATTTCATCACCTCATAGGGTGGAATGGTCTTTCGAGGACAGTGGCCGTTGGTTGACCGACAACACTGTCCCATACCTACTAGAGGCACTTTCGATCAGCGTTTGTGGCAAAACAGGGGAAATATTCTTTCGAAGGATCAGGGAACTTCGCTTTGCCGCGAAATCGTGTCACTGGTCGGCAGACTTGGCCGGGCCGCCCAGATTGTCCCCTCTATCTTTGTAAGGCCTTTTCGATAGGCCTTTGGTTCACGGCAACGAAATATTTTGTCGAACTTTCAATTGACTTCGCATTTATCACGAAGCCAAGTCGCACAGGATTGCACCGGATCACTTCTGCCCAGAAGATATGGGCTCTCGCGGCGTTCTGGCCGGGTTGATTTGCTCCCGGATGACTATTATGCTTATCTCAAGAGCAGGAGAATGTCAAGTAGTACGCTACATAAACATGTTTGCCCAGTAATCGTGTTTGCGACTGTTGACCTACGAACTCTAACGGCTGTAGATTCTGTGTAATGGCGGATTTCGAGGAACTCTATCGCGAACTCGGACGAAGAATCCGTCAGGCGAGGGAGCGCAACAGCGAGGGTCTGAGCCAGGATGCGCTTGCCAAGCAGCTAGGGATCAGCCGGGCGTCTGTGGTCAATATTGAGGCTGGGCGGCAGCGCGCTCCTTTGCACTTGCTTTGGCAAATTGCTCAACTTTTGGAAACGGATTTGACTTCGCTGATTCCCCGGAACGAAGAATTGCTCGCGCCGGCAATCCATGAGCGGATTGATAGAGAGATGATGAAGAAGATCGAGGAATTGGCGGGTGGAGATCCTGGCACCATCAAGTTGATGACCGGGCTTGCTAGCATGCTGATAGGGACGATCGAAAAACCGCATTCCGGCAGGAAGGCGAATGAGCAAAGAAAACCTCGAAAGTAGAGCTGAAAAGACGCTTCGCGACACGGACACGTATCGTGTGCCCGTAGCCATCGATATAGTCGCTCAGCGCTTGAACCTGACCATGTCGGCGGCCCCTCTGGGCGAGAAGGTCTCGGGCATGCTTGTTGTCATGGGCGAGCGAGGGGCGATAGGGTACAACTCATCACATCCGCGCGTGCGACAGCGATTTACCATCTCCCATGAAATCGCGCACTATTTGCTGCACGCCAAGAAGGGTGAGAAGGCGCAGCTATTCATTGATAGTAGTGTGACGTTCAGGCGCGACGAGAACTCATCTGCCGGGGACGACCGCGACGAAGTAGAGGCCAACCAACTTGGCGCGGCTCTATTGATGCCCAAGGGCCTCGTGCAGCAGGAAGTAAAGAGAAACGAATTAGATTTGGAGGACGAGGATGCCATCAGCCTCCTTGCTAAGAAGTTTCAGGTCAGCGCCGCCGCCATGTCCAACAGGCTGGCGAATCTGAGAATGCTGCGTTGACGAGCTGGAACAGGAGATCGTGACGCCCGAACAGAGTTGGACTGACCGTGAATTCGTTGATGATAAGGGGAATCAGAGCTAGACTTCTGGGTGTTGGGCCACGGCGGAGTACGGCCAATCGTCGAAACAAATAGCTCGACAGAACGAAGAGACGGGCGCAATGATCCAATGCTGGAGCGGCGTCTTCGCGTAGACCGTGGCGCCATCATCTCCAACCAGAGTGCAAAGTTATAATCGTGATCCGCAGATTCAAAGCGCTAATTGCGATCTCAGGCCGATAGGAGGGAAAAGGAGATTGTATAGAACCCTGTATGAGGATCCTTTGCTTTACGAGCGGCTCCGCCCTACCGATCCTAATGACGTCCAAACGGTTCTTTCTTTGCTCGGTTCACACTGCGACCGGCGAATTGAGTCGGTCATCGATCCAGCCTGCGGCCCGGGAGGTTGGCTGATTGCTTTCGCACAACTTGGATACCGAGTGTTTGGAAATGACAGCTCAGCTGAGATGTGCAAGGTTGCGCTTGATCGACTCGCGGGATATGACTGTCAAATAACTCAAGGAAATATGACTTCCCTATCTTTCGCCCCTTGTTCTGTAGATGCGGCCGTTGAAATAAGTGGAGTTGTGTGCGAGCTAAGCCGCTCAGACCTTGTGAGCCATATGAGAAGTATTTCCCAATTGCTTCGTGCGCGAGGCGTTTATATCCTGTGTCTGCAGGACGTCGATGAACGCTGCCTGACCCAGCTTCCCACCAGATCTTGGTACAGCAACATTGAGGCCGGCGACCGCATTGAAACCATCGAGTACTTCATTGAAGCCTTCCATCGAAGATCTAGATCTATTCGGATGCGGCGTGACGTGTATAGTGCTGGCCACCTGAGGGCGCGGGATTTCTACCTCTTGCGAATGTATGACGAAACGGAGCTAAAGGCGTTCAGAGATTTAATTCCCGGCCTTTCGCTGGTTGCGTCTCTGACCCTTGGGCAGGATGACGCGCTATGCAACCTCATCCGGGAGACTTATTATGTCTTCCGCAAGCAAAGTTCGATGCATGAATTCGCCCAACTAAGTCTTGAAGGCAATGAGTTGCAAAGCGGATCGTAAATTCAAAAGCAAGCATTTTGGATACCACCGATCTCCGTTTAGCGCATCCCCCAACGCATAGAAGATCTCAATGCAGCGCACGCTCCAAATAAACTGCATTAGCTCAGAAACACTTCGTACGACTTGCATGCCAAGACTCGTCTCATATGTTTCCCAGAAGTCTATTAGTTTCCTTGGTACTGGTGAGCAAATATCTCTCTCGCTGCAGAACTCCCATGCAGCTTTGGCAAGATCCCAGGCCAACCATTCCACTTGACAATCGTCCCAGTCAACGATGCCGGATACGGATTCGGCATTTGCGAGAACATTCCTGGGTGCGAAATCACCATGGATCGCACCAATTGGCAATGATGAGGCGTCAGATGTACCTTCTATCCACTCGCGCGCGCACTCAGCCAAATATTTGATCGATTCTAATGAGGCGAGGATATACTTGACTTCGGAGACAGTTCCTTCGGGATTTTCGAACAGCCGGACGACCTCCTCTGGATCATTAGCGAGGAGAGATTGAATTCTCTCCCACTGCCACATCCGATTGTTACTCCAGTCAAGTCTCGATAGACGTGGGTATGGGATCCCACAAAACCTCATGAGGAGAGTCAGCGCATTGGCAAGCAAATCACGGCGTGCAACGATACGATCAACCGGCTCAATGGCGTGATCTCCGAGGGAGAACATCGGCTGAAGCACTTGCGCAAGGAAGAAGATGAACTTGCAGCGCAAATTGTAGCGATGGATGAGAAGAGCAAGAAAGCCGGGAAGGACCGGCGTCTGGAGTGGTCAACTGCCCAAAGACTTGTTTTTAAGGTCTCTGAATATCAAGGCAGTCTGGACAGAATTATAGCGTTGAATACGGAGCTTAAGAACCTCGCAAATTCTGATGAGCTTGCTTCCAATTCAGAAGCAAAATACCGGAGCCTACATAGTGACACCCTGTCAAGGGTGCAAGAACTCTTCTCGTATGTGTGCAAAGGACTTCTGGGAAATCAGGTGAAGGCGTCGCTCACGCTATCTGGTCAGGGGTTGCAAGCTGACGTTGAAGTTGGCGGCATGGCCATGGAATCTTTGAAGGCAATCGCGTTCGATCTAGCAACGCTACTGATGAGCATTGAGGGGCGGACTATGCTGCCGGCGTTCCTCGTTCATGACAGTCCAAGAGAAGCTGACCTTGGAGAAGCTATCTACCACCGTCTTTTTAAGCTGGTCCGAAGTTTTGAGCGATTGGGAGATGATCCACTTTTTCAGTACATCATCACAACAACAAGTCGGCCTCCAGATGATTACTGCAAAATGCCGTTCTTAGTCGCGGAGTTTCAAGGATCAAACGCTGAGGAGCGGCTCCTGCGCCAAAACCTGGGCGGATCGGCGACCTGATGGAGGCCTGCCTGCCTTGATTTCCAATGCGACCAATTTGCCGGCCTCTTCCAAGATGAAATCCACTTCGTGTCCCGCGCGTTCGCGCCAGAAGTGCAGCTTGCGGCCCTCGATCGCAATATGAGATTTCCGCCCTCCGGCGTGTGAATGAGACGGGCTGTCAGACCGCGAGTGCGGCCAGCATGGCTGCAAGCTCATGGAGTCCAATCGCCGTGATCTCTGCATCGATTGGATAGTGCCCGCTTCCTGCATTCACCACGAAGCGGCGATCCGGCTTCAAATCCTGACAGGCGATGTAAAACCCCTTCTCTGGCCGTCCGGCGAGGCTGCGCTTGATCTCGATGGCCCACAGGCCTTGACCGGGAATCTCCAGCAATAAATCGATCTCCGCGCCGGCCGCTGTGCGGTAGAAGCTGACCACAGTGCGCTCAGGTGCCGCCTGAATCAGGTTTTCGATGACAAAACCCTCCCATGAGGCGCCTGCTACTGGATGGCCTGCAAGGTCGTTATACGCCTTGATCCCCAGCAATGCGTGAACCAGGCCACTATCCCGCACATACACCTTGGGTGACTTCACCAGCCGCTTGCCTACATTTCGATGAAAGGGCGGCAGCCTGCGAACCAGCAGCAGGTCAGCCAGCAGGTCGATGTAGCGCTGCGCTGTGGAGGCGGAGATCTGGAGTGCCGCGGCCAACCGCGAGGCATTCAGCAGAGTGCCTTGGCCATGCGCCAGCATCGTCCAAAGCCGCTCCAGCACACCGGCAGGAATGCGGGGTCCAAACTGAGGTACGTCTCGCTCCAGATAGGTCCGGATAAAATCCGTGCGCCAGCGCAGGCTTGTGCTGTCGTCCTCGGCCAAATAGCTGCCTGGAAAACCTCCTCGCAGCCAGAGCTGGAGTAGCGTGGGCTCGTTTGCAGGCAGTTCCAGGGTATAAAAGGGTCCCATGTCAATGTAGGTAATGCGTCCAGCCAGACTTTCTCCAGACTGCCGAAGCAGATCAATGGAGACGGAACCGAGGATGAGAAAACGGCCCGTGGCATGGCCCGTACGCCGGCCTTGATCAATGATGCCGCGAAGCGAGCTGAACAACTCCGGAACGCGATGTATCTCGTCCAGCACGACCAGGCTGTTCTCATACTGGCGGAGGAAGAGAACCGGCTCGATCAGCTTCTCCCGGTCCTCTCGTGCTTCGAGATCAAGATAAAGTGCTCCGGGGTGTGAGTCGGCAATCTCTCGCGCCAAGGTGGTTTTTCCAACCTGCCGCGGCCCGATGATCGCCACAGCCGCCTGTCTTTTGAGAGCCTGCTCGATTGAATTGGCAACAGATCGAGGAATCATCCTTGTATATTAAGCACAGCATGCATGATTTGCAAAGATAAATCAAGGGGTAGGTCGTTCTTGGGCTTCCGCATCGGAGTTCTTGAGCGCTGGTTCCCGGCGCTCTATCCTGCAAGTTTCCACTGAGAGTTGGGCAAAGTGAGAAACCAAGACAAAGGTACAAACGAAGGTACAATTTCCAAGTCCCCATGCTCTCTAAAGGACTTATGGTTTCTTCGAGTGTCGCAGAATCGTCTGTAAGTCTATGATTCTAATAGTCAATGCACTCTGTCACGGCAGAGGTCTGAGCTTGTGAGACGCTGCGTGTGCAAGGACCAAGAACTCGTTATGGTCCACAGTTGACCACAGGAGACTCGCGCGTCTGGGAAAGAACCGCGAGAAAGAGATGATCAACTCCGCTGAGAGACTAGTGGATGAATTGAAGGTCAGGGATGCTCCCTCCGGCAACCAGTAAGGACCGGCCTTGAAGCAGCACAGTCCCACCGGTTAACCGGTGGGCTTTTCTGCGTTAGGAATCCGCCTTGACTGTAAAAACTGATGTTGCAAAGGGGTGATGGCTTATCCCACCGAGGGAATTCCGGTCGGTGGCGTGCCAGTATCGAGATCACCTGCCGAGGGTAATAAATCGATCTGAGGAGTCCGGTAACCAATCGCAGCAGCAAGCTTTCGCACGAGACTGATGGTTTCTGAGAGCTGCGCTCTCACTTTCACTTGTGCTGCAGCCTTTTCTGGTTCAGTACGGCTCCGGACGTGAATCAATATGGCCGTATCGAGGTTACGAAGTGCAATCCCAAACGCGACCGAAGAATCTTCCGTGCCAGGATGTTTCTTCCATAGGGCAAACGCGGCGTCGGTCCAGTTGTTTGGCATGAAGGCAGTGTACTCTTGCTCTCCGAATCTACCGTGGACAAAGTCATTACAAAGCAAGACTAGGCGGTTTCGAATATCAGAGAACATATCCTGGGCGTAATAGGCGTTGCGGCTCTCTGCATCCGTGCGATCACTTCGGAGAATATCGAGCGTCTCATTCGCCGAGTTCGCCTGACGTCTTGCATGGCGATTCTGAAAATAGAGCAGGAACACAGAGATGCAACTGATCAATACTGCCAGACCACTGAAAGCGCTCCCCAACGCCGCCCATTGTTCGAGTTTGAAAGACAACAGGCATGTATAGGTGTGTTCTGCAAGGTTCCACTCACGGCCGCCCACCTTCCAAAATCGGTATCATCCAATCTTGCCGGCTACTAAGGAGTATCAATAGAGGACTGATAAGCAGCGGTCGTCTCGGCAGGATTTATTCTCGCTTCGATGCGATCCAACCTCTGCAGGACTATTTCCTCGAAGGTGATGCTGTCCCTGTTAACGGTGTCCAGGTCCTGCATCCAGACGCTCCAAATCATCCCCAGGAATATGGGTAGGATCATCTTGTACCAGTGAAATAGGAATAAGAGTGCCGGGGCACCCAGGGGCACGCTGCTGTCCAGCAGGTGCCCAAAGAACTCTGCGACGACCAACACACAGCCCAAGATAACGGACGTCGTAGCCAACCCACCCACAACCCGCGTCGAGCTTCCCAAAGCCGTTCGTTCAGCGGCCACGGTTCATTCAGCTCAGATTTGTGATATCGCATGATCACAAAAGACTAACACCTGCGGGGGTCCTGAAAGTGTGAGCATTAGGTTTGGTGGACCACAACAGAAAAGGCCCTCATTGTTTCAGCTTTGAGTACTGTTCATAAGTCAAGCTCAGGAACACTCCGCCCCTTCCCATTTCAATCCCTTGGTCAACCATGAGCCGGCGCCGGAGACCGTCCCGATCCCAATCCCAAATCAGCAGGCCCTGAGGATGTCCCTCAGGGCCGTTCTGTTTTGTAGGAAATCTGTAGGAAGGAATCTCGCTTTCAGTGATTTCTGGCGTTTTGTAGGAAGATTGTAGGATTGAAAACATGTAACTTTCTAAATAGATGCAGTACAATCAGGTGCATCGTACCGTCGTTTGAACGTGCATGCCGGACCTTGAGAAACCCGGCAGGTTAGGAGAAAGAGTCTTGGAGCAAACCGTTTGAGGCTCCGGGAAATCCTCTCCGATTGTATCTCAGTGGTAGGCAAGCCAAAGGCTTGTTCCCACAATGTTCAAGATGGCCAGCGGCATGAGATATCGCCATCCGAAGCTCATCAACTGGTCATAACGGAAGCGAGGAAGCGTTCCCCGCACCCACACATAGAGGAACAGGAAGCAGAAGACTTTGGCGACAAACCAGAAGATGGGAAACAGGGCGTGGACAAAGATGTTCTCCGGTGGCCGTATAAGGTTGCCGAACGGGCTTGTCCATCCGCCCAGAAAAAGCAGCGTGGCCACACAACCCACGTTGATCATGTTGGCGTATTCGGCCATGAAAAACATGGCGAACTTCATGGAACTGTACTCGGTGTGGTAGCCGCCGGTCAGCTCGCTTTCCGCCTCGGGCAGGTCGAATGGTGAGCGGTTGGTCTCGGCAAAAGCGGCCATCAGATAAATGAAAAAGGCAACGAACTGGAAGCCACCGAAAATGTTCCAGCTTGCGATGCCCAGGGTAGCCTGTTGCTCAACGATGACCCTCAAGTTAAGCGACCCGGCGCGAAGCACAACGCCCACCAGAGAAAGGCCCAGCGCCAGCTCGTAACTGATCAATTGCGCGGACGAGCGCAGAGATCCGAGCAGCGAGTATTTGTTATTCGACGACCAACCGGCAAGCGCGATTCCGTAGACTCCGATTGAGGTGACTCCCAGGATCACGAGCAGGCCAATGTTCACATCGGAGATTTGGAAGAGCGGCGGGCTGCCGGCAATCGAAACCGGCTCGCCGAAGGGGACAACGGCGATGGAGATAAGTGCGCATCCCAGGGCCAGAATCGGGGCGAGCAGATAGAGCGGACGATAGACCGCGGTGGGGATGAAGTCCTCTTTGAGAAAGGATTTGGCTCCATCGACCAGCGGCTGCAGCAGGCCGAACGGCCCGACACGGCTAGGTCCCCAGCGGTTCTGGATGCGGCCCACCAGTTTGCGCTCGAGCAGCACGGTGTAGGCGACGGCCAGCAACATGACCACCGTGACCACGGCTACTTTGACCAAGCTCCACAGGAAAAACTGCAAAATCGTCACTTGCCTTCAACCTCTTTCCCGAATGCCGGGTCCCTAGTCCGCGGCCGATTCCGCCACCGCGTGCGTTTGATGCAGTTCGAGTTCCCTGAGTGCCTTGCTGTATCCTCCCAGCGTAGCGGAGGTAAATAGTCCATCGTGAGCAGGAACCACCAGATCGGGCCCGGCATTGGTTTGGGGCGATACCGGAACAAGGCCCGGTTCAGTCGGCACATCGTTTCCACCAAAGAGATTCAACCGGTCCAGAGTGTAGCCGGGGACCAGCCGTTCAATTTCGTCAAGCATTGCGAGCGGATCGAGGGGGCTCAACTTGAGCTCGAGGTTATTGGCGGCCAGCCACACCGTGTGGCGATCGGCCTCGCCCGCTTGTGCTCCCCGCGACTGGCCCAGATCGGCGGTCACATTGCCTTTGCCGAACGGGACCAGCGATTTCACGTCCGCGCCCATTGCCGATGCCAGCCGGACAATGATTTCGAAGTCGGGCTTCACGCCCGCGCGGTCGGCGGCTTTCCTGGCCAACTGCACATCGCCGTACGTGTTCGTCACCGTGCCTGTTTTTTCGTAGAGGCTCGCCGCCGGAAAGACCACATCGGCGGCAGCGGCGGTCTCAGTGAGAAACAGATCCTGCACAATGACGAATGTATTGCGCATCGCTGCCCGATCCACACCCGATTTGGCAAACGGGTTGGCGCCGACCACAATAAGCGCGCCGAGTTCACCCGCGACTGCGGCTGCCACCATTTCAGGCTGGGTCTTGCCGGGGGTTGCGGGCAGGCCGGGATACTCCTCGGCGAAGACGCCGGGCGCGGTTACCGGAAGATAGCCGGGCAACAGGTCGGGCATTAACCCCATGTCTGCCGCGCCGCGAGAGTTGGCGTGGTCGCCGAGATACGCGAAGCGCACATTGCCGCGCTTCAGGCCCCAGGCCACCAGCGCCTCGACTTGGCTGCCGCGATATTCCTGGCCGAAAATCACAAGCAGCGATTCTTCAGCAAGCACGGCCTTGGCGAAATCGGAATCGTTGTTATCGAGGAGCGCGGTCAGGTCCTTGTAGCCGTTGGGCGGGAGACCTTGCACCGCCTTGGCCTGGCGCTCGAGCTTGATGGGCTTGTGGTTGGCGATGTAGAGCCGGGCGCGATTGAGCCGCACATTGCTGCGCAGGTTCCAAGCCAGCAGCGGGTGTTCTTCGGTGGGATTGCCGCCGATGAGCAGGATGGCCGGAGCAGTTGCCGCTTCGCGAAGGCTTGCCGCTTTGCCGGGATGCCCGGCGATGGCGCGGGCAAATGCCGGGTAGTCTGTGGTGCGATCGTGGTCGATGTTGTTGGTGTTGAGAACCGTCCGCGCGAACTTCTGCAGCAGGTAGCTTTCCTCGTTGGTGCAAAGGTTCGAACCAATCACGCCGATTGCAGCCCCGCCCTTGCTGTCGCGAATCTCCTTGAGTTTCGCCGCTGCCATGCGCAGCGCATGTTCCCAGGTGGTGGGCTCCAGCTTTCCGGCAGCATTGCGGATCAGAGGTTTGGTCAGGCGCTCGGAACTGTCGACAAAGTCAAAACCGAAGCGGCCCTTGGCGCAGAGAAAATCTCCGTTGATGCCGCTTTTGTCGCGGTTGTCGGCGCGCACAATTTGCGATCCATCGCTTACCTGCCGCACGCCGAGCGTAACCTTGCAGCCGTCGGCGCAATGCGTGCATACGGTGGATACGTGGTTCATTTCCCACGGCCGCGTTTTGTAGCGATAGGAGTCGCTGGTCAGTGCGCCCACCGGGCAAACGTCGATGCACATGCCGCACTGTTCGCAGTCAAGTTGGTCGCCGCCGTTGGGCGAGATCACCGAACTGACGCCGCGGTTCTGCACGCCCAGGGCCCACACGTCCATGCCTTCGCCGCACATCCGCGTGCAGCGGTAACAGAGAATGCAGCGCGGGCGATCGTAGTAGACGGCAGGGGACCACTGCTGTTCCTCGCGATGCTGCTTGGCCTCGGCGTAGAGGCTTTCGCCGGCGCCGTA
>PLZC01000445.1 GCA_003151985.1 Acidobacteriaceae bacterium
TGATGGCGATATTGCGTATCGTCTGAGTCACAGGTGCGGATTTCCTTCTCTCGGGCAAAACCAGTGACGCATCACTCCAGTTAGTTCCGTTCAACATCGTCGCTCACTCATGGTGGCGTCGAATGGAGTTCTCTGGCCTCGGGACACCAGGTCCCTGGTTTCGCTTTCGGGTTCGGCCACTCGGGCCTGGGGTTGGAGGAACAAGATAAGACAATTCACCGCGCAATGCGGCACTTTTCATTCTATCAGCAATGTTAGCCACGCAGCAGATTGAAGCCAATTTCCCGAAGCATCGCTATACACTGATTTTTAGTGCGAGACGCCGACTTCTTGCCTGCTACGCCATTCTCAAGAGCGAATGACTTGCAGGCGATTGGTTCACCATACACAAGCTCGCAGAAACGGAGAGATAACTACCGATGACTTATGTAGCCGATTCAAAGCGTTATAGCGGGGCGCAATTTCGCCGGTGTGGAAACTCGGGAATTGTGCTGCCTCCAGTGTCGATTGGTTTGTGGCAGAACTTCGGCGGGACTGATGTTTTTGAAACCGGCCGCGCGGTGATCCNNCATTTCGATCTGGCCAACAACTACGGCCCGCCCTACGGATCGGCGGAGGGAAATTTCGGCGAGATTCTGCGCAAGGATTTTCGTTCCTATCGCAACGAGTTGGTGATCTCAACCAAGGCCGGGTGGGACATGTGGCCCGGGCCCTATGGCATTGGCGCCTCACGAAAATACCTGCTGGCCTCGCTGGATGAAAGCCTCGGCCGCATGGGGCTGGAGTACGTGGATATCTTCTACTCCCACCGGCCATGGATGGATGTGCCGCTGGAAGAGACCATGGGCGCGCTGGCGCAGGCCGTTCACCAGGGCAAGGCGCTGTATGTGGGCATCTCGTCGTACAGTCCTGAACGAACCCGCGAGGCCGCGCGCATCCTCAAGACCATGGGTGTACCGCTGCTGATTCATCAGCCGTCTTACTCGATGCTGAACCGCTGGGTGGAGAGGGGCCTGCTCGCCACACTGGAAGAACTGGGAGTTGGCTGCATTGCGTTTTCTCCCCTGGCCCAGGGATTACTTACCAACAAGTATTTAAACGGAGTGCCGGAGAACTCGCGTGCCAAGGCGGATGGGGGCTCGTTCCTCAAGGATTTTTTGAGCGAAGAGAACCTTGTGCGCGTCAAGGCGTTGAACGAAATCGCTCGCGGCCGTGGTCAAACGCTGGCGCAAATGGCAATCGCGTGGGTGCTGCGGGACCAGCGGGTGACCACTGCGCTGATCGGCGCACGCAATGTGGAACAGCTCGACAACTCGCTCGACGCAGTGAAGAATCTCGGGTTTACCGAGGCGGAACTGGTTGAGATCGATCGCTATGCGAAGGATGGGGCGATCGATCTTTGGAAAGGCGCCCGCGAGAGCATGGCGTAACAAGACAAATGGATCCGTCGGGCGTGCCGCACAGCGCCCGACAACCCGGTATCGCGTGATATACAAAATCGGGTACACTTTCCCCCAAATGCGAAATTCCACGGCTTCCCGTACGCTCAATGTCCGCCGCCGGCTTTTGCCGCGCACCGCTCGCCCCTTCACCACCCTTTTTGTTGTCGCCTGCGGCACCGTCGCGCTCCTGCTCTCTCTGCCGCAAACCGCCTTGGCGGCGCCCAAGGAAGAGAAGCCCCTGCTTGTCTACTCCATCGACGTCGAAGGCGGCCAAGCTACCCTGTTCGTGGCCCCGTCCGGCGCGTCGCTGCTGGTGGATGCCGGGTGGCCCGGCAACGATGGCCGCGACGCTGCCCGCATTCAAAAAGCCATGCAAAACGCCGGCATCACAACGATCGATCATTTGCTCGTCACCCACTTCCATGATGACCACGTGGGCGGCGTACCCCAGTTGTTGAAGCTCGTCTCAGTGGGCGAGTTCCTCGACCACGGCGTAAACCGCGAGGACTCCGATGCTACGCGCGCCAACTTCGCGGCCTACGAGGCGGCGATTCAGGGCAAGACGCGGCGCATTGTCCATCCCGGCGATACGATTGATCTTTCCGGCGTCAGCGCCGTCGTCCTGGCCGCCGATGGCGAGCATATCGCCGCCGTAAAAGGCGCCAAGCCCCAACCCAATCCGTTTTGCGCAGAAGAAAAGAAATGGGCCGAAGACCCAAGCGAGAATGCGCGGTCCGTCGGGATCCTGGTCTCGTACGGAAAATTCCGACTCCTCGACCTGGGCGACCTGACCGGGGCCAAGGAAGTTGCGCTCGTCTGCCCCAACAATCCCATCGGCATCGTTGACCTTTATCTGGCCACGCATCACGGCATGAATCTCTCCAACTCGGCCTCCCTTGTCTACGCAGTCCACCCACGCGTGGCCATTATCAACAACGGCGCGCACAAGGCCGGCAGTCCGGAGGCGTGGCAGACCATCCACTCCAGCCCCGGACTTGAAGATTTATGGCAGCTTCACACGGCTGAGGACTCCGACGCTGCCCATAACAGCGCCGTAGACCTGATTGCCAATCCTGCCGGAATGCCCACGGACGGCGCTTACCTGAAAGTTTCCGCATCGTCCAACGGAGGTTTTACCGTAACCAACTCGCGCACAAGGCAGACCTCAATGTATTTCCGGAAGTGAGGCGCCCTATTTCCGCAAATAGGCGCTTGCCGGCCCTCACATTGGGCCTGGTCCATGCGACACGGGCGGCACGGGAACCCCCGCCGCCCGTGGGCTTACAATTACAATCGCAACCGGAACGCCGTTCCGAGACGCTCCAGAATCGGAGGTAGAACGCATGTTGCCATCCCGACGGGATTTTGTGGCCGGACTTGCCGCCGCAGGTGCAATGGCAGCCGTGGCGCGCGCAGCCCATACCGAAGAAGCCGGCGGAGACTCGCTGCAATCGCCTGCCCTCGCGCCCACGGCGGCGAGTACGATTTGTCCCTTTCGCCTTTCGGTGATCAACGACGAAATCTCCCAGGACTTCGACCTGGCCTGCTCGATCGCGTCGCGGGACTTCGGCCTGCAGTGGATCGAACTGCGCAGCATGTGGAACAAGAACGTCACCGAGCTCAAACCGGATGAAGTGGAACGGGCAAGGCTGATTCTGGAAAAGTACATGCTGCGGGTTACTGATATCGCCAGCCCGCTCTTCAAGACCGACTGGCCGGGCGCGCCGCTTTCCAAGGAAAGCCCGCAACACGACCAGTTTCATGCCGGGTTCGACTTCAAACAGCAGGACGAGCTGCTCAAGCACTGCATCCAACTTGCGCAGACCTTCCACACCGATCGCATTCGCTGCTTCGACTTCTGGCGGCTTGANNGAAGCCCTATCGCGACGCTATCAACCGCAAGCTGCGGGAAGCCGCGCAGACCTGCGGAAAGAGCAATCTCCTTCTCGTGCTGGAGAACGAAATGGCCTGCAACACGGCAACCGGCGAGGAGGCCGCGGAGACGCTCGCGGCCGTTCCAGAGTCCAACTTCATGCTCAACTGGGNNGACGTGATCCGCAAGCCGGACGGCAAACCCGAATGGGCGCCGGTGGGCGGAGGCGTCGTGGATTGGGTGGGGCAGTTCAAAGCTCTGCAACACGACGGCTACCGCTATGCCGTGAGCCTTGAAACCCACTGGCGGGGCGCCGGGACCCCGGAGGCCTCAACGCGGATCAGCATGAAGGGGTTGAAGGAGACACTGGCCCAAGCAGGAATCCGCTGTTAGCAGGCTTTCCCAAGACGCATCTGATTGGTGCAAATGGTGGATGTTTTTGGCGCAAAGTGGGGCTTTTTGGCTCAAACCGGCTCAAAACAGGCTGAAATCCAGGAGTTTTGTTTACCGGTTAGTTAATTAGGATAAGATGAATATCAACCTTGCTCGGGCACGAGTGAAGAGTCGGCGGTTTGTAACAGGGCACGACTTTAGTCGTGCCGCAAACACCGCAATACACGCGCGGGCTTTAGCCCCGGAGGGAATGTATCTTTCCTCAACTCGAATCGCTCTCCCGTCGCCGGGCAAAGTTGATATTCATTTAGGATAAATCTGTAAACTGATCATTATTATCGACTTATCAACAGGCTACGGGTGAAAAAGTGGAAAAACGCGAGAAGTTTTTATTCTTCGGACTCGCTATGGGTTTGACGAGGGTCCATGAGGGCGCGCGGAGGCGGGGTGGATTCGACTAACCTGATTTCCCCCGAGTGTGTTTTGGATCTTGGACGCTGCTAAAGATATTGTGCGCCAGACCGCCTAAACATCACTCTCAAGTAACTGCTTGGCCCCAAATCGAAGCTCCAAATTCTAGTTAGTATTGCCGAAAGCAGGTCGAGGCGCCAGCCGTGAGCGTGGGTCAACCGTGCCGGGTCTCAAGTTCCAGCGGAACTATGGTTAGACGGTAGTCTGGCGGGCTGTTCCAGTAACCGGCGGTTATCGCGACTATATGATTGCCGCTCTGAAATTTGGGACAAACTTCAGGCGAATATAAACCTGCCGGAGTGGATTCATAGGAATTGATTGGCGTCCACGGACCCCATGGGCGCGGAGATTCGTAGAAATCCCAAACACTGTGCGTGCCCGCTCCGGGCATCTTTCCGCCGCCGGCGGGATAATACCAAGCGATCATGAAATACCGGCGCTGGGCGGCTAGATAAACGGCGCCGGTCATCCCGAACTTGCCCGGGGCAACAACAAGCTGTTTGGCTTGCCCCATATTCGAGGCCCACGCGGCCGGCTTCATGCCGTCGCCGCCGATGTAATATTCCCAATCCTTGCCGTTGAGAAGGGCAAGCTTCGATCGCGCGACGCGGCCGAGGACCATGTCGTCGCCGCAGTCCCAGAAGCCGTTGTTCGATGTGGCATAGACATACTCATTTGAGTTATCGGCGACGGATTCATCGTGGCCATATCCATATTGAATGAAGTAGGGGGTTGAAAAACGGCGCCCGGGAAACATGGAGTGGTCGTAGTTCTGCTGTGCCGTGCGCGTCCAGGTCTTGCCGAGATCGGTGCTCTTGATGATGCTTGCGTTCTCCGCGGTCTGGCGCTTCTTGATATCTCCGCTGTCGTCTCCGTAGAGATGGCGGGAGACGCAGAGGTAAAGCGCTCCGTCAATCCACATGCAGCCGGTCGATTTCCAATTACATCCATCCGGACCTGCCTGACTGGCGACCCCGTATTCCAACATGGGGTTGATAGTGGTTCCGGTGAGGTGGAGCGGATCGCTTCCCTCAATGCGATTGAAAGCTACGTTCGAGTTGCATGCCTTGCGGAATCCCGAACAATCGTCGGAGGGCGAGTAGAGATTGTCATCGGCAGCCCAGGCAGCGATCCAGGTATCTCCCTGGTTGTCTTCAAGCTTGACGGGGAGCCCAACTTTCACGCCGGTTATCGGCTGGGAGGAGAGATCGTCGGCAAGCATCGGGGAGGTCAGGTGAGTGGCGCTGATTTTTCCCGCCACGGATGTGGCCAAAGAACCAACAACAAAGTCACGCCTGGTGATCGGCATTTTCTTTGATTATCCTCGCGCTCCAAGAAACTGCAACTGGTGGGTCGCGCCTGTTGCGGAGCAAGTATATGCCGGACGGCCTGTTGAGAGACAATAGAAACGAAATGGCAAAGAAACTACGCGTTGGGATTCTATTTGGCGGGCGCAGCGGCGAGCATGAAGTNNTGGAGGGCAGCGAAAGCGCGGTGGCGCGACGGCTGAGGGCGGGCGACCCGGAGGCTACGCCCGGCGCCAAGTTGCTGCAAGAGGGCATTCCTACGCTGATGGCGCCTGAGCCGGCCGTGGGCGTCGGCCAGTCGCTTGCCGTGGGCAATGCCCGTCCCACCGCTACCATGCTCGACGTGGTTTTTCCGGTGCTGCA
>PLZC01000311.1 GCA_003151985.1 Acidobacteriaceae bacterium
CACTCTCTCCGACCAGATCCCTGAGGAGGGCAAGAACAGCCGTTCCAGGTTTGAGCGATAATCAGGGGACGGTGTTGAAGTGATGCGAACTTATTTTTGGATTGCTTTGGTAGTGGTTTTTGGCGGGCTAGTACTATGGGGCTGGCGGTACCAACATCGACGCGCGTGGTCCACATATAAGAAGGATGAATCCATGCGACGTCATGTAAACAATAATTATGACTGAAAGCCAGGTCGAAAGACGAGCCTGTAGATCCACGGTAAGGGTTCAAGTCGGAGTGGACGAAATCGCGCGGCCACAGCCCTGCTGGCTCGGGTTGTCTAACTATATTTGAAACTAGGTGGTTCGCCTGATGTCGTCTTTCTGTCCAAGGGTGCAACCTGACACAAGTAGAAGCCGGGCGGGCAAGGTACACTGCCCATGGCCACCGTGGTAGAGCACGTTCAGCAGGGCCGGCCGGTCCTGCCGAGAGCGCCTATGCGCGCGTGTGGTCAACCGGCAATCTCGCACCTAAGGATTGCGTTTGAAGGAACGATCAACAAGCAGTCGATCCAGTTCGGTCGGCGAAACCTCAGCCCGCAACCGCTGCCGTCCGAGCGGTCAGACCTCAACCCGTAGCCGCTGCCGTTCGGGCGCTACCTCAGACTTGCCCCAATTGATTGCTGCCGATGAAGTCGCGGCTTCAATCCATCGGTCGGTAAAAACCGTATACAAAATGGCCGCAGGCGGTCGAATTCCGAGCATCAAATTCGACTCAGGGGTTTTGTTCGATCCAGACGAGATACGAGCTTGGATCGACGAACACCGGATGGCCGCTTAACCCGGTCCGGCGTCTGCAGCGCCGGACTTTCCTCTATCGATCCCTACCATTTCACGCGATTTAGCCTCGCCAGGGCCTCCGGGCCCGAGGCTGGTGTCAGATACCGCATGGTGCTGGCGATATCCTTGTGGCCTGCGTATGCTTGAACCGTTCGAATGTCAATGCCATTTCGAAGGAGTGTTGTCAGGTAGGTGCGCCGGAACCGATGCAGGGTGAACTCCTGACATTCCTTCAGCTTCCGGCAACTATCGCAGCGTCCACAGTTCAGGCTGGCCCGATACACCAACCTCTTCAGCGTTCGCAGGAGTTTGGTGTTGGGCTTTCGATTCTTGGTGCCCAGCACGATTGCCTGCCCTTCGCGCCTGTTCTGCCAACAGTGCAGTTCTTCCAGCAGGTCATCGGAGATCGGGATATCACGCTGCTCCCATGCTTTTGGGAAGAACGCCCACTCTTCCTTCGCTTGGACCCTAAGTGTCTTGTCCTCCCAATTGAGGTCTCTGAACTCAAGGTGCATCAATTCTTGGTCGCGGAGACCACACTTCAAGCCCAGGAGAATACAAACTCTCATATACGGATCTGCTGCTGCCAGCATTCCCCGAGTCTGATCCGACGTATAAATCGTCGGGAGTTTATCCTCGTACTTGGGAGTAGGTGGAATGTTTTTCTTATCGATCCCGCCGAATCGCAACCACGAAGCCAACCTCTCATGGCCGTTTGCCACCGTCCGATCCGCACATCCGCGCGCTCGGAGGGCGGCATGGTAAAAGAAGAAGTCATCCCGGACAATCTGATCGACGTGGAACTTCTTCCTCCGCCTCATGAGCCCCTTGAACTCGATTGTGACCAGTCGTGCCTTATCGGCAGCTTCATGTGCGTTACGGCCCTCCGCGTCTTTGATGTATGCCGCAGCTGTGTCTTTGAGAGTTGCTCGGTCGGTTTTCTCAACGACCTCTATGTCGGGATTCCCCGCCGCTTGCGCTACGATCGACTTCGTAATCTCCAGCTGAGTCCGTTTTGCGTCGGCAACCGCTCCCCGCTTTCCCGCGGGCGAGTAGACTGTCTTGCGGTCGACCGTATGCCGCAAGTCATACGTCCCGTTCTCGACCGGGATTGCCTCCCCGTTGACTAGGGCATGACCTGGCTTTACCCTTCCGTTTGCTCCACGGGCAGCAGGCGACCGCCTCCAAATTCCGGCATCATCCTTGTAACGGATCATTAGCGTGACTGCTTTGCAATCCATTCTTCGGATTCTACCCATTTTGCACGACAATCGCACGACAATAAGCTACGTCATTCAATATTTACTGGGGTTTTGTGGCTTTGGTCAGAGAATCCCACTCTCTCCGCCATATTACCAAGCAAGTCGTTGATAATGCTGATACAACCTTACAAGTCAACCACTTGATGAATTTGCACCCAGCGCATAGAGCGCCCTTACCGCACTCAATTGACCCAAATTCCCTGTTTTTTATTACCACACGGAAATTGTATTACCACGGGCTTTCACTACTTCGTTGGCCCTGGCCTCGGCTCATTGGGTTTTTTGGGGTTCGCGCTGTCTGCACAGGCTTCCGGGAATTGCCGGTCCGAGAATTTTGGTTCGTGAACTTCGGCGCCGGCTCCATGAGCGGCCCTCGCCGTAGATGTCTTGGTTGTGCGCAAGCATCTCGCCTACTACCGCAATCATATACTTGATGAGAGCGCCGCGCTCCATGCCGAGAGCGCCAAAATCTTGCAGGGAATTTGGGGGCTACAGTGAGCACACGCCGGGATTCCACTCCCCTCTACGAAGGCATCCGCAGTCTTGTATTGTCGGCTCGTCAGAACGCAGCGCGCGGCGTAGATCTGTTGCAGGTATATACGAATTTTGAGATTGGCCGTCGCATTGTCGAGCAGGAACAACGGGGGAAGGATCGTGCTGGGTACGGGAAAGAGATTCTAAATGAGCTGGCTGCCCGGCTCACCGAGGAATTTGGGGGCGGATTTTCCAGCACTAACCTCAAGTACATGCGCGGGTTCTACCTGGCCTATCCAGGGCGACTTCCTCGAATTCGTCAGACAGTGTCTGACGAATCTGTCTCATTTCCAATTGTCCAGATAGCGTTTGGACAATCCACGGAAGCACCAACTTCCCACACAGTGTCTGGGAAATTGACGGCTGCCCGAATTAGTCAGACAAAGTCTGACCAATTCGCAGAGATGGTGAATGCTCCCAAGCAGCCCTTCGCCCTGAGCTGGTCGCACTACGTCTTCCTGATCACCCTCAAAGAGGAGGAACGCAGCTTTTACGAGATCGAGGCAGTCCAGCAGGGTTGGACGCTGCGCGAACTCAAGCGCCAATTCGAAGCCGGTCTCTATGAGCGCCTGGCCCTCAGCCGCGATAAGCAGGCAATCCGCGACCTGGCGCGGCAGGGCCAGCAGGTCACCAAACCGCAGGATCTGCTCAAAGACCCCTATGTACTGGAGTTTCTCGGGCTTGAGGAAAAGGCACGTTACTCCGAGTCCGATCTGGAGTCGGCCATTGTCACCCACATTGAAAACTTCCTGCTTGAGCTGGGCAAGGGCTTCCTCTTCGAGGCTCGGCAGAAGCGGTTCACATTCGACGAAGAGCACTTCTTCGTCGATCTCGTGTTCTATAACCGGCTGCTGCGCTCCTATGTACTCATCGACCTCAAGATTGGCAAGCTCTCGCATCAGGACCTCGGCCAGATGCAGATGTACGTCAACTACTTTGATCGCTTCGTCCGGACGGAAACGGAAAACCACACCATCGGCATCGTGCTTTGCAAGAAGAAGAACTCCGCCCTGGTCGAGATTACCCTTCCCAAAGACGCCAACATCCACGCCCGCGAATACCAGCTCTACCTGCCCAGCAAAGAGGAGCTGCAACAAAAGCTTGTGGAATGGATGGGAGAGCAGGATGGGCAGGATGAATAGAGCCATCAGGCTTACAAAAATTAGTGCCCATGTGCCGAGCGGCTGACACGCTTCCGAAGGCCGCTCGCCTGAGCCGCGTTGAGCCGTCCCTCTCGGAGCGCATCGGCGATGGCCTGCCGGGCGATGTCCGTCCAATGCGTTGCCGAAAGAACATCCATGACCGAGCGTTCGACAGAGGTGACCGGCATTCCCTCATGCTGGATGATCTCCTGCGGCGTGAGGTCGGCCCGATGAATCACGATCCATTCGGGATGCTCCCGCCGCAGCCGCGCCAACATCGGAACAGTGAGGTTCACACGCGCTGGGTTCACGTCCGAGATTCCATAGAGCAGCAGTGCCGTCTCATGAGACAGGGCGATGCGCTCCGGTCCTTGACTTGCCTGTGCCCACAGGACAGCTTCGCGGTATTGGGCAAGCCGGTCTGCCGGAAAATGCGCAATCCTGTAGACTCCTCTGCTCATTCGCTCCAACCGGCCACGCTGCGCGAGCCGAACCAGCACAGAGTCTTGGATTCCTAAGGCGCGCGCGTCTTTAGACGCGAGCAGGCCATCATGCTCTTCGGCAAGTGCATACAGCTCGTCCATGCGAGTGCGTGGCATAAACATAGTGTGCAATCGTAATGTCTCAACGTCAATATAGTTCCATGGCGGAATGATATTGACGATCTATGCACCTGCCGATTGCGCCCATTTCCCGGTTGCGAAACTGGCTGTTTGTGACGACGCGCTCTGCGGTCGGGAAGTCCTGGTGCGGATCACTGACGGCACGCAGATTTCAATCTGCATCGGCGTTGAGCAGGTTGTGGAAGCTCGCTATTGCAAAAGTGACACGCCCGACAATCCGATCTGGACTCGCCAGGATTAAGCCGTGACCGGCTTTGTGCAACCTGATGAACAGGTCGCACGAAGGTTGCGGTGAGGAGTGGAATGATTGCAATGTTGTCCGACACAGATTGCGCCTGGACAACTAGCTTTTACTTGCGGGCGCGGAGTATCAGGATCAGTACCACGATCAGCACAACCCGCACACCCAACGCAGCCCATGATTGGCATTGAATCCGGATTCGTTCGTGCTTCCTTAGCTTTTACTCCCGACTCGCGGCTCCTGTGAGGGCTCTTCCTGCGGGTCGGATCGGTCCGAATGCTTGGGAATTCCGCTGATAAGACCCTGATAGTTTGTGAGGCGTTTGCCGAGGATAACCACTCCCTTGGACGTGATTTCATACTCGCGAATATCCTTGGCNNCCCCGCATCTTGATCACCACCATGATCTTGCGAAGCTGGCCATCGATGGATACGTATCTCAGCCGGATGATGTCGTCAGTGAGGAAAGAAATTGAGTAGGTACTGAACGGGAATTCGGTGAAAGACTCATCCACCTCAACCGTACTTAGAATCGTCACTCTGATTTGTCAAGGGCGGGAATAGGCAACGATAAGCAAGTTTATCGTGGGCGATCTACTCTGCAGACCCTCCGTTGATTTCCCTTAGCAGCCCTGATCCCTGGCACTCTTAAACCGATACCCCGGTCGCCATCGCTGACGACGCGACTCGAACCTGCGACTTCTGCCGTGACAGATCCCCGGTGGTTGGTAACTGATAGAAAACAGAAGGCACGAATGGCCAATTTCGGAGCCCTGGAGACCCTGCGGAACGCTTATCAAACCCTTAACAACCCCTCGACCTCTGCCCTATTCACCTTCAAGTGGTCGTAGTTGCTTCTCGCATTTCGCTGAAGAACGGTGTGCCCCGCTTCAGCACACACTCAGCAGCGTACAGGTACATCGCCGCCGACCACGTCTGCCAATCCCGGCCGCTGGGCTTACCGGTTTGAGCGTGAATCCACTCGTTAAAGCCCCACTCCGCCGCGTTTTCATGCCATGGTTTGACCAGTTCTGTCAGCGCCAACAATTTTCGCTCCGCCAGATCCACCTGCCCTGCCGCTACGCACGCCGAGACGTAGAAGCCACAAATAAACGGCCACACTCCCCCGTTGTGATAGTCTCCCGGCCGGTTATAGCGCTCGTATCGGGGCAGCCAATCCGCATGATGGGGCTGAATGTACGGAAATAAACAGGGCGGCAAATCCACGGCAAGTTCCCCATGTCCCCGCATGGCCTCACACTCGGTTTCTATCCATGTCAGCAGATTTGCAGCCCATTGAGGCGAAGCAATTCCGGTCAGGATTGCCAGGCTGTTGCCAAGCAGGTCGAAGCGGTCGCTATTCATGATCTTGTACGAGTAAAGCCCGAAGTAGGGCGCGGTTGGCTCCACAAGAGCCTCTTGCTCATAGCTTTTCTTTTGCTCCCCGCTGACTTCCAGACGGCTCATCAATCCGCGCAGTTGCTCGGCGGACTCATGGTCACCATACAGGCGAAGATACGCATAGACGACCATATTCACATACAGTCCATACCCCATCACGTACTGTTCATCGCGCCAATCGCTGGTGGGCAACTGGCACACCATCACCCTGTCATCAGGGCTCTGGTACTGCATCCACCGCAGGGCCTTCTTTGCTGCCTCACAGAGAAATTCCGGCTGATTCGTCGATATTCTGTAGAGAGCCAGCCCGAAGAGGAAGAGCGGCGTCGAATCGCTGGAGCCGCGGTTATCTGGATCGTGAGCGAGGGATGGAATGTGGCCATGGGCCGTCTGATTATTAGCAAGCGCTACCAGTGTGCGTTCCAGGGCGTCCGCAAGTTGCTCGTTGCCAGTTGCCAGAAAGCCGAGAGCCGAAATCATCAGGTCCCGGGTGTACGGTTCCGGATATCCCCATCCAGCGGTTCGAGGCAGTCCGTCAAACGGTCCCTGTGCGTTATGCAGCAGGATTTGAAGAGCCGCCTCTTTGGCCTGCTCGATAACAATTCGTGACTTATCGTCGAAGGACATAAACTCCTCGCTGGCGTGCTGGGTTGAGGGAGCGAGCACTCGCGCCTCGTTGCTTTCTACTGAATACCCAATCGGTCGGAAACGATCTCAACAAATCTCCTGGCAACCTGGCGATAGTCGAATAATTCGACCACGCGTTTTCGACCCGCTTCTCCCATGCGCTGCCGCAGAGCACTGTCCTTCATAAGCAGAAGAAGATACTTTGCGATGTCTGGCACGCTGGCTCGGTATTCAGCCGTCCGCGGATTTGGAAACACGATGCGATGACTTTTCTGGTAGGCGTGGCCTTCGCCATAAAGTGCCTCGGTGATTTTTCTTTCCTCTGCCACTTTCGCCAGGAATGCTGTCTGGCCATGGACCATCGTGTCGCGAAATGCCATGGCATCGATGGCGATCACTGGCTTTTCGCAGGCGTTCGCCTCAACCTGAATCATGCCGAATCCCTCCAGCCGCGAAGGCGCAGCGTAGATGTCGCAGGCGGACAATAAGTAGGGCATGAAGTTTTGCGACACAACATTTGTCGAGAAAATGACTTTCTCTCCTATGCCCAAATCCGCTGCCAGTTTGAGGTCGATGAGATTCTGTTGGTCAGTACGGGGTTGAGGCCAAACCTTACAGACGTATCTCCAATCGGGGACCTCGCTATCGATCAGCGCCAACGCATGCATGACCTCCTGAGCGCCCTTTGAAGCGCCGTCGCCGCCGGCGGTCAGGACCATCAATTGGTTTTCCGATATTCCCAAAGCCTCGCGAATCGCCTGGACTTTGAAGTCATCGCGGCTGTGCGGCGCGTAGCGGTCCGTGCCGCAACCCACGGGAAGCACCACAATGTTGTCTCCCTTGATGCCATCCCGGATATAGACTTCCTTCACCCAGTTGGAGGTGACGAGGATCAGCGGCAGAGCATTCAGCACTTCACGGTATTGCGCGATATAGCCATCGGCCACGAGCCATGGCACGGCCTTCATCCCAAACTTCTGCGGGTGCAGAACCAGATGCGGAAGATGGCCCCAGAACCCCACGCCAACCACGATATCCGGCTGAAACCAGCGATAGTACCACTCCTTCTCCAAGTCCGATTCCAAGTGAACCGGGTGAACGTCAACGCCCATCTCACGCAGGCCCCTGCATAACAGTTCACCTTGCAGGGCCAAGCCTGCCGCCGGCGCCGGATATTCGCTCAAAACGAGTACTTTCACGATTGTTGCCCCCTGATTGCCGTACGCTTTGCTGCTGCCTGTGCTGAGTCAAAGCACCAGAATCCTTCTTCTCGCGGAGTTGCTTGTGCTTCCCAACTTTCTGGTCCATACCCATAGACATCGGTAATCAGCCGGCGCTTTTCAATCCAGGCGTTCTCTGGCAACATATCCCTCCGATCCGCGTCGTCGCGAACCCGAGGCAAGTACGCGTGTCCTCCATCTTCGTAAGCAAATAGCCACAGACGGTTTGTGGCGATGCTGCCCGATCTCCAAAGTTCAACCACGCTTCGGCAGCATTCCTCATGCCGGCGGTGACGTGTGTATTCGCCCTTTGGGCCATGGGTGAGAATCAAGCCGTAACTGTATCCAGCCAATAATCGGGTTATGGCTTTCAGAATCTGGTCGATTGGTAACGGCGCTTGATCGGGCTCATCATCCAGATCCGCCA
>PLZC01000264.1 GCA_003151985.1 Acidobacteriaceae bacterium
AAAGTATCTGCCCGGTCTGTACCGCCCTTATTGGCACGACTGAAGTCGTGCCCTGTTACAAGGCCCTAGAAATGGAGCTTTTTCTCAGCCTGTAAAGCCCGTGCGCTTCAAGACAATGACCTAATCAGAATTTCCCTGGATGGTAATTTCGAACTTTTGCGCAAATGCTCGAGAGTTATCAATGTACCTGAAGTAGCTGGGCCGCAGCATGTACAAAGTACTTTGGCTCACGACCAGTGCAAAGATCGCACCAAGCTGAAATCTTTCGCAATATACCTTGAGCAACATGCTGCGCCGCTCTTGCTCCTTGATGGTTGTCACCAGGCCGCCCATCTGCACACCGCGAATGTCTTTCCAGTGATCGGCATGGCGGTAAACGGCGGCAGTCGCTTTCGGCGACCTATTGAGATTCTGACTATGCAAACTGGCCTCTGAAGAAAGCCAGTACAGGGACAACTGCTCGTCAGCAATATAGAAGAGCGGTGCTACACACGCCTCCCCCTGCCCATCGGTGGTAGCCAGCGCAAGCGTACTCTCCTCACGCAGAAGTGCGGCGATCAATTCCAGTTCATTTGCCCGGTTGTTCATCTTGCAAGCCTGATGACTTTATCTTACCTGCCGTTGGTGCGGCAGCGCTCGTTTTACGTCACGATGTGAAAACCGGCCAGCAGCCTTCCGGCATCACTCTGCGAAAATGGATGTAGATGCTTTCACTGCAAAATGCCGGGAAGCGGTTCGGGCCGCGGGTGCTCTTCCTCGAAGCCAACTGGCTTATTCGATCGCGAGAGAAGACGGCCCTCGTTGGGGCCAATGGCACTGGCAAATCCACAATTATGAAGGTGCTGGCCGGCCTTGAGTCTCTGGACTACGGCTCCGTTCAGCAAACGCGCGGCATGAGCATTGGGTACCTTCCGCAAGAGGGGCTGGCGCTGGCGGGGCGCACAGTCTTTGAAGAGTGCCTGACTGTATTTGATGAATTGCGCGACATGGAGCGCGAGATTGAACGCCTAGCTGGGCAGTTGGCCGCCCTGGACCACGCCGGGCCTGAATACGAAGCCGCGGCTGAGCGCTATTCGATGCTCCAGGAGCGCTTTCACGCTCTGGATGGTTATGCGCTCGACGCACAAGTGGGCGGCGTGCTTACCGGCCTGGGCTTTGGCAAAGAGGACTGGGGAAGACAGACTGACGAATTCAGCGGCGGCTGGCAGATGCGCATTGCGCTGGCAAAACTGCTGCTGGCNNTATTTTCTCGATGTGACCATCGACCGCACGGTCGAGATATGGAACAAGCGGCTCAATATCTACCAGGGGAATTACACCAAGTACCTAAGTCAAAAGGATGAGCGCCGCACGCAGTTGGAAGCAGCTTACCGCAACCAGCGCCTGCAGATCGAACACCTCGAATCATTTATCAATCGCTTCCGCGCCCAGGCCACCAAGGCCAAGCAGGTACAGAGCCGCATCAAGGAACTGGAAAAAATCGAGCGCATTGAGATCCCGGAAGAGGAACCTGTGATCCACTTCCGATTCCCCCAGCCACCGCCTTCCGGCCGCATGGTGGTCGAGGCGGAGGGGCTTTCAAAGAGCTATGGGGCCAAACAGGTGCTGAGCAGTGTGCGATTCTCTATTGAGCGCGGCGATCGCGTGGCTTTGGTGGGCGTCAATGGCGCGGGCAAGTCGACGCTGATCCGCCTCCTCACCGGGGCGGAAGCACCCACAGCAGGCACGGTACGCCTGGGACATAACGTCGTCAGCGAGTACTTCGCGCAGGATCAATACAAGGTTCTGAACGGCGAGTCGCGCATGTTGGAGGACATTAGCAGCGCCGCGCACAAGGTGCCGGAGCAGGCGCTGCGTTCGCTCTTAGGTTGCTTTCTTTTCAGCGGCGACGATGTTTTCAAGCCTCTCGGGGTTCTCTCCGGCGGCGAGCGCAACCGCTACGCGCTGGCGCGGATTCTGGTTTCGCCATCGAATTTCCTGCTGCTCGACGAACCCACCAACCACTTGGATATGCGAGCGAAAGACGTACTGCTGGAAGCGCTGGCGGCATTTTCCGGCACGGTGGTTTTCGTCTCGCACGACCGTTACTTTATTGACCGACTGGCCACACGTGTATTGGAAGTGGAAAACGGCGCAGTAACCAGCCACGAGGGCAACTATGAGGACTATCTGCGTTGGAAAGAGGCGCAGGTCGCCAGCGCTATGGCTCCCGAGCATGCAACCAAGTCAAACTCGCTGGAGCCGGCCGTCAATGGGAGCGCCTTTGCATCAACGATCGCCTCGGATGAAGCTGAAAGAGCCGCCCGAGATCGTCCCCGCCGCTTGAATCCAATCAAGCAGAAACAGATGGAGGAGCGGTGCGCATTTCTGGAAGAAGAGATCCCGCGCATCGAAGGCTCGATTGCGCACACCGAGGAGCAGTTGGGGGTCTATGTCTCCGCCCAGGAAACGCAGCGGCTCAGCGACCTTGCCGCGGAGTTACGGAGCCAACTTACCTCACTAACCGAAGAGTGGGAAGACCTGATGGCGCAGTTAGATGGGCAGGGCGCCATTCAGTAACATCGATCTCACGCAGGGACTTGCGGGCCGTTTCAACTTACGTCAACGCCATCCCATCTTAGACGGGAAGTTTCAGCAGCCGCCTAACAGCATTTAAGTCGGGACGGATCATTCCCTGTCCCAAAGGCCCTTCATATTTGCGTTCCCAGCCCAGCAGAAGTCCTTCCACCATTTCTTTGCCATCCGGATCGGCAACGGCCTCCAGCGGCGTGCGGCCGCCGAGGGCTGGAATCTTCTGGTGGACCCACGCCTCGACCTCCTCCTGGAACATCACCTGGCTCGCACGACTCATTTCGGGATCGAAGCGATCGTCAACCTCGGCATTCTCGCGGTCTGAGTGGCCGCGCCTTTTATGCTTCGACTCTTCGAGCATCTGCTCCGGCGTTTTCAAAGTTGTCGCGATATGGGTAACATGAAGCCCAAGCCGCCTCTCAATCTCCTCGCGAATCTTCTTGGCGCGTTTTTCCGAGTTGACTTCCGCGACCAGCGACCGCCCGGAGATCTTCAGGCGACCCAGGATCGTGTTGTCCCAGGTCTTGTGCATCCGATTTCCCTTCACCCTCCAATCGATCTCTACGCTTTTCAACGATCCGTCATCGTTCAGTTCAGCACCCTCGAGAAGGTCCTTTTTCGACAGGCCCCAGGCCAGCGGAGCCAGCGCGTCGAAAGCCAACTGGGCAGATCCGACTCGGAAGGAAAGTGTGTGGAAGACGAACAAATCGCCATCGGTATTGGCCAACTTTGGCGGGGTGAGGAGTGCGTCCCGAATGTCCAGATAGACAGTGCGAATCTGCTCCGAGTATCGAACCAAATCGGTAGCTGACAGCTCCCGGTTCTGCTTCGCGATCTTTCGCCGCAATTTCATGCGAAGTCCGACGATTTCCACTTTTCTGTCCGGCGGAATGGCGCGCGGCGCAAGTCTGCCCAATGTGGCCACTTCGGGCAGAACCCAGATTTGCGCATAAGCCAGGTGTCCCGGCCGCAGCGTTTGCGATGCGGAGTGCTCCTCAACCTCCGTTTCCTCGCCAATCAGCAGATCGCGCAACACCAAGCTTCGGCCCGGGCTCGAGCGGACAACCTCATAGAAACTGATCGGACGCGAGATCGCCTGATCGAGAATAAGGAGCTCCAATTCAGAAAGCCGTTTCGCATTCTTCTGCAGGTAGGATCGCGCGATCGCGCCCGCCCTGGGCCGCCCGTCGCGCCTCCGGACCGATGCGTCCGGGTCCCATTCGAATATCAGGTACGGACTGAAGATGCCTTCTTCATCCGGGAACTTATCCAGCGGCTCCGGAATTGCAAGTTGGTTGAAGTCCGCCCATGCGAGCAGCAGTTGGTCGCCAAACTCCCGCGTGGCAACTTCCAGCAACTCCGGGGTAATCCGGCCGGAAGCGTCGCGCTGCCTGCTCCAGGGGGAGTCATTGGGCACGGGTTGACCCGAAAGGCAGCACCGCTTGTACTTCTTGCCGCTGCCACAAGGACAAGGATCGTTTCTGCCCGTCTTATAGTCTTGAACGGAACCCATCGTTGCCAGATTATCGCCGAATGCAGCCGAATGCCAAGAGTAATAAGTGAATAACTAGCTGGACGAAAATCTGCGAAACCCCTATGTGCACCATCGTGCATAATCGAGACACGATGACCCTTTTGTGGAATCCGGAGAGTTGGACCAAACGCCTGGCGGAGTTGGAAGCCCAGTCCGGCGAATTGAAGGAAGCTCCGCTGCGCCGCGATGTGCGCTCGCTGGGCATGTTGCTCGGCGACGTGCTCCGCGAGCAGGCCGGTGAGGAATTGTTCGGTCATGTTGAAGCGCTGCGACAGGGCACAATTCGCCGCCGCGATGCGGAGGACCACGGCCAGTTCGATGAAGCTGCCCTCCAGGCCGCAGCCGCGCTGGACCTGGTGCACTCGTTGCCCGTCGAGCGCGCCATCCTGCTCACCCGCGCCTTTGCGTTCTACTTCGAGTTGATCAACCTGGCTGAGACTAACCACCGCAAACGCCGCCGTATCGCCCTCCAATTGAGCGGTGACGCCGGCCGCCAGCGCGGGTCCTTGGTTGGTACTTTGTGCGAGATGCGCCGCGTCAGCATCACGGCAGACGAGGCCATGGACTGGCTGAAGCGCATCCTCATCGTGCCGGTATTTACTGCGCACCCCACCGAGGTGGCTCGCCGCTCCGTCATGTTCAAGCGACGCCGCATCGGGGAGTTTCTGGCTACGCTGGACCGCATTCCCGTGCCCGAACAGGACCTCGCCCGGCTTGAAGAATTGGTGCTGGCCGAAATCANNCGTGGATCGGCGGCGACCGCGATGGTAATCCATATGTAACGCCGCAAGTGACGCGCGATGCAATCCAACTTGCGCGCGGCCATCTGCTGCTCTACTACCAGCATCAACTCGAGGAAATCACCGATCTGCTCACAACCAGCGCCCAGCAACGCCCGGTGAGCGATGCGATGCTGGCGCGGCTCAACGCTTATGTGGCCCAGGTGCGCACCCCGGAGGCGCAGGTATTCGGCGAGCAATACGAGTTCGAATACTATCGCCGCTTCGCCATCTGCCTCAAAGCGCGGGTGCAAAGGACGATGGATCACTCCGGCCCAGACGGCGCGACAATGCCAGTCATGGCTTACACGCTAACCCAGGGACAGGACAAGCTTGCCCAGGTGCTACCTGCCTATAGCTCGGTCGATGAATTCCTCGACGACCTCGAGACCTTGCGCGATTCGCTTGTGGCCAATTGCGGTTTGCGCATCGCGCGAACGCTCATCGATCCACTTATTCTCCAAGTGCGAACCTTTGGTCTGCACCTTCATACACTCGACATCCGCCAGCATGCGCGAGTACATGCCGCAGCCTTGCAGGAGGCCATTGCCGACACGATTGCCCCGGTGCTGCCCGGTGCACACTCCGCACAAACCGCTTCTGTGCTTGAAACCTTCCGCGTAGTCGCCGAGGTCAAGTCCGGCTGTTCACCTGAAGCGATTCGCCAATATGTCATCAGCGGCGCCGCATCGGTTGACGACGTGCTGGCCGTGGTGCGACTTGCTCGCCTCGGCGGAGTTCGCGTCGAGGGTTCAGGGCGAGGGCCTGGACACGGGCCTGGACACGACCCGGGCCTAATGCCCGTTCCCCTTTTCGAATCGATCGAGGACCTGCGCCGCGCACCGGCAATCTGTCGCGAGTTATGGAGCCGCCCGGATTATCGCAGCCTCGTGGCCAGTTGGGATAACTGGCAGGAAGTTATGCTTGGTTACTCCGACTCGAACAAAGACGGCGNNAGATATTCCGCGCCCATCGCGATCTTCACGTTGTAGCCCGCGAGGCCGGCGTCAAGCTTCGCCTTTTTCACGGGCGAGGAGGAACTGTAGGCCGCGGCGGCGGTCCCACGCATCGAGCTATCTTTGCCCAGCCCATCGACTCATTTGACGGCCAATTGCGGATTACTGAACAGGGCGAAGTGCTGAACTTCAANNGCAATCTCGAACTGATGATCGCCGCGTCGCTCGATGCGCTGGCCCGGCCGAACGCGCGCGACCCTGAGGGCCACTTCACCGGGGTACTTGAGCTGGAGTGGGAGGCAGCTCTGGATGAGTTATCAGCGATTGCCTTCGAGTTTTACCGGACTTATATACTAGCCGACCCGGATGTTGTCACTTACTTCGAGCAGTCCACGCCTGTAGGTGAACTGGAGCATGCCAAGATAGGTTCACGCCCGGCGCGGCGCAACGCGTCTCCGAGCCTGGCNNTCATCGACCTGTTGCGCAACGTCGAAATGGCCTTGGGAAAAGTTGACCTTGCCACGGCCCGCCTTTATTCCGCGCTGGTCGAAGATACTTGTGTCCGCGAGCGCATTTACGAAATGTTCGAGGCCGAGTTCCACCGCACCGTGCGCGCCGTGCTGGCGGTGACTCAGCAATCCGAATTGCTCGAAAGCAACCAGGTGTTGGCCCGCTCCATCAAGCTCCGCAATCCTTACGTCGACCCCATGCACCTCATCCAGATAGACATGCTTCGCCGCAAACGCGCGGGAGAAGATACGCCGGAGGTGAACCGCGCGATTGCCGCAACGATCAGCGGCATCTCGGCGGGATTGAGGAACACGGGCTGATGCAGATGGCAGGGCAATGGTATAGCCGTGGCCTGGTTTCGTACCNNTGAAGTCGTGACCTGTTACAAAGCCCAAAGAAGGAGTTTTTCCGCAGATTGTAAAACCCCGCTGATTCTGACGGTGACATAATCGAAGTTTCCCGGCAACAAATAGAGATAGCCGGGCGGAATCGCGGAAATTCGTTTGCGATATAATTCTCCCACCTTCCAGAACTGGATCGCTTGGTTGAATCCAAGCACAAGAGGATCATCCGATGCACGGTCGTCACGCCTTTTCTTGCAATCTCAGTATTTCTGTAGTCGCCTGCGCGCTGCTTGTTGTTGCAGCGGCCGCGGCGCAGGATATCCCTTCCGCCAAGCCTGAATCGGTTGGTCTCTCGCCGCAAAGGCTGGAACGGATCGCGACCGCCGTGGGAAAAAGCATCGACAACAAAGAGATCGCGGGAGCGGTCACCATGGTGGTTCGTCACGGCCATGTGGCGTGGTTCAAGGCCCAGGGCATGCTNNGAAGATCCCATCTCGAAATATCTGCCGGAGTTCAAGAATCCCAAGGTGCTGGTCAAACCGGCCATCGGTCAGCCGTATTCGATTCCCGCTCAGAGGGAAATCACCATTCGCGATCTCTTGCGCCACACCTCGGGC
>PLZC01000287.1 GCA_003151985.1 Acidobacteriaceae bacterium
AGCGATTCGCGGCAGCCGTAGAGGTTGTCGAACTTGGATTTGGTGACGGAGTCGTTGACATTGATGGCCGGAACCAGCAGCTTGCCCTGCTCCATCATTTTGTACAAACGATGCACGCCGGTCGTGGTCTCTTCCGAGACGCCGCGCCACTCCTTGACCACCTTGTGCCAGTGTTTTGGGTCCTCAGAATAAATCTTCTTCAGCAGATCCTTGATGACCTGCTCCTCGTGGTTGCCGGAGGCGCTATCGACCCACTTGTCGCCCTCTTCCAGTTCATAGCCTTTGTGGATCAAGAGGGTCACGTCGCCGCCGTCGTCTACCACCAACTGCGGCCCCTTGCCGCCCTTGTGGCTGAGCGCGCGCCAGGTGCAATCCCAATACTCTTCGAGCGACTCGCCCTTCCAGGCGAAGACCGGAACGCCGCTGGCGGCGATGGCCGCGGCGGCATGGTCCTGCGTGGAGAAGATGTTGCAACTTGCCCAGCGAACTTCCGCGCCGAGGCTGGTCAAGGTCTCAATCAGCACCGCGGTCTGAATGGTCATGTGCAGCGAACCGGTGATCCGCACACCGGCCAGGGGTTTGGCGGCCGCGTGCTTGTTGCGGATCGACATCAGCCCTGGCATCTCATGCTCGGCGATGGTGATTTCTTTCCGGCCCCATTCGGCCAAAGCCAGGTCGGCTACTTTGTATTCCACATTGGTGATTTCGAGGGTTGGGGTTGCCATCAATTCTCCTTATATCGTCACATCGTGATATCTTGATATGTATCAGATTAAGCGTATGGCGTCAATCGTAAAAACACTTCGCGCGGTGGCCGACCCTAACCGGTTGCGGATTCTGCTGCTTTTGGGCGGTGAGGAACTCTCCGTTGCCGAATTACAGGAAATTCTGGTGATGGGGCAGAGCACCATCTCGACCCACCTGTCGCAGTTGAAGCAGGCGGGACTGGTGGAGGACCGCCGCACGGGCAAGAGCAATCTTTATCGCCTCACAAACTCCGCCACCTCAAGTGGGGGTGGGGTTTTGGACGGACTGTTGAAGCAGGCGAGAGAAGATATCCCCGAATCTGGTCCGGACCAGGCGGCGATGCGCAGCGTGCTGAAGAAGCGGCAAGACAAGATGCGCAGCTTTTTCGACAGCGTGGCCGGTCGGCTGGGCCGGGATTACGTTCCGGGAAAGAGCTGGAAGAGCCTCGCCGAGACCCTTCTGCGCCTGATGCCGCCGATGGTGATTGCCGACCTGGGCGCGGGCGAGGGAGCCTTTGCCCTTTTGCTGGCGCAGCAGGCCAAAAAAGTGATTGCGGTGGACAGTTCGGCGAAGATGATCGAGGTGGGGCGCGAGCAGGCGCTTCGCCATGGCGTGGAAAACGTGGAATACCGGCTGGGGGATATGGAAGAGATTCCTATCGGCGACGGTGAAGTGGACCTGGTTTTCTTTTCGCAATCGCTGCATCATGCCTTGCATCCGGAGCGTGCCGTCGAAGACGTCTGGCGAATTCTAAAACCGGGCGGTCGCATCGTAATCCTCGACCTGGTGAAACACCGTTTCGAAGAAGCGCGCGAACTCTACGCCGACGAATGGCTTGGATTCAGCGAGACGGAAGTGGAGGCGATGCTGGAAAAATCGGGGTTCCGCAGCGTGCAGACTTCCGTGGTGCATAAAGAGCCGGAAACTCCGCAATTTCAGACGCTGCTAGTTGTGGGGAACAAACCCTGCTAGCTAAGCGGGCCGACGGCCCCCACGCAGGCCCAATCCAGTTCCTCCACCTCTTCCACTCTGGCCAGCGCTGCCAATAAAACCTTCGTAAAAGATGCCCTCGTGGGCGGGCGGAACGGCAGAGGTAAAGCTGGGTGAATTGGCGCAAAAGAAAGGGAGCGGAGATGAGGTCAAACAATGCGGCCGGAAGATGGTCTTGCTCAGGCACGAGTGTATGGGCGGAGGCTCTGTGGCAGGGCTCTCACGGCGACGGGCGTTCGGCAATTTGAGAACGATATTTGGCCTTGGCAGACCTTGGACTTCACTTCATCGCGAGCGTCTTTCTTCCAATTCCAGGAGCTTTCGAATGCGCGGCACCGGAGTTCCTGCGGTCGCAGCCGGGAGTAAAGCGAGTCCCTCGCTAGCGGCCGCGCGCGCTTTCTCCGGTTGACCTGCGGAACGATACGCCTGGGCTACGGAAAGCAGCACTCCCGGTTTCCTTCGCTTGGTCAGCAGCGCTTCTCGCTCTGCGCACGCGATGGCCAATGAAGGTTCACGAAGCGTCAACGGCTCTACATTCAGAAGAGCGGACACTTCCGAATCAAGTATCAGAAGAGAATCCGCGTGCTTGGCCGCCAATTCCTTCAGCATGGCAAGTCCTCTGGCCGAGAGCGCCGCGAAATCGCCTGGGGCATTGAGGGTCTGCTCAACGGTGCCTAAGCGCACCTGAACATCCGCCAGTTGCAACTTCCAGTCATCGTTGGAGGGATTGTCTTTCAGTAGTTGGAGTGCGACCGACTCAGCCTCTTTCAAAAGAGGCGCCGCCGGAGCTAGATAGCGTCGTCGGATTCCAGGAGCAACCAGTGCCGGATCGGCGGATTCCTCGTAATTGTTAGCAGCCTGGGTCAGATCCACATAAACGTCGAAAAGCGAGCGTGTGTCCTTAGGGTCGGCCGTCGCAATCCGCTTCTGCATGACTAGAGCTTGATCGAAGAACGGGACTGCCCGGGCATACTCTCCCAATTCCCGCATCGCCATGGCTTCCTTTCGCAGAAGATTGGCGCGCATGCGTTGAGAAGTGAGGCCGCTCTGTTTCGACTCTGCAAGCGCATCGAATCGCTTCTCGGCCAATTCGTAGATGCTCAGAGCCTGGGCTGGATCGGTATCAACTACGATGTTGGCCATCTTGAGCAAGATAATGCCGAGTCCGCGCCGTGCCCGGGGGAAGTCGGGGTCAATCGCGAGCGCGCGTTCATCAAGCTGGATGTGTCTCCGATAAGCAACAAGGGCTCCGTCAACATCGCCCAGATTCGGGGTGCCCGGCTGACCCAGTTCATCGCCCAGTGTGCCGTACGCAGCGGCGGCCTCGGAGATCAACGCAGGAGTTGCATCGCGCCCCTCGACCAACCTCTCAAAGGCCGCCGTGGCTGCCCGCATTGACGCAACAGCTTCCGGCGTCTTTTCCATACCCCACAGGACTTCGCTACGGGCTTGAAGTACCGACGCCATTGCATGCACCGCCTCGCGATCCAGAGTCGCCGAAGCTGAGAGCAACTTCACAATAGCAAGCGCTTTATCCAGGCTGACGAGTGCGCCGTCCCGGTCACCCAGGTTCTGGTCATAAGGATTCCCTTGGATGTTTCCCAACCGGGTGTACGCATTCACCAAATCAAGTTCAATCAGCCGATCGCCGGAAGAGTCCGTTGACATTCGATCGAGATGTTCGAGCACACGCGTAACCAGCAGGCGTTGCACACCGGTGGAGCCTGGAAGTTCCTTGATGGCCTCGTCGAGCTCAGACAGGAGGCTGTTACTAAGCTGCCGCAAATCTGCTGCGCGAGCTTCGGCCTTGCGCCGCTCCACGTTGGCTAACCTTGACTGCCAGAGCACTCCTGCTATGCCAACCGTCAAACTGGCGAGTACTAACGCGGCGCCAACAAGCGCGACCCTGTGTCTCCTGATGAATTTGCTCGCCCGATAACCGAAGGTGCCGCGACGCGCCGTGACGGTGCGCCCGCCGAGATACGCTTGCGCATCCGCAGCCAGTTGAACCGCGGTCAGATATCGCTCTCCCGGTTCTTTGCGGAGAGCCTTCAGCACAATCGCCTCCAGATCCGCATCGAGTCGTTTGTCCCCGCCTCCGGATCGCTCAGGCCTTTTCGGTTGCTCCTCGCAAATCACGCGTATCATTTCCGCGGTTGTGAATTCTTTCAGTTCGTATGGAAGTACGCCCGTTATTAGCAGATAAAGGAGCACCCCAAGCGAGTAAGTATCTGACGCTGTAGTAATCGGATTGCCCAACACCTGTTCAGGGCTCGCATACTGCGGTGTGAACGACTGAAATCCCTGACGGGTGAACTCGCTTCCCGGTCCGTCCAACGATGGTGAGAGCAGCTTTGCCGTGCCAAAGTCCAGCAACCGGGGCGTGCCATCTGCCATCACCAGGATGTTGTCCGGCTTCAAATCGCGATGCACCACCAGGTTTTGATGGGCAAACTGGACGGCCTCGCACACTTGCTTGAAAAGAATGAGGCGTTGCGAAATGGACAAGTGATTGTCCTCGCAAAATCGATGGATCGGCACTCCATCGACATATTCCATGACCAGGAATGGCTCTCCCTCGCTGGTCACGCCGCCGTCAAGCAGTCTGGCAATCAGGGGATGGTTGAGCCCGGCAAGAATTTGGCGCTCGAGCCGGAATCGCTCTCTGAAAAGGTCGGTGGCTAGAGGAAGATCAATCAACTTGATCGCGACTTGCTGCTCGAAGTTGCCGTCTGCGCGATGAGCGACGTACACGGCGCCCATGCCGCCGCGCCCAATCAGCCGGTCAATTTCATATGCACCGACACGCCGCTTCTCTTCCCCGGCAATAGCAGCAAAGTGCGATTCCCGAAGGCGGGTGCGGGCAGTCAACTCTTCTTCAACGCTTGCTTTGAGCAGGGAACAGACTTCTCCGAAGAGTGTCGCATCTCCCACGCAACGCGCTTCAACCAACACCCGCCGGTCACCTTCCGGCAACGCCAGGGCCTCGTTGAAGATTGCTTCGATCCGTGACAGCATCTCAGGAGAATTGACCATGGGGTGACCGACCTTCCGGGATTTTGAGGTGGAACTCACTCTATTTAGGAATGCGGAGAATGCAGGCGAAATGAATCAGGTACTAGATGGATTTTGCACCGGATTCAGGATGAAGGCGGCGATAGAGCCAGCTTTTGATAAATCTCATATCCCGATCGACCGTTGCTTTCGAGCTCTGCACCAGTGCGGCGGTTTCCTCCGAGGTGCAGCCGAGGAAGTAGCGCAATTCCACAAGCTGCACCTTGTAGGGGTCAATCGCATTGAGTTCATCCAACGCCCGATTGAGTTCGAGAAGATCCTCGCTGCCGACATCCACCCACGGGAGATCGTCGCTCAGCGGGACGTGAATGCTTCCGCCTCCACGCATCTGCGCCTGATTTCCGCGAGCGTGATCGATGAGGATTCTGCGCATCACCTTGGCGGCGAAGGTATAAAAATGCCGCCTGTCTTCGTAGGCGACCTTCTTTTGGTTCAAGAGCTTCAAGTAGAGTTCGTGGACCAAAGCTGTCGCCTGCAGCAAATCCGGGTTCCGCTCCCTGCGAACGTATGCCGCGGCAACCTGGCGCAGATGGGGATAGACCAGCGGCATCAGTTGGTCGAAGACTGAGTCCTCGCCGCCTTGCCACTTCGCCAGAAGCCGAGTGATTTCTCCGGTTTCCGCTTGCAAGATTACTCCGTTCGCTCAGAACCTGCCCATTTTGAGGTCTAGTCAGCCCCTGGGCCGCCTTTCAAGCCCCGTAACTTTTCGCTTCCCCGACCCCGGAATCGATACCCCAAGAATAATTGAGTCACTTTCTGCGGACTTTGCGCCGTCTCAAGTGAACCGCAAAGGGATTCATAAAAAATGGGAAGGCAAATGATTCGCCAAATGATCGTTTTGAAGCTCCTTGCCGTGCTGCTATGTGCTCAGTCAAGCGTCCATTTCCGGGAGATTTGACGGGGCGCGTTTCGCCGATTGAGGCATCTTCCCCGAATTTTTCGCACCTCTGAGTGAAGGCGGCTACCTGGTAAGACGCTTTCGAACAGGTTTGGCTTTCATCCGGGTCATTGAATTACCGAGCCCTGGGTGAGAGAGCCCTGCCAGCCTTTTATTCCCCGGTTGCCGACAAAGGAAACTGTGCGCGGCAGCCATTGATAAAACGTGGATGAGCCCACTCAACCGAGCTGCCGGAATCGCAAGATCCGCGGCCAACCAAAGAGGGAGACGGCAATGCGGATTAGCAGATTCACTCAAGTTTTGGCTGGTTTGGTCCTGGGAATAGCGATGGCGATTCCCGCAACAGCGCAGAAATCGAACCTCTCCGGCGAGCGGGCAGAGACCGAAGCGGTTCCATCGCACGTATCGGATCGCGTAATGGAGCAGGTAGACGATGCAAAGCGGGTCAAGCTGGCCGGGAACACACATCCGATGGCGCGCGCGGAGTTCGACATGGGCCGGGTTGACTCCAACAAGCTCCTCGAGCGCGTGGTGCTAGTGCTCAAGCGCAGCCCGGAGCAGGATGCGGCGCTGGCCGCGTTCAACGAGCGGCAGTATGACCCCGCCTCGCCCGACTTCCACCATTGGTTGAACGCCGAGGAGTTCGGCAAGCTCTATGGCCCGTCCGATGCCGACATAGCTGCGGTCACCAACTGGCTTCAGAATCGCGGCCTGCAGATTCACGAAGTGGGCAAGGGGCGTGTCTACATTCAATTTGACGGGACCGTTGCGAACGTGGAGTCAGCCTTTCACGTGGAGATGCACAACTACATGGCCGAGGACAAAATGCACCTCGCCAACGACCGCGATCCCCAGATCCCGGCGGCGCTTTCGCCGGTGGTCACGGGCATCGCTTCTTTGCACGATTTCTTCCCCAAGCATTTTTCGCACCCAGGCGCTTTCGTAAAGCGCGATCTGAAGACGGGCACGTACACGGTGTTGCCGCCTGACCCGCCCGCTACCGGCGGTGCGCTGGAGCCCACCCCTCTTCTACCGAATGGCTTGAAGCTGGGTGCGCCCGGCTCGTATACCGGAAAAACAACTCCGGGAGGAGTGCAGCCGGAGTTGGGATGGGTGGACCCGACGACCGGTTACCAGCGCGAAGACCTCACCCCTTACGATATAGCCGCCATCTACAACATTCTGCCGCTTTGGAAGGCGGCCACGCCGATCAACGGGACAGGCGTGAAGGTGGCCATCGTGGCCCTCAGCGACGTTGCCGCCTCCGACATCAACACCTATCGCAGTTCCTTTGGACTGCCCGCGACCACCGTGACGACTGTGCACAGCGGGACCGATCCGGGGCTCACGCTCAGCCAGGGAGAAAATACAGAAGATGTGGAGATGGTATCGGCCACGGCCCCGGGCGCGTCGATTGTGCTGGTTTCGGATGTCGATACCGCTACGACAAACGGCGTCACGACCGGGATCCTCTACATTGTGAACAACGCGATCGCGCCGATTCTAACCATGAGCTACGGGGAATGCGAACTCAAACTCGGCACCGCCGGCAACACTTTGTTTAACCAGACATTCCAGCAAGCCGCGACGGCCGGCATCAGCTCATTTGCAGCCGCTGGAGACTCGGGATCGGCGACCTGCACTTCCCAGGATGGAACCCCTCCTTATGGAGACACCCTGGGCCTTGCGGTCAGCGGGGAGGCTTCGAGCCCCTATGTGACCGCTGTGGGCGGAACCGATTTGCAGTGGCCGTTTGTCGCCGCAACTCATCCTTACACCACCTATTGGAACACCACTGCGGATGTGCATGGAGCTACCGCCAAGGGCTACATGCCCGAGATGGCCTGGAACTCCACCTGCTCAAACCCGATTCTCCTGAACGTGTACACCAGCTACGCCAATGTCGAGGCGCTCTGCAACGCGGCGATTACCGCCCTTCCCGGCCTGGTTGAAATGGCTTCGGGCGGCGGTGGAGTCAGCAAATGCACCGTCAATTCCAGCACCTCCACCAGCACAACCTGGAATCCGGCAAGCTGTTCAGGGGGATACGCCAAGCCCACCTGGCAAGCCGGTGTCGCCGGCATTCCCGCCGACGGCAAGCGCGACCTGCCCGACATCTCCCTCTTCGCTTCCTACGGCTTCGGATATAAGGACAATACGGGGATTCCAGGCACCGCCCTGCTGATCTGCCAGGCCTCCGCCGCGCACCCCTGCAATTACGCCACTCCGGGCTCCATCGTTTACCAGGAGAACGGCGGCACCTCCGCCGCTTCGCCGATGGCGGCCGGGATTATGGCCCTTGTGGTTCAAAAAATGGGAGGAGCCAAGCAGGGCCTGGCCAATCCCGTCTTTTATAGACTGGCCGCGAAGGAGAACTACGCATCCTGCAATTCGAATACTGTCGCCGCCGGCAACGCGTGCATCTTCTTTGACACCACAACGGGAACAAACGCCATGAACTGCAAAAAAGGAGACCCAAACTGCGTGACCGGCGTGACAACCGATGCCGCCGGCATATTGAGCGGCTACAACGCGACCGCCGGTTACGATCTGACCACCGGCCTTGGTTCGTTCAACGTAGCCAACCTGGTCAATGCATGGGCCGCCGCCGTCACCGCACCTGCCGTCACACTGACGCCAACGAGTCTGAGCTTTGCCTCCACCGCCGTAGGAGTGACTACCGCAGCACAACTCGTCACTGTGAAGAACTCCGGTACAGCGGCCCTGACACTTACGTCAGAGACCGTTACCGGCACGAACGCTACATCCTTCCTTAAATCGGCCACAACTTGCGGAACGTCGCTTGCCGTGGCGGCCACTTGCACGGTTTCCGTGGAATTCAAACCGGCGGCCGCGGGTGCATTAACGGCTTCGCTGTCCATCGCCGACAACGCCACCGGCTCTCCGCAAACGGTAACCCTTATCGGCACAGGCGCCGCTGCCGCAGCCCCGGTTGTGAAGCTGACTCCTGCTTCGATCGCCTTCCCTGCAACGGTGACCGCGGCCACCAGCGCCGCCCAGGTTGTGACGGTGAGTAACACGGGCACCGCGGCCGCCACCATTAGTTCCATCGCGCTTGGCGGTACAAACGCGACCTCGTTCGTGGAAATCAAAACCTGCGGAACCTCGCTGGCTGCCGGCGCTTCGTGCTCCATCTACGTGGCGTTCAAACCCGCATCGGCGGCAGCGCTTACTGGAACACTCACCGTGACAGACAACGCCGCCGGTTCGCCGCAAACAGTTACTTTGACCGGAACCGGAACCGCAGCGCCCACGCTCAAGCTGAGCGCGACCACCTTGGCCTTCCCGGCAACCTTGCATGCCACAACCTCCGCTGCGCTGGCGGTGACCCTCACCAACAGCGGGACGGCTACCGTGAACCTGGCCTCGATTACGCTCGCCGGCACCGGCGCTGCGGACTTCGTTGAGCTGAATACCTGCGGCGCGACGCTGGCTCCGGCCGCCGCCTGCTCGGTGTATGTGGCCTTCAAACCTGCGGCAGTGGCAGCCTACACTGCGACATTGAGCATTGTCGATAACGCGGCTGCGTCGCCCCAGTCGGTAGCGCTCACCGGCGCCGGCCACTAGCGCGCATTTCTCACAGCCTGCCCAAAACCGTAGCGCCGGCCTCCTGGCCGGCTCTCCTGAGCGACTGTCTGTTCTTGTCAACCGGTATTGCGTAGGATCCAGGCAGTTGCGTGAGTTTTTTGAGGCATGGGCGATCTTTCTTCCCGATGTAAGGGGAGGAGCAGACGCAGCGCCCGCTCCCCGTTGCTCATCGGTCTGGATGAGTCGCAGCCGGCTATTCCTCGACGGGTTGGTCTCCACCAGAGCCCGCCTCCGCTTCGCCGGCTGGTGTCAGTATGCCTTAGACGGTTGCCACCCCCAAAGTCATGCGGTCCGGTTGTACAGCTGCCATCCTCAGTCGGGTTTCTCGGGCCTTGGCATTGAGCCGCACCAGCAGCTTGTGAGCCAGCGCGATGCGGACTACTCTGGGTGGCTTGCCGGCAGCGCGGAGTCGTCGCTGGAAGTCGATGAAGTCAGGCTCGTAACGGCCCACCACGCTGGCCACGATGAACAGGATTTCGCGCACCGTAGCCCGTCCCCCACGCACGACGCGCTTGCCCTGATGCTGGCCGGAGTCGTTCGCCAGTGGGGCCACGCCCGCCAGCTTGGAGATGGTCTTGTTCGACAGCGTGCCGATCTCCGGCATTTCCGCCATCAGCCGCGCCACCGTCCGGTCGGCAACGCCCTTGATGGTGCGGAAGGCCTGATCGAGTTCCCGCCACAACGGGTCTTGGTCCAGCAGCGCGGCAATACGCTTTTCCAGATCGCGGATTTGGCGCCCCAGCACGGCCAGAAGCTTTTTGAACCAGGCCTGCACCGCGCGATCGGTGACCAGCCGCTGCTGATTGAGCTGCGCTGTCCGCATTTCCGTGAGCTGGCGCAGGCGCGTGACCAGCGCACGCAGATGCTGCTGGCTCTCCGGGGCCACGCACACCGGCCGCGACTTCTTTACTTCGGCGTACCAGGCGATCATGCCCGCGTCGATGAGATCGGTCTTTTCAAGTGAGCCCATGCTCTGGGCGAACTGACGCACCGCGCGCGGGTTCAGAATGGCTACCGGCAAGCCTTGCTCCGACAGCTGCGCAAATGCCTGTTGTTCGTAACCACCGGTCGCTTCCATGGCCACCAGCTCAACCGGATGCTCGTGGCAGAAGGCCCCCAGCGCAGCGATGCCCTCGGGGCTGTTAGCAAATGAGCCGGTCGCGCCTTGCTGGCCGACGCGCGCCTCCAGAGACCTGGAGGCAATATCCACTCCACAAATGATCCTTGTCACGGTAACCTGCCTTGTATGTGCGATTGAAAGTCTTGCGACTGTTCGGTCGTGCGTGACTTGGGCAGCGGTCCCTGGGCTCAGAATCGGTCGATCAGACCAGAGGGCCTACGGGAGCCGTCCGCCCGCGGGGGAACCGATGCCTCGGTTCCCCCACTACGACATCATCTAACTGTCGCTACATTCACAGATACAAGGGCCTCCCG
>PLZC01000103.1 GCA_003151985.1 Acidobacteriaceae bacterium
CTTTCCCTGGATTACGACGACGCCCCATCCGCCTGGGCCGGGATTGCCAATCGCGGAGCCGTCCGTGAAAATGCGATAAGTCTGATCCACAGAGAGCCTCCTCCCCGAAAACCATTTGGGGCGTTCATCGAACGACTGGGGTGAGATCGAGATTTGTGTTTGCCACTGGGGACGCACGGCAAGCTCTAGGCCCTTGGGACTAGGCAGCCTGCATCGGAATGACCGCGCCGAAGAGGGCCTTCTGGCTACCGGTCGAAGCCCACAGCACGGGATAGCCGGGAGCGGACGGCGGGAACGAGCCATACAGATCAGTCAGAAAGACGAGGGTCTGCGGCCAAATCCCGTGCTCATCGAGCCAATCAAAGCATGGGCCAAATTCGGTTCCTCCGCCCCCGACGGGCTTAAGGTGGACGGGCTGGCCGGCTTCGTATGTCTCCACCTTGTGGACCGTCGCGTCAAAGTACAAGACATGCACACGCTGAGGCCGCTGGCCTTCTAGAATCGAACGCACCTCGGCCTCAAAGAGTGTGAGTTGCCGCGCATTCACAGAACCGGAGCAGTCGACGGCGATCGCGATGTCCCCAACGCCCTCGCGTACCACTCCCGGCAAGTAGAGACCTGCCCAGACATGGCGGCGGTTAGGGCGCATCCAGCTATAGTCTGCCGGTATCGTATCCGACCATAGCCGGCGTAGCATCTCCCGCCAGTCGACCGAAGCCTCGGCCGCCCCTTCCAAGGTCCGGTTGAGGCCGGCCGGAACCTTGCCCGCCTGCCGGGCAACCGTTGTGGCCTGGTTGACCGCCACGTCCCACTCCCTCGCCTGTTCTTCAATGGTTGGGGTCTCCTCGTCCGGCGGTGGCGCATCGAGGACCTGGCCAATTCCGCCTTCGGTTACAGGAGCGGAAGGCGAGTTTGAATCGCCGCCACCTGATGCTTCGTCCTTCGATTCCTCTCCTGAGGACTCGTCGTCCCCATCCTCATCGCCCGGGTCTTGCTGTCTCTCCGACTGCGATTCAAGCATGTTGTAGATCTGCTCCGAACTCATTCCACGGAAGCGGTTGTCGATAAGCACGCCTTCGGGCAGCGCAGAGGCCTGCGTCAACGAGCAAGGGATTGATGGCGAAGTCACACGCCTAGATTCCACATCGTTTCGGATCGCGCCCAGATCGGCGCACATGATGATGAAGGGCCGGGTGCATGACCTCGTGAGCCAAGGTTCCGGCCAGAGTCGCCGCGTTCAGGGTCTCAACAAAATCAGGGTTGTAGAAGAGCGACACACCATCCGTGGCCATCGTGGGAATCGACCGGCACTCGCGTCCCTTCAACCGGAACAAAAGCGAGCCGAAGAAGGGATGGTCCAGGACGAGAGAGGTGCGAGCCTTCTGAATGCGCAGTGAGGTTGGTGTCTCATGTCTCATGCCGCTGCGGGCGCCTCCATGTACGCGGACATCCGGTTGAAAATGTCGTCGGCGCTCGGGCCTTGAGCGGTCTCCGCTGCTTCGCGGCTGCGCAACAGCCCATCCATTTCGGCAACGATGTTGGCGGCATCGGCGGCCGTCGTAACGCGCAACAGGTCATGCTTCTTGAGGTCCTGAGCGGAGTAGTTGCACAGCCGCTCTTTGACCTGCTCCGCAAAGCGGTTGAGGTCTCCGTCGCCATTGACGTTGAGCCGCGGCAATATTTCCACAAGGTCCAGAACATTGGTGACCAAGGAACCGTGGAAGCGAGACTCCGGCTCGTTCAGCCGGTCGACCACGTGGGCGACCACATCCCGAAGGCGCTTCCAGAGATCTTCGGTTCCGCGCATCAGCGATTCGCGGACGTTGGCGTCGATACCGATATGCTTTACTTTTTTTTGGGGCTTCGTCGGTATTTTTGGCATTCTCAACCATTCCAAGTCCGCTGCAACGCTGGGAAACACAATCGCTATTCTCTTGCTTCTCGGTGTCGCGTGCATTGGTGGGATGCTCCTAAGTTTTCGAAGGCTTGCCCGCTACAACCGTGAGGTCTATCCTCGCCTCCTTTGGAACTGGGAGCATACCTATATCTGCAGGCGTTGCGGGAAGCCTCGTTTGATCCCTTCATAGGCGCTGGTAGGCTCAGGCTGCTGAAGGCGGAATGATCCCATGCGGATGTTGCCGGCACGATGGCTGGGTTTATTGCGCGCCTCTCACGATTTTGCCTCAAGCACACAGTGAGGCATCGGGGTCGATCTTTGCTCATTTCCAAAATGAGCAATCGGGATCGAAGATGCCTCAACCGCACACTGGGTCACACGGACCGATCTTTCCTCAAACGCGAATCGGGTCAACGGGAGCCAACTTTGCTCAACCGCACAGTGGGTCATCCGGAACGATTTTGACTCAACTCCAAGATTGAGCAATCGGGAACGATTTTGCCTCAACCACACGCTGGGTCAATTGGACCGATCTTTACCCAAACGCGGCCTCTGCAAACACGAACGACACTCGCCCGGCGGAGAGATTACACAGGCGCAGGAGGAATGGATACGACGGATCTGTGATCGATGGTGCAAAGCCTGCTGCCATCAATCTCTAATATGCGGTTCGCGAACGGAATTCCGCCGCGGCACACAGAAAGCCCTGGCACGCGGGCCAGGGCGAAGAGAGGAAGTGTTTGTTTTGCGGGCAATCTACTGGCCCGTGGCGACTACCTTGTGAAGTTCGGCAGGGCTTTGCTGGTGCTTGGTGAACACGACGTAGATCTTGGTGTCGGCGGGCACGGAGACGACCACGCGGCTGTTGGCATTGAGGCGCATGACTTCGGAATCGCCCGCAGTGCCGATGTTCTCGGCCAACCGTTCCCGCAGCATGTCGCCCTCAGAAAACGCGGCACTCGAATTGTTGCCCGCCACTTCGGCAAGAACCGAGCCAATCCCCGATGCAGCGCGCACTAGAAAGTTCTTGCCTGTGTTCATCCCGGAGACGTTCCCTTTGATCGGTCCTAAATCGAGCCCGGTTCCGATCGCGTCGATCTTCTCCCGCGCGCCATCGAGGAGCTCGATCTCGTCGAACTTCACGCTGACAAGTCCACTCCGATCGGCTTGCTGGAGTTGGCCATACACGCGCGCGCCGGCTGGAACGATGATTCTGTCGCCGATGGCGTAGGTGTACT
>PLZC01000317.1 GCA_003151985.1 Acidobacteriaceae bacterium
TGTGCGCCGTGGTGATCTTGGCGGTTGTCGACAGCCCTGGACGGAGTTCGACCGAGGGGGTATCCAGCGTAACGACGACTTTAAAGTCCTTGGCTTCTTCAGTGCCTGTGGTGGACTGGGATGTGGCAATGCCGGTAGAGCGGAGAATAGCCTGGTCGCCGACCAGGGTGACGTGACCTTTGAAGACCTTGCCTGGCAGAGCGTCGATGGTGACGTCGGCCGGCTGACCCATCTGAATATTGACGATGTCGGTTTCGTCGACTTTCACTTCGGCGGTGATCACGCTCATGTCCGCCAGGGTCATGAGCGTGGAGCCCTCGGCGTTCTGGATGCCGACGACGACCGTCTCACCTTCACGGAGCGGCATGTTGGTGACAATGCCGTCAAAGGGTGCTGTGGCGAAGGTCTTATTGAGAAGGTCCTGATTGACGCGCAGTGTTGCTACCGCAGTCTGCAGATGTCCGCGTTGCGATTCGGTTTGCGCCTTGGCCTGGTTCAAACCTGCCGCAGCCTGGGCCAGCGAGGCAATATCGGTGTCGTAGGCTGCCTTCTTGGCGTCGAAGTCCTGCTTCGCCATAATGCCTGCGGTATAGAGGCCCTGGGCGCGCTCCCAATCCAGCCGCTTTTGTTCAAGATCGGCCTTGGCGTGCTCCACATTGGCTTCGGCGGTCTTTTCCGCCGCCAGATAGGAGTTAATGTCGGTTTTGGCCGCAGCAATGGCTGCTTCCTGACCGGAAACGGAGGCGGCCTGCTGGACACTCTCAATGGTGGCCACTGTCTGACCCCTCTTCACCAGGTCACCCTCCTTCACGTAGAAGTGGGTGATGCGGCCAAAGGAGGTGGCGCCGACGTTTACGTAGGTCTTTGGCTTGATCTGTCCGGTGCCGCTAACGATGGTGGCAAGGTCCTGCTTCACAATCTTGGCGGTGAGGACTTTGGTATAGCCGGACTGCTGCTTATAGACCATGAAGGCCACAAGTCCGGCGGCAACCAGTACGGCAAGGACAATCAGGATGATCTTCTTCATATGCGGGCGTGCTCCAGATCTCTCAGTCTTCAGTTTACGCAAATGCCGCGGGTACGGTTCCCAAAGGCCGCGAAACTTGTTTTTTGCGCTCCCCGATGATCCCCGCCGGGGTCGCCTTCAGGGCGAAATCTCGCCCCGGAAGAACCTTGCCGAGATCCCCCTGCGGCAGAGGCAAAAAACGGTGAAAATCAAACAAACGGAAAGGCGGCGCTTGTTTTTTGGACGAATGAACAACCCTGCTGGTCTCAAAAACCGGGAGGATGGGCAGCAAAAAATCATCCCTGGGACAGTGAATTGAATGACCTTGGCCACGTTCCCACGTCAAATGGGCGGGACACTCAACGCGGAGCCTTGCCCGGGCCTTTCAGGACCCGTAGAATAAGAGTTCGCAGGAGTTTTCGAGGCAATGATGTTTAAAGGAAGTGTTTCCCTTTTGGCCGCATTGGGTTGCGGCTTGGTTTTCTCTCCAGCAGTCGGGCCATTTGCCTTGGCGGGCAGTTCGCCAGCGCAGGCGCCCACCGCCCAGGCACAGCCGGACAACGGCCAGGGGCAGGAGGTGGACCCGCTCAAGCGCGAACGCTCCGACAAGGAAAAGATCCGATCCCAAAGAGATTTAAGGAACGAGTTGAAGGGCGCCTACAAGACCTGGCTCAATCAAGACGTCTCCTATATCATCTCGGACCAAGAGACCAAAGCCTTCAAGAACCTGAGCAACGATGAGGAACGGGATGCCTTCATCGAACAGTTCTGGCTGCGCCGCAACCCCAATCCGGATTCCCCCGAAAACGAGTTCCGCGAAGAGCACTACCGGCGCATCGCTTATGCCAACGAGCATTTTCCGGCGGGCAAGCCCGGCTGGAAGACCGATCGCGGACATATCTATATTTCATTTGGCAAGCCCGACTCGATCGAATCCCACCCCTCGGGCGGCAATTACCAGCGGCCGGTTGAGGAAGGCGGCGGTGAGACTTCCACTTTCCCCTTCGAAACCTGGCACTACCGCTATCTCGAGGGTGTTGGAGAGAACATCGACATAGAATTCGTAGATACCTGCCAGTGCGGCGACTACCACTTCACCATCGATCGTTCTGAAAAGGATGCACTTCTGCACGTACCCAACGCTGGCCCAACCATGTACGAATCGCTGGGCTCGGCCAAGAGGGCAGATCGGTTCAAGGGTGGCCTGGAAAGCCTTGGGACCGGCCCCGCATCGTCTTCGCAGCAGGGCAAGCAGTTCGATCGCCTGGAACTTGCCACCAAGCTCTTCGCTCCCCCGCCCGTCAAATTCAAGGATCTGGAGAATTTCATCTCCGAGCACAAGCTGCTTTCCGGGCCGGTCTTTCCCTTTGACGTCCGGACAGATTTTGTGAAGGTGACGGAGAGCACGGTATTGGTACCCGTGACTGTGCAGATGAAGAATCGTGACATCACTTTCGTGACCAAGGACGGGGTGTCGCGTGGCGTGGTGAACATCCTGGGCAAAGTGACCACGTTGACCCACAAGACGGTGCAGACCTTTGAGGATACCGTCGAGGTAGAACAACCGGCCGAATTGCTGGAAAAGAGTCTGGACAAACAATCGGTTTATTGGAAGGCGTTACCCCTGGTGCCCGGTCTTTACCGCCTGGATATTGCCATCAAGGACAAGAATAATCCGGACCATATGGGCATCTACGGACGAGGACTGGAAGTGCCTACCTACCACGATGAAAAACTGGCCACATCCACGCTGATCCTGGCCGACAAGATGAACCTTGTCTCCTCGCGGGAGATCGGCAGTGGCAATTTCGTCATTGGAAACACCTACATCCGGCCTCGGGTGAGCCCCAATCCGGCCACTCCCATCAACTTCAAGCGCAACCAGCAGCTCAACTTCTGGATGCAGGTCTACAACTTGGGTATAAATGAGGCTACCAAGAGCAACCAGGCCAAGGTGAGCTACCAGATCACCGACTCGGCATCGGGAGTTGTTGTTTTTGAGAAACAAATCGATGCAAAGGACCTGGAGACGCATAGCGACCAGTTGACGGTGGAGAATTCTCTGCCGATTGCCGGTCTCCAGCCAGGCAAATACAAGGTGACGATCAAGATAAATGACGCGATCTCGAAACAAGAGATTGCGCAATCGGCACCTTTTGTCGTGGAATAGTATTATTCTGTGCAGGATGCTTACCGGACACTAGATTCGGAAAGTTGCAAGGAATCGATTCGCTGGGTACTGCCAGGGACGCCGCCGGGTCACTATCGAGAGTGATGATGCGCAGGGTCTATATCGCGTTGTTTGCCGTGCTGACCGCTTGGGGATGCACTCCAGTCCATGGAGTCTCCGCAGGATCGGTGTCGGGATTGGTGCGCGACTCCGCAGGCGTACCGCAGATCGGGATCTCGGTGCAGTTGTTGCGTCCGGACCTGACCGTTCTGGCCACCGTTTATACCAATGCCGCGGGCCGCTACACAATTTCCAGCGTGCTTCCGGGGCGCTACTCGCTCAAGGCGATGGGTACGTCGTTTCTGCCCTCATTGCGCGAAAATGTCCGCGTTCGCTCCAACTCTTTGGTCAATCTCACCTTGAATACCTTCTATGAAGTCATGCAATGGCTGCCGGCTGAGCCTCGTTCGGGCAACGCTCAAAAGGACGACTGGGCCTGGACGCTGCGTTCGGCCGCCAATCGCCCATTGCTGCGCTGGCTGGAAGACGGTCCTTTGGTTGTAGTGGCCGATGGCTCCGGGGCAGCGCCCAAGTTGAAGGCCCGCTTGATGGCAACGGGACAAGAAGGAACCTTTGGAGAGAGCGGTGAGCGCTTCTCCGCCTCAGTGGAAGACACCCCTTCGAACAGTCGCGAATTGCTGGCCCGCGTGGATTTTGCCCCGGAGACCGACGCGGGCATGGAGTCCATGCTGGGTTTCAAACAGGAACTGGGATTCGCCGGCTCGGTCCAGTCGGTTGCCGCCATCGCAGTCCATCCGGAGGTTGAGGGCTCTGGCGCCGAAGACCTGACGGAGGCCGCCATACGTACCTGGGAAACGATGAACCTGGGTGACGAATTTGAGGTGGAGGTGGGGTCCAACCAGGTTCTGGCACGCTTTGCCCGGCAATCCCCCAATACCATTGCGGCTGCACTGCCATTTGCCACCCTGGGCTGGCGGAACGGCGACTCGGTCATCCGCTATAGAATGGCCACTTTCATTCCTGGGACGCAAAATGGGGATGACACCGAAGCGGGGACATGGCTGCCCAAACTCTCTGTCCACAACGGATCGCTGGCCCTGGAACATGGTTTCCACCAAGAGATTGGCTGGGAGCGGCGCACCGATGCCTCCGAAATGTCCGTGATGGTCTTTGCAGACAATATCGACAATCCGGCTATCGAGGCGATGGGGCATTTTGCATCCGGTAATGGGGTAGCTGATACCACGCTTTTCGATCACTCCAGCGGCTTGATGCGCGTAGCGGGGCCGGGTTACTCATCCACAGGAATGCTTGCCACTTTAGAGCGCAATCTTCCCGGCGGCAACCGGGTCCGCCTCAGCTATGCCAATGGAGATGCGCTGGTGATGCCGCCGGTGCCGGTTGCCACAACGTCTTCTCCAAGGCCTTCAACTATGGGGAAGGTACTCACTGGAGCCCACGTTCGCCGTAACCAGATGTATGCGCTTGCGCTCTCAGGGACGCTCGAGGGCACGGGTACCCGGTGGCGGGCCAGTTACCGTTGGCAGCCGGACGACAGTGTCACTCGCGTTGCGCCGTTTGCCCTCGATTCCATTGAACCCTACCTCAGCCTTCATGTGCGCCAGCCTCTCCGGCTGCGCCGCGATGAAACCGGGCACTTTGAAGCCTTGCTCGATGTGCGCAACCTGCTCGCCGAGGGCTACCAGCCCTTCCTGTTGAATGACGGCTCTCTGCTGGTGTTTGCACAAGATCAGCGGGGCATACGAGCCGGTCTTTCATTCACTTTCTAGAACGCTTCTCGCCTGCTTTGGAATCCGCTCGGATGACCTTGCCCTCAGAATGCGTATCTCTTGACGGGCCGGGTTTTGAGGATATTTGATTCATCCTCGTCATCGTCGTGGCGGTGGGAATGTGGGAATCGGCTTCACGGTGCGCTGAACCAGTTCGCGAAGAAAATCCTCGCCGCCGATACCCGCTTGCCATCCCGTCAAAATCTCAATACCCTGTCCCTTGCGAGCCATTTCGGTCTCCTCCTGACGAATGTCGTCTTGGTAAACAACATCCTAAGGAATCGAACCGGTGGCTCGCTAACGCTCGCCACTCAAGGGCTTTTACAGAACTTTACGGACTCAATCCGGTCTTCGGGATCTTATTCTTGAATTCAAGCCTTTTTCCGCAGTCTTTTTAGCCCGTACATAAATGCTACAGAATCAGCCGGGCTTTAACCCCTGAGGGAATGTCGACAGCTCAAGACGGATCTTTCAATTAAAATGAGGCTGGCACACCGCTCTGCCAGCCCCATTTTTCTTCTCGAATCAGCCTGGCCTACACCGTTGCCGCAACCAGCGCGCCGGCATCCTCATGCTCTTTCTCGACCAGCGTCAACGCCTCCTCGAGGATGTCCATGGCAACCGTGGCTTCCTCTTCCTTGAGGATGAGCGGCGGACACAGCCGAATCGAGGTCTCACCGCATCCGAGAATCATCAAGCCCCGCTCGAACGCCAAGGTCTCGACCCGGTTACGTAACGCCGTGGCCGGCTCGCGCGTGGCTTTGTCTTTTACCAATTCGACGCCGATCATCAGGCCGCGCCCGCGCACGTCGCCCACCAGCGGGTGACTGTCCTTCCAGCCCCGCAAACGCTCCAGCATGAACTCGCCCATCTTTGCAGCGTTGCCCATCGCTTCCCGTTCGATAATGTCCATTGTGGCCAGCGCGGCGGCGATTGAAACCGGGTTGCCCCCGAATGTCGAAGCGTGCGAGCCGGGGACCCAGTCCATAATCTCCGCGCGCGTCATGCAAACGCCCAACGGCATACCGCTGGCGATACCTTTGGCCATGCACACCATGTCCGGCTCCACGCCGGAGTGCTCGATGGCCCACCATTTGCCCGTGCGCCCTGCGCCGCATTGCACCTCATCCACCACCAGCAGAATGCCGTGCCGGTTGCAAATGGCGCGCAACTCACGCAGGAAGTTGTCCGGCGCAACCACGTAGCCGCCCTCGCCCTGGATCGGCTCGATGAAGATAGCCGCAACCTCTTCCGGCGCGAGAATGGTCTTGAACAACTTCTCCTCGATATACCGCGCACAGCCCATGCTGAAGGCTTCTTCCTCCTGCGCCCCGCCGCTGCAGCCGCGGTAGGCGTAAGGGAAACGGATGTGTGTTACGCCGGGGACCATTGGCGAGAAGCGCCGTTTCTGCTGGGGCTTGGAGCCGGTAAGCGACAGTGCCCCCATAGTGCGGCCGTGGAATGCCCCCAGGAATGAGATCACTTGCTGGCGTCCCGTGTGATACCGGGCCAGTTTCAGCGCGCACTCAATGGCCTCGGCACCGGAGTTCCCGTAGAAGAACTTGTGCGGCCCGGGCATGGGCGCCACGGCAGAAAGCCGGTCCGCCAGATCGGTGAGCGGCTCATTGTAGAAGTCGGTCCCGGAGATGTGAATCAGCTCGGCCGCCTGTTTCTGGATGGCGGCGACCACCTCGGGATGGCAGTGGCCCGTGGAAGTAACAGCGATTCCCGCGGCAAAATCGAGAAACTCATTGCCGTCTACATCCTCAACCCGAATGCCGCGCCCCCGCTTTGCAACCAGCGGATAGGACCGCGTGTAACTGGGCGAGATCAGGCGGCCATCCGCCTCGACTGCTGCCCTGGCCTTGGGTCCGGGCAAGGGACAAATCAGCTTTGGTCCGTACTGAGCGTGCAAATCTTGTTTCGTCATCGTCTTGTCTCCTAAAAAAGCCGTCATCCTGAGCGATCAATAAGGATTTGTCATCCCGAGTGAAAGAGAGGTTGTCATCCTGAGCGGAGTTTGGCGCTTTTCGCCAAACGCAGTCGAAGGACCTGCATTTGCTCCGCTGGAGTCGTTCACTCCGCCCGTAGGACAGCCCGGTAGCTGGTATCTGTGAATTCTACTCGTCCGGGAGGACGAGACAAGACAAGCGAGGACCTTCGCCAGACTGCCGCTAGTCGCTGGCGAAGAGACTAGGTCGAGTGCGGGTGGGCAGCACGCGCAGGTGCTGCCGCGGGCAAATGCTGCGCGCGCGGGATCGCGACCAGCGCCTGTTGGCTGGTGCAACCGCCATTTCCCTGCCGGCACGCTTTTGCATGGGACACCGCTGGCGAGAGGATAGCACGCACTGACAACGAATTTCCAATCCAAACTCCGCGTCTCAACCTGGAATGCGGGCTGTCGTGAGCCATTCCGTCACTGGTGGGGACCCCCGTGACCGGCTACGATGGAAGGAACACATGACAGACTCCGCGAGCCCATTGGTCACCCCACGCCGCAAAGCGACCGCTGCGTCCATCGTGGTCGCCTTTGCCGGCGTCTACTTTTTCTGGGGCTCGACTTATACCGCGATCCGCATTGGCGCCGCGGATATTCCGCCATTGCTGCTTTCTGGAACGCGGTTTTTCGTCGCCGGCGCAATTCTGCTCGCCTGGTGCCGCTGGCGCGGTTTGCGCCTCGCCTGGCCAACGAAGACAATGTTAATGCTGGGCCTGGTCGGGTTGCTGCTCTTGGGCGGCGGCAACGTCGGCCTCGTGTATGCCGAAAAGACAGTCCCCAGCGGATTGGCTTCGCTGGTCCTTGCGGTCACTCCGCTCTACGTGGCCCTCATCGAAATGGTCTTACCTGAAGGCGAGCCTCTGCCGGTTCGCGGCTGGTTGGGCATGGGGATGGGTTTTGTAGGCCTGGCCGCTCTGCTGTGGCCTTCGCTCCACGCCGGTTTCACCAGCAACAGCACCCGCCTCTGGGCCATTGCCGCGCTGCTCAGCGGTGCCTTCTCCTGGGCTGTCGGCAGCATCGTCTCCCGGCGCGCGCGCCTCCCGGTGAACAGTTTTGTAGCCGCCTCCTGGCAAATGCTCATCGCGGGGGTCTTCTGCCTCTTGCTGGGCTCGGCCGTGGGCCAGTGGAGTCAGTTTCATCTCACTGCCAGCGCCGCCGGATCGCTCGCCTACCTTATCACTGGCGGCTCACTCCTGGGTTACAGCGGTTTCGTCTACCTCATCGAACATGTGCCGGTAGCCAAGGTCTCGTCCTACTCTTATGTGAACCCCATGGTAGCCGTGCTGCTGGGCATCTTCCTGCTCCACGAGCGTCCGGAGAAGTCGGAGTTCATCGGCATGGCCGCCATTGTGGTTGCCGTGTTCCTGCTGACCACCGCCAAAGTCAAGAGCAACGACAAGCAGCCGCTCGAAGAACTGGAACAAATGCCGGCAGAGTGATGAGTCTCGGAAGCGACGGCTGCCCGAGTACCGCCCGGATCGAATCTTGACTCGCTGCGGAAGAACTCCAAAATCAGGAGCTTTGTAACAGTGATCCACCGGCTTCGCCGACCCACGAGGGAATGAAACTGCGCCGATCCCTGCTGCCCGCTAACCTGCCAACTCGCCAACCCCGCGTTAGCGGGGGCTAACTCGCTGCTTTTGTTCAAAGACTTTCTTCTCACCTACCATTTGGATTGTTCAACTCACACATCTACTTGAACCCAGTTTCTTTTTAGTTCCCCACCGGCTTCGCCGACCCGCGATGGCCCGCGCTCTCAAGTTCAGGAGGGACGGAGGGAGCAGGGGCCTTCAGGCCCCTGAATACCGCCTCAATTTCGATGGCCTTTAGGCCCGGGCTTTACGGGCTGCGGAAGAACTCAATCCGATGAAGGGCACGGGCTTCAGCCCGTACATAAGTAGCCTGGAATCAGGTGGGCTTTACTGGCTGCGGAATAACTCCATTTCTGGGGCTTTGTAACAGGGCACGACTTCAGTCCTGCCGATAAAGCCAAAAGAATCAATGGGCTTTAGCCCCTGCTGATGCCCTTTCGGCCAAATCTCTCGAAATCGAGCCTTTTTCCGCAGCCTGTTCGGGCCGATGACAAAGCCGTCAAAAAGATCCGCCTCAAAGGTTGCGGAAATAGCTAAATCGGAACCACCGCGTAAAGCCAATAGCATCAATGACTCGTTCGCGCATGTTGTTGATTTTGTGCGACTTCGCAATTTACGTTTTTTCGCAGATTTTGAGCCAAAATTGGACGTTTTTCGTCATTTTTACCTTGAATCAAGCCCTTTTCTGCAAGCCTCTTTAGCCACGGGCTTGTCATCTATGCTGCCGAGGCCGCTGAGAATGTATCCGTTCAATGCTGTGCCTTCACAGGCTGCGGAAAAACCGCCTCCATCGCGCTTTGTAACCGGGCACGACTTCAGTCGTGTGCCGATAAAGCCAAAAGAATCAATCGCTTTGTAACTTGCACTTGTACCTTGAATCCACCGTGCCCCATCCTTGCGTTTTTTCTACGCAAGGGTGGGATACCTCGAACCCCACCCTGCCCGAATCCGCGACTTCCTACTCGTTGCACACTAATACGATCATCTGGCGCACACTAAGAATTGGAGAGTCTACAATGACCAGAACACGCCCCGGAACGCACCTTCCCCGGGCGCTCTACTCTCCCATCTGGAGTCAAAACCATCAAAAATTTCACCCCCCCATCCCCTCTCCCTCCGAGACCCTCTTTTTCGAGCCGGCCACGCCCATAACTATCAAATAATGAATAGGTTGTAAAGTTTACATATTTACTGGTTGGTAATCTATACCTTCAGATTTAAGCCTGATTTGCGCTGGAAACCCCGCTTTTTGCGTCAAATCTTGCAGTCCCTGCGGATTTGCTTGCCTTTGCCTTGCTGTCGCGTCCACTGAATATCACCGATGGAATCGCGCCCCGCTGGTCCGCATTTTGCCCCGCTGGAGTATCCTTTCAGGAGAGGATTACCCATTGTTTCGTATTCACCTGATAGCAGGCCTGCTGGTGCTGGGCATGGCTGCGGGCTGCAAGGCCCAACCTGCGCCGCAGGGTTCGCCCGCGGCAGTTCTCAACAGGCACATCGAAGTCATGGTCCGGGCAAAGTTCGGCGTACCCCAGGACGTTGAAATGGTTCTGGGCGAGCGCAAGCCCGGCAAGATGGCTGGATTTGACATGCTGCCCATCACGCTCTCGCACGGCGCCAAGAAGACCGTCATTGAATTCATGATTTCCTCCGATAACCAGACACTGGCCCGGATGGAAACCTATGACCTGGTCAAGGACCCCGTTTTCGCCATTGATGTGGCGGGCCGCCCGATTCGCGGCAACCCCTCAGCCAAGGTTACAGTCGTCAGCTACGACGATTTGGAATGCGGCTACTGCGCCAAGATGCACCAGACCCTGTTTCCCGGCGCCGTGGACCGCTACAAGGACAAAGTGCGCTTTATCTACAAGGACCTCCCGCTGGTCGAGATTCACCCCTGGGCCATGCGCGCTTCAGTTGACGCCAACTGCCTGGCCGCACAGAACGGCGAGGCATATTGGGCCTACGTGGATTACATCCATGCACACGGGCAGGAAGTGAATGGCGAGGACCGTAACGCGGCGAAGAGCTCCGAAGCGCTGGATCGCATCGCCCGCCAGCAAGGCACACTGGCCAAAGTGGATGGCGGCAAACTGGAAGCCTGCCTGGCCAAGCAGGATGAAACCCAGGTGAAGGCTTCAAGCAAAGAAGCCGAGTCGCTGGGGGTGGAGGGGACGCCCGCGCTCTTTGTGGATGGCGAACGCATCGCCGGCGCGCTGCCTGAGCCGCAGCTTTGGATGGTGATCGATCGAGCCTTGCGCGCCGCCGGCGTTGAGCCGCCAGCCGCGCCGCCCGCACCTGCGGTTGCCGGTAAATAGGCGGCCGCGCATTGCGCTCTTGGAGTGAGGAGCCGGATACCAAACGGGGATGCGGATTTATGGAAATGCATATCGCCGTGCCGGTTTGTGGATTTATCCTGTAATGCCGGGGCCTTTACGGCTCCCGCAGGAGACACCAGGTTGCAAGACTTAGTTTTTTCCCGTGCGCAGCGTCGTTTCGCCATCCTCATTCTTTTTAGCGGAGCCGCGATAGGCGGCGCCGTGGCCGGTTGCCACCGCCCCCCTGCCCCGGATGTATTGGCCACCGTGAATGGCAAAGAGATTATGCGTTCGGAGGTTGAAAAGTACTACAAGAACAGCCTCGGGGAGACCCAGCAGGAGCCTTCCATCGAGCAGGCAAACATCGTCAGGTTGAACTTTTTGCACGAGATGATCAAGGACGAGATCATGCAGCAGCGCGCCGCCAAGCTGAACCTCGCGGCCACCGACGAGGACGTGAATGCCAAGGTGACCGAGATGAAGGCGCCCTATACACAAGAGGAGTTCGACAATAAGCTGAAGGCGCGCAGCCTCACCCTGGACGATATCAAGCGGGACCTCCGCCGCTCGCTGACCCAGACTAAATTGCTGAACAAAGAGATCGAATCGAAGATCAAGATCACCGACGCCGACATTAACGGCTATTATGCGGCTCACAAGTCGGAGTTCAATTTGATTGAGCCGCGATACCAATTGGCCCGGATCATGGTGACCAGCGGACCTGCCCAACAAGCCGGAAACCTGCAGAACAACAAGGCGCTGGGCGACGCCGATGCGAAGAAGAAGATCCAGATTCTGCACAATCGGCTGGACAGCGGCGAGGATTTTGGCGCCGTGGCCATGAGCTTCTCTGAGGACCCGAACACCGCATCCAACGGCGGCGACATGGGTTTCGTTCCCGAGTCAGGACTGCACAGCGATCCGGAAGTCTACAACGCCATCAGCAAACTGAAACCGGGACAGATCACTGACATTCTTTCCGTTTACGACTCTCCCGGCACTCCACACCACACTGTGGGCTACGCGACCTACAAGCTGATTGCCAGAGAGCCCGCCGGGCAGCGCGAATTAAACGACCCGCGCGTGCAGCAAACGATACGCCAGACGCTAAGGGAAGGCCACGCACAGCTCTTGAAGAATGCCTACTTCGAGGTGCTGGAACGCGAGGCCAAGGTGCATAACTACTTCGCCGATCAGATCCTGAAACAGGGCGCTCAGTAGCAGGGATTTGCCCGAACTTCAGAACCTGGCTTCGATCTTTGCTCCGGCATACTGAATCGTCTTGTCAGGCGCGGGGGTGGACTCTCCGCCGATTCCGTGACCGGCTGCCACAATCACCACGTTGAATGTGTGCCCCACGGCCATGCCTGTATATTTCCCTTCGCGAGTACCCAACGTCACCGTTCGGCTTGCATCGTCCCAGTGAATGTGGATGACCGTGTGCTCCCCATGCTCGTAGCGGTAGCTATCGCCCTCGTCCTCATAGAGGCTGAAATCGGCATCGGCGCCAGGGTAAATGCGCAATTCGATGGGATCGGCGGCTTGCCCGGCATATTCGATGGCCGGGCCAAGCGGAAGAATGGAGCCGACGCGCACCTGTAAGGGAATTCTCTCAATCGGAGCCTCGCGGGTGACTTCAACTCCACCCGCCGTCCGCGCTCCGGTCCAGAAGTCGTACCAGCCGGTCCCGACCGGCAAATAAACGGACCGCTGCGTGGCATGCTCTTTGATTACAGGGCTCACAAGGATGGCCGGCCCGAAGAGGAATTCATCGGCGATTTCCCAGGTGTTGCGGTCCTCGCGGAAGTCCATGACCAGCGGCCGCTGGATTGTGTAGTCCTCGTCTGTGACCTTCCACGCCAGCGAATACATATAAGGCAGGAGGCGGTAACGCAACCGGTCGACGGCCAAGAGTGCGGGATAGACCTGGTCGTATGTCCACAGTTCGTTGTGGTCCCTGTGTCCGTGGGTGCGAAACACCGGGCAAAAGGCGCCGTACTCAAACCAGCGCGCGTAAAGCTCCTGGTAGGCAGGATCGTTGGCGTGCCGGTCGAATGGTTGCCAATATCCGCCTATATCGGTAGTCCAGTAAGGATATCCGGAGAGCGCGAAGTTCAGGCCACCGGCCATCTGGTGCCTCAAGCCCCACCAGGTGCTGTACACATCGCCGGACCATACGGTGGCCCCGATGCGCTGCTGGCCTGCGAAAGCTGAGCGTGTCAGCAGGAAGACACGCTTCTCGGGGTTGGCTTGCTTCCAATGCTCCTGGACGCCGCCGGTGTGCTCCAGGGGGAAAATATTGGTGTATTCCAGGCCGCTGCCGATATGCAGTTGCTTATAGCGGAGAATGGCGTCGCCCCAGTGAGGCCAGTACTCCTCCGGCTCCGCGCTATCGAGCCAGAAGGCATCCCATCCATGTGCAAAGAGCTTGCCCGCAAGCTGATTCCAAAAGAAGTCGCGCGCTGCGGGATTCGTCGGGTCGTACACGTGCGTCCCTTCGATCTCGAATCCCCGGCGCTTCATCTCCTTGAAGTTCTTGGATCCGGCATCCATCAGGCCCCACACCGAAATCATGGCGTGGACATGCTGATCGTGCAGTTCCTTTAGTTCTGCAGGCACATCGCTGTAATTTGCGTTGTACTCAGGGTCCCCTTCCCCGTTGGTCTTCCACCAATACCAGTCCTGCACAATTGCATCCAGCGGGATGTGCCTGGCCCGATACTGGTTGGCGATCCCGAGAATCTCCGCTTGGGATTCGTACTTATCCTTGGACTGAAAGAGGCCATAGGCCCACTGCGGAAGAAGCGGCGCGTGGCCGGTCATCGACCGATATTCGTGGATGATCTGGTCAATTTCCGGACCGTAGAGGAAGTAGTAATCCACTTGGTCGCCAGCCATCGATTGGAATTTCAGGTCCAGCGGAAAGCGGTTGTCCACATAACTGAAGGAGGCTGTGTTCCAGAAGATTCCATAGCCCTTGCTTGAGATTAGGAGAGGGATGGCGACGTCTGTGTTGTTCTGCCCCAGTTCCACCGTGCTGCCGCGGTAGTTGAACATTCCGCTTTGATGCTGGCCGAGCCCATAGATTGCTTCGGTAGCATCGGGCGCGAACCGGTCTTCGATCTGGTAAAGCCCCGGCGACTGCGCCTGGCTTGCACCGTAAGTGCGCGGCAGCATGCCGCCCTCTTTCAATAGGGTCTCTCCTTGCATCGTCTTGAACGTAAGGCTACCCTCCTGGGCGGACAAAGAGACGGCTAGACGAGAAGTGGTGAGCGTAGTCAGGTCCGCGGACTGGCTCATCTTGAAGGCTGCGCCGGGGCAGGATTGGGAAGTATCGAGCATCCATGGCCGAACGGAAGTAGACGCGGGCGCTTCTTTGGGCCTGGCCACCACATGCACCAGCGAGTCCAGGCAGACCGTCACTTCTAGTACTTCACGGTCGTTATGCGCGGAGAAGCCGGTTGCCGATTGCACTGCCTGCATTGGTGAAGGGTGAGGGTAGTCCCCAATTACCATTTGTCCTCGTGCAGCGGCACCGGCCGCGAGGAGGGAAAACAAGGCTAGGGATGGAAAACTGGACTTCAAAGCGGAGCAGGGAATACCGGGAAGGGTCATGGAGTTCCTCTTGGGAGCAGCATTGAAGAGGGGAGAAACACAACGGCCTCCGCAGATCACGGAGGCCGTCGCTATTGGCGATTGAAATTCTACCTTTTACTTCAGATTGCCGCTCGAATCCATGACGATGCCGCCCGGCCCCTTGTTTTTCTTCGCCTCATTCTCTTTGCGCGTACCCATCGCCTTCGCGCTCCATTCCTTGGCTGCGGCCACATCGGCTTTGACTGCATCGGCATTGCCGAAGTCCACGTCTGCCTTGCGGCGGTACATCAGGTTCAGATAGGACATGGCATCGTCGTAGTTGGCCCGATTCGCCATGGCCTGATTCAGATATTGCAAGCCCTCGGTGACAAGGGGACCATTCTCTTGCTGAATCGTTTCCATGACCTTCTTGGGCGCCTTGAGGTTGCCCTCGCCATCGTCAGTAATCCCGGCAGGACCCAATTCCTTCAGCGTATTCATATGCGCCTGTGTCCAATCGACCACGCCGACCGTATAGGCCGCTTCGGGATCCTTCGGATCCACCGCAAGAACCTTCTTCTGCCATGCCTTGGCATCATCCAGCTTTTTGATGCTGAAGTAGATGCCGGCAACCTGCTTGAGGCTGTTCACATCCTTGGGTTCCTTTTCCAGAACCTCTTTGAAGATGTCGATGGCCTGCTGCGCGGTCTTCAGGTTTTCCTGTGTATCCAGGCCGGGGACCACGTTCTGGGCCAGTGCGGTAGCCAAATAGCTCTTGGCCATGGGCAGGCTCGGATCGAGTTGCGTGGCCTTCTGGAAGTGCCCGATCGCCTCTTCAAACCGGGCGCTTTTGTAGGCATCCACTCCCTTGTTCAACTGATCACGGGCTGCCAGGCGGTTGCACCCGCTCATGGAAATCACTACCCCGGCCAAGGCAACCGCTAGCGCCGTAAATCGTGCGGGTCCATTCATCTTCGTATCCTTCTCCTTCAGGCCGTGCCTATCGATTGCGCGCCTGGTAGTTTATGCAGCTGGCCGCGGGCGGGTTGAACCGAAACCAGGATGAAAAAATTGTACTCCCGTTTTCCGCCAGGATGAACCACCTCCGAGCGGCGCTGGCGACCCCGAAACAGACTGACGCGTTGTTAGCGCCTCAGGCCGCTCCGGCGCGCCTTATCTCTATGTGCCACCGGCTTCCGTCGTACGGAAACCGGTCCACTCAATCGCCTACTGGCCGGCCATGATCTTCGGAGTCATAAGACCAATGTGGTCCACGTTCGCCGCACGGCCGATATCGATGACCTCTGCCACGTAAGAGAAGTTCACGTCGTCATCGCCTCTGACGAACATGATGCGCTCGGCGCGGTTGGCATAAATCTCGGTCAGGCGGGCCTGCAACTCGCCCTTGAGAACTTCGGTCTCGTTGATTTTGTAAGTTGGGGCCGCGCCGGGGCGATACAGAACCTGTACCACGATAGTGCGATCGGTGATCTTCTGCTGCTGGTTTGGGTCCTTGGGGGGTTGGGGCACGAGCGCATCCAAACCCTTCGGCGTAACCGGCACGATGACCATGAAGATGATTAACAAGACCAAAAGAATGTCAATCATCGGCGTCATATTAATGTCGGACGAGTAGCCGCCCCCGCTCCCAGTTGTCATTGACATGGCTTAAAACTCCTCGTTTTCTCGAAATCGTTTAAAAAGCGCAAGCGTAACTAGTTACTGGCCGCCCGCTCCGCCGGCGCCTTCACGCTTCTGCGTCAACAAGCCAACATCGTCCACACCGGATGTGCGCACGGCGTCGATTGCGTCTTCAACGGCGCGGAACTGCGCGCGCGCATCGGCGCGAACAAAGATCGTCTTGCCGGGTTTGTCAGCCAACTTGTCGCGAACCAATCCGCCCAACTCGCTGGGGGCGACCTTGTTCTGCCCGAGGAAAACACCGCCGTCTCTCGTGATAGCTACGACAATGGCGTCTTCTTTGTCGGCGTCGGGCATGTTGGTCGGGTTATCGACCTTGGCCATATCGACTTGCACCTTGTTTTGCAGCATGGGGGTAATGACCATGAAGATGATCAGCAACACAAGCATCACATCCACCATGGGGGTGACGTTGATCGTGGAACTGACCTTACTGCCTTCGTTGCGAACCGCGATTCCCATTGTCAGGGCTCCGTTGCCTATTAGTCTTGTTTTCCGGATGGCATCCGGTGTTGCTAGAGAACCAAACGGTGGGCGCGAGTGTGAAACCGGCAGGCAGGAGAGATTCTCTCTCCCGCCCACCTCAGATTCCCGCTCTCGCCGACAACCGCCTCGCTTAGCGCTTGTGGCTCTGCTTGATGAAATAGTCGATGAGCTCGCTCGATGAGTTGTCCATCTCCACGTCGAAAGATTCGACACGCCCGGTGAAATAGTTGAATGCCATGACGGCGGGGATGGCCACGAGCAGGCCGAACGCCGTGGTTACCAGGGCCTCTGAAATGCCGCCGGCAACAGCGCCGATGCCCGAGGTCTTCTGGGTGGCGATCTGCTGGAAGGCGTTCAGAATGCCGATTACGGTGCCGAGCAGCCCGACGAACGGAGCCGTGGCGCCGATGGTAGCCAGAACAGAGAGGCCCCTCTTCAGCTTGGCGTGAACGATAGCCTCAGCCCGCTCCAACGCGCGGCCGGAACTCTCGATGGTCTCCTCAGTTGGAGAACCGGCAGAAGCGCGGAACTCCTGCAGGCCAGCCGTGACGACTTCGGCCAAGTGGGACTTCTTGTTGCGGTCGGCGATCTTGATGGCTTCTTCCAGCTTGCTGTCTTTCAGCGCGCCAGCAACTTTGGGCGCGAATTCGCGCGACTGTTTGCGGGCTGCCGAGAAATACAGATAGCGGTCGATCATCACGGCCAAGGACCAGATTGACTCGACAAAAAGGATGATGGCGATTATGCGCGCCGGCCATCCCATATGTTCCCACAGCCCCATCGGGCTGAAGTTGACTGCCTGCTCTTCCTGGAAAAATGCCAGGCTGCTGGCCGTATGCGAAGCGAAGTGTGCGAGCTGAGCGAGAATCACTGAATCGTTCCTCCTAAGGAGTTTCTTGTGGAATGCGACTATATTGCGATTGCTGAGAATGCGGGTCTTTCAGGATTCGCATTCAGGTCAAAAGTGCGGCCCGATCCCAAAAACAAGGGAAAACGGCCAGAAAATTTCTTATCCACCCAGGGTGAAGATGACGTTTACGGTTGTTTCCACCTCGACCGGATCGTTGTTGAGCAGGTAAGGGCGGTAGCGCCAGGACTTCACGGCATCCAGGGCGGCCTGTTGCAACATAGCCGGTCCGCTGATTATGCGAAGATTTTCGATCGACCCAGTCTTCGAAATTGTGGCTTGCAACACCACAGTGCCGGAGACACGAGCGGCCTTGGCGATTGGCGGATAGACCGGAACCGTCTTCTGCAGAAGCATGCCCTGCATGACGCCGGCCGAGATGTTGACTTTCTTTGGAGCGGCGGCCTTGACCTGCGGCCCTTTGTTGCCGAACAGGCTGTCATTCACAGCGCTCGAACTCCCGCCCAGGCCTTCCATGCCAGCCACACCAAACCCCGATGTGGGAGGCGCTTCCCTCTCAGCGACCATCTTGATGTCGTGAGGAATACGGGTCGGCGCCGTAAGCTGGTTGTTCATCATTTCCGACTGCACGCGGACCACTTTGATTGTTTCGGGCGGCGGCGGCGGCGGGGGGGGCGGCGGCGGGGGGGGAGGGGCAACCAACTGCGTCAGCATGGCAGCCTTGGGCAGCGCCTCAGGATAGATCAGTGGGATGAGGACGAGTAGAAGCAGGATCCCACCGTTGGTGATGAAAGTCACCATCATCCAATATTTGCTTTTGCTCTTGATCCTGCCCGCTGATTCAAATGTGGAATCTTCAAACATGGCCAGCCTCGAATCGGGTGTTGGTTACTTCTACTTAGACACCGCCGGAACCTGAAATGTTCCCGGCATCAAAACCGTGCGAATTGCGTGCGTTCCACCTATATCAGAACTATGCCCTGCTTGCATAGAGCAATACGATATGTCGCAATACTTCTCAAAAAATTCGCTACACCCGTGCCCGTTTTGCAGCCGGCAAAACGACGGCGTTGCCCCGCTTTGCGCGCCATTCCTGCCAGGCAACCAGCATCGGCGCAGCCACGGCAATCGACGAGTAGGTGCCGATAAGAATCCCCACCACCAATGCGAATGAAAAGCCATGCAGCACCCGGCCACCGAAGATAAACAGCGAAAGGACCGTCAGGAAGGTAAGACCCGAGGTCAGTACAGTCCGGCTTAAAGTCTGGTTGATGCTGCGGTTGACCACATCCGGCAGCGACTCGCGCCGGCTGAGGCGCAGATTCTCTCTGATTCGATCAAATACCACGATGGTGTCGTTCATGGAATAGCCCACCAGCGTGAGTATGGCCGCGATGACTGTCAAACTGATCTCCTGGCCGGTGAGGGCAAAGGCGCCAACAGTGATCAGCGTGTCGTGAAAGCAAGCCACTACCGCAGCCACGCCGTAAATCAGTTGGAAGCGGAACCAGAGATAGACAAGCATGCCCGCCATGGAATAAAGCGTAGCCAATCCGGCCTGCTTCTCCAACTGACGGCCCACCGTAGGCCCCACCACCTGGACGTTGCGCACGGTAAATCGGTTGTCGTAATGCGCCTGCAGGGCATCGTAAATTTGCTGGCGGCCCAGGTCGAGCGAGGATTCGTCGGTCTGCTCGGGCAGGCTGATGAGCACCTCGTTGTTTTTGGCCTCACCATAGGCCTGGATGTTCGCATCCTTGATGCCCGCGGCTACGGTGGCGCTGCGGATCTTATTGACGTCTGGAGTAGCTACGAACTGCACCTGCACCTGGGTGCCGCCGCGGAAGTCCACACCGAAAGGGACCGGGCTGCCGATATGCGCCCAGTGCCAGCCCATCGAGATAATGCCGGCCATGCTGAAGATCAATGAAAAGCCAAGGAAATACCACTTCAGCCTTAGCCAGTCCACATTTACGCCGCGAAACAATTCCACTGGTTCTCTCCGCTTCCTGGGAGGCTGGAGACCTTGAGGGCTCCAGCGTTTAACATTTTCCGCCGCCGGTTGGGCAGCGCCGAACCCGAATAAATCTGGAACTAAATCGAAACCATTTCCCCTGGCTTCATCTTGTTCAAATGGGCATCGAAGATTACCCGCGAAACATATACCGCCGTGAACAGGTTCGCCGCCAGACCGAAAGTGAGGGTCACGGCAAAGCCCTTGACCGGTCCCGTCCCGAACAGGAAGAGGATGGCCGCCGAGACGATTGTAGTCACGTGGGTGTCGACGATGGTGATCCACGCATGGCCAAACCCCTGATCCACCGCCGCGGCAGGCGCCTTGCCGGCGCGAACTTCTTCACGGATGCGCTCAAAGATCAGCACGTTTGAGTCCACGCCCATGCCTATGGTCAGAATGACTCCGGCGATGCCGGGCAACGTGAGTGTGGAGCCGGTGAAACCCATGAAGCCCAAAAGGATGACAAGGTTCAAAAACAGCGCCAGGTCGGCGTTGATGCCCGAACCGCGGTAGTAAAAGAGCATGAACGCCATGACCACCAGCACGCCCACAATGGCCGCTGTTACACCTTCGCGGATGGAATCCGCGCCCAACGATGCCCCTACGGTGCGGTCCTCAAGATAAAGCAGCGACGCCGGCAATGCGCCGGTGCGCAGCATTTTGGACAGCACTGTCACTTCGTCTACGGTAAAGCTGCCGTTGATTTCGCCTGTATCGCGAATCTTGTCCTTGATTGTGGCAACTTCCCTGACGCGATCGCCCATGACAACTGCCATGCTGCGACCCACATTGGCGCTGGTGTACTCATAGAATCGGTCGCCGGCTTCGTTCGTCAGAGTAAAGCGGACGTTCCTCAATCCGTTTTGGTCGGTGCCGGGATCGGCTGACCGGAAATCGCTGCCTGCTACGATCGAGATCCGCTGCAAAACGTATACGCTGTCCGCATCGGAACCGGTCGCCAGCGCCCCGGAGCCATGCTTAATAACCTCGTCGGGAGGAACCACACCACCCACGCTGGCCAAGGCCGCCTGCTCGTCGGGATAGGGCCCGCCGACAACGGCGTGAATCTCAAGGCGCGCCGTGGATTGAATGATGCTCTTGACGCGATCCAGGTCGTCGATACCGGGCAGTTCCACGAGGATTTGGTTGCGGCCCAAGCCATACTCCTGAATCACCGGCTCACTTACGCCGAGTGTGTCCACGCGGTCGCGAATGGTCTCGATTGCCTGCTGAACGGTCTTCTTTTCCAGAGTCGTCCGTTCCGTTGGCTTCAAGGTCAGCGTCCAGGTGTTGTCCGCACCGCCGCCGGCCAAGTCATATTGGCCGGAATACTTGGTGTCGAGCGTTGAACGAACAGTGGTGGACTTGGCCGGCGCCGTTCCTTCCACGCGGATGACTTCCGGCTTGGCTGGATCGGGCTTGTACACCTGGGTAAAGCTCAGGTTGGCCGCTTTCAGATCCTGCTGGATGCGCCCTGCGGCGTTGTCCGTTTCGGCGTTCACCGCTTCCGCGACCACTACCTGCAAAATGAGGTGAGCACCGCCGCGCAGATCCAGGCCAAGGTGAATTCGCTTGGTCAGGGCCTCGGTCAGGGACTTGCCGGTGAAGCCCGAAGGCACCCCGAAAATGCCGTAAACGAAAACCACCAGGACCGCGATAATCAGGGCAATTTTACTGTTGAGATTCTTCTTCATTGTTCCATTTCTCTATCTCTTCAAAAAATCGACGCAAAACTTGAAAGCCCGCGATCCTAGGGAACATCCTGCGTGGTAACCGACGCAATCGCGTTCTTGGCCACTTCCATCTTGATGTTGTCCGGCGCCACGCGAATCACAATCACATCGTCCTTGATGGTAAGAATGATGCCTCGAATGCCCCCTGAGGTGGTTACCCGGTCACCGGCCTTGATTGAGCCCAGCATGGCCTGCCACTGTTTCTGCCGCTTCTGCTGCGGGCGAATCATCACCAGGTAAAGCACGGGGATAAGCAGCAAGGGAAGAAGCATGGGGAGACTGCTTCCGCCGGCTCCGGCGGGCGCGGCCACGAACATTGCGAAACTCATCGTCACACTCATCCTTCGCTGCCCTTGGCCGCAGACTCTCGCTGTTGCTCAGGGCAAAGGCACACCGGGTTTAGAACCGGGCGCCTCGTAAAAAATTTGTCTCCGGGAAAAATCCTGGCGGCAAAATAACACCGACCCAGACTCTGAGATGGATGGCGCGATGAACGAGCGCCGGAGTCTGGTTTCCAGTCCCGCGCCGCATCCACACCTCGGACCCACCTGCCGTCTGCTTCCTGTTCGACACAGCTTCCCCTCGGAACCCTGATTCGGACGTCCCAATCCAGAGGCCACACGGTTCTCCCGGGGCTCGTTCCGGCCAGATTCCAAAAGAATGCCTAGAAAGATAAGATACGCGCGGCCTATGGCGTGTCAAGGCGCACCGCTTTCAGACACGCGGGTTGTGCGGCTTGGAGGCCCCCGCCGCCCAGGTTTCCCTGCCCCTTATAAACCCCTTGCAGGTCCAAAACCCCATCCTTACCGGTTGCGGCTTTTACTGGATTCAAGATACTTTTCGCCCGATGCGGGCACTTCAATTGCCCGGCCGGAACGGAAGTCTGGGAAGGGGGAATCATTGCCATGCGAACTATCGATTTCAGCTCGCTCATGCTGATTCCTGTGGCACTTGCAGTCGCTTTCATGCTGTGGGCGTTTTGCAACTTCTGCCGGGCGGCAGCAAAACCGAGGCGAAACTCCAGCGGTTACGGCTCGAGGTTGGCAGGCCGCCAATAGCGCAGTTCCGGACGAGCGCAACTCAGGCAAAGCCGCTCGCCGTCCACTTCCACGAAGCGGCCGAAGTTGACCCCTTCCCCGCATCGCGGACAAAGAATGCGGTCGCTCTTGTAGCCGGGGAACTCGGCGGGATCGGTTTCCACTCGCACCTGCTGCTCATCGAAAAGCTGTGTGTCCGGCAGTTCGCGATAGGCAAGCATTTGCTGGCTGCTCTTGCTCTCGACATGCGGATAAAGCTTGCGCGCCAATTCCCGTGAGTCTTCGCGTGCCACGATGCGCACCGCACTGCCCGAGGCCACATCAACGAAGGTCGCCGCCATTTTGCCCCAGTCGCGAAACTTCAGCGNNCGTCGGTGGCACAGCGGTCAATCTCGACGTAGGTCACGAGCCGCTTCCGATCGGCGCCAAGCGGGTCCGTGATGCCAAGCCGTTCGAGACCCAGCAAAGCCATCCGTACCCCGAGAATCTGCCCGGCGCACAGGTGGCCGTGGGCTACTTCAGCTTTTTGCAAGAGCATTTCGAGAGATTCCATGATTCACCTCCAGAGACCTGTTAGCCGGCAGAAGAAGGGCCGTGGGAAACGTCTGTGCGTTCCCACCTTCGGCGCGAAGAAACCGCGCCGAAAATGGGGCACCCACCCAGGTTCTGTGGTTAGGATAAAGTCGGCGAATTGAGGTTTGTGGATTCCCATGCCCCAAAATCGGGACCTGGGGCACCGTCGGTTCTGGTTCGTCCAACCTTGCTAGTCGTTCCCCAGCCCATCGCTCTTGTGATAATTCGGATAAGGCGGGATCGGAATATCCGGCACCGGATGAGCCTTGAGCTCGTCCAGCACCAATTGCACCCCGCTCTCCAGTTGCCGGTCGTGCCCCGCAGCTACATCCTTGGGCAGTTCCTCAACTGGCACATCGGGGGCGATGCCGTGGTTCTCCA
>PLZC01000080.1 GCA_003151985.1 Acidobacteriaceae bacterium
TTCTTCAGCTCGTAGTGGTCCTCGTCCAGAATCTCCTTGGCCTTGGCGATATCGATTTTGGAGCCGGAACTCTTGGCCCAGGGGAGGATGGCAAGCCACTCGATATAGTTGCGGGTGAGCGAGTAATCGGCGGCCATGGGAGACATGCGGGAGAGCCTTGTCAGCTCCTTCAACGCCTCCTTCTTCACGTCTTCGGGCATCCCCGCTTCGTCGATCTTCTTGCGCAGGTCTTCTACTTCGCGCTGGCTCTCGTCCACATCGCCCAGTTCCTTCTGGATGGCCTTGAGCTGTTCGCGCAGGTAGTAGTCACGTTGCGATTGCTGCACCTGGTCCTGAACCTCGGTCTGAATCTTGGCGCGCAACTGCTGCACCTCGATCTCCTTGGCCAGATGGCTGTTGAGCTGTTCGAGGCGCGCCAGGATGCTTGGCGATTCCAGAAGCAGTTGCTTGTCGTCCGTGGTGAGAAACGGCAGGGACGAGGCAACGAAGTCCACCAGCCGGGCGGGCTCTTCGATATTCTGGGCAATGGTCCGCAGCTCGTCGGAAAGCGTCTGGGACTCGGATACAATCTGCTGGAACTGCGCGATCACATTGCGCACCAGCGCCTCGACGCTGGCTGTGGAGACAGGCTCACTGTCCTCCAGCGTCTCCACCTCAGCCACCATGAAAGGCTCGGTCTGCGAGAAGCGCACCAGCCGCACCCGCTCCACTCCCTCAGTAAAGACGAAGCGGCTCTGGTTGGGCATGCGAACAACCTTGTGTACCGTCGCCAGGGTTCCAACCGCGTGCATTTCCTCCGGTTTGGGCGAATCCTGGCGCGGATCCAATTGCGCCACTACCAAAATCGTCCGCTCTTCACCCAGCGACTCGATCAATTGGATGGAGCTCTCTCTCCCGACGGTCAGGGGCAACACAGCATGGGGAAACAGCACCGTATCCCGGACGGGCAACACAGGAATGCGCCGGATGGCGGGATTCTCGCTCGAAGAGGGCAACTTGGACGGTGGCAGATTTGGAGACTGGCTTGACATTGAGCATCCTCGTATCAACTTTCCTTAGTTAGACAGCGCAGAATTCGAAAAGTTTCAGAATCTCCCTCCCCCAAGGGATATCCTCTTTCTTTTGAGAGGATGCGCCTCCTGCCCATCGATTCCAGCCGCGGGAGGGGTTTATTCGCGCGGTTGCGTATTCCAGTCAGATGCACTCTGGCTTGGGGGATTATCGGCCAATGCGGGGGGAATGTGAGCGCCTTCGACCGTCCACGCAGCCGATGTCCCGTTCTGAGGCCATTGAATTCCATCGTTTCGCACCACAGGTTGGAGCCACTAGCCGCAGGGTGTGTTGTGAACCGGCTGGAGGACCAATCCCGCCGGGGTGCCTACATCGGGCGGCCGCTCTGCCCGGCGGAGTTCTGTTCTTTCTGAATCGCCATTTCGATGTGCTCCCACAACTCGTCCGGCGGTTCCACAATTGGGAACAACTGGCGCGCTGCTTCGGCAATGGCTTCAAGTTCGGCCACGAAGGCACTGCAAAGCTCGCAGCTCTGCAGGTGCGGGTGGTCGGAGATTCTCTCCCCGGTGCCGATCAACTCGGGCAACTGGGACTGAAATTCTTCGCAGTTCATCTTGTGGTTGGTATCGGTCATCGCCGAGCCTCCTGCCGGGGATATGTACGCAGGGCATCGCGCAGCTTTAACCGCGCCTTGTGCAACTGGGATTTGCTGTTACCAATGGAACAGTCGAGCATGGTGGCTATCTCATTGTGTTCATACCCCTCGATGTCGTGGAGGACAAAGATGAGGCGGTAGCCGGCAGGCAGGTTGGCGATGGCGCGTTCCAGGGCCAACCGGTCGATTGAGCCGGTCAGGTTAAGATCAGGCGCCCCAAAGCTTCGTCCGGGACGCTCTTCAGGTGCGGGCTCCATGGCTTCGTCCAATGAAATCAGGGACAAGCCTTTTCTGCGCAGGCGCATGAGAACCACATTGATGGCCAACCTGTGCAGCCAGGTGGAAAACGCCGAGTCGCCCCTGAACGTGGCGATTTTGCGGTGCAACTGAAGAAAAGCCTCCTGGGTCAGGTCTTCAGCCTCGGCAACGTTGCCCACCATGCGCAGGCATAGAGAATATATACGCCGTTTATGGAGGGAATAGAGCTGGGCGAAGGCGTAGTGGTCGCCTGTCTGGGCGAGCGCCAACGTTTCCGCCTCTGTTGCGTTCGATACACCCGCGGATTTGAAATCCCCTGAGTTGGACGTGTTCTCGATGGGAGTTGCGATTCGGGAAGTCGCGCTGGGGTTGTGATCCGGCGGCGGCGTCTCTAACCTTGAACTGGTCATGCACTTCCTCCGTGGGTCTCTAGTGGCTTCCTTGTGAGCAGAACGCTGCACCCGGGCCTTTCCTAGTTAGTATAAGGGCAGCGGTCCTTAATTCGAAGATTGGGCAAGGTATGGTCGTAGCCCGATCTAATGGTCTTTTTCTTGGATGCGGTTCAAACGCACTACGTCGGCTCTGTTTTCGTGGGAGATAACATCTTGAGGGCAAAGGCTGCGGCCGAGCGCGGCAATCGGTGCGGATGGGGCATCTTGTTGGTGTGTCTTCTCGCCCTGCCTGTGGATTGCTGGAGCCAGAAACCCAATAGCGCCGGCAACGCGACGGCCCCTGCCGACCGGAACTCCGAAGGTGGTTCAGATTCCCTCGCCCGGTTTGTAGGATTGCCCATTCGCAGCATTGGGTTCCAGGGAGTTGCGGTCAGCCGGCTCAATCCGCTCGCTGCGCAGCTTGCCGAGGAGCAGGGCAAAGCACTGAGCCGGGAATTTTTGAAAGGCAGCCTTCGCCAACTCTATGAAACCGGGCTGTTCGATGGAATCGATGTCGCGGGATCAAGCGAACAGGGCGGGGTTGCCCTTGTCTTCCGCGGAACCCCGCGCAGTTTCATCGGGACGGTCAGCGTCGATGGAGCCAAGGGCGCCACAATCAACACGCAGCTTGAGCGCGCCAGCCAACTGACTCCGGGCACCCGGTTTACCGAGGCCAAGCTCAGCCAGGCGTTGGAGTTGATGCGTAAGGCGGAGGCTGAAAATGGATTTCCCGACCCGGTCATTACCCACACCCTGACGCCCCATCCTGAAGAACAGCTCGTCGATATCGCATTCCGGGTTGTTTCCGGCCCGCAAGCGCGGGTGGGCGCCGTCGACGTTACCGGGGACCCGGGAATGAGCTCGGACGATTTTCGCCACTATGCCCACCTGAAGCCCGGCTCGCGTGTCAATCACGATACCGGCAACCGCGCCTTGACCGGGGTTCTCAAGCACTATCAAGGCCAGGACCGCCTGGAAGCCGAAATCAAGATCGAGTCTCGGCAATACGTCAAAGAAACCAAAAAGGCCAACTTCCACTTTTCCGCCACCCGGGGCCCCGTAGTCAAGGTAATGGTGGAAGGGGTCGGCCTGGCCTCGAGCCGCATAAAGCGCATTATTCCCATCTTCGAGGAAGGCACGGTGGACGAGGACCTGCTCAACGAGGGCAACCGCCGCCTGCGCGACTATTTCCAACGCCGGGGCTACTTCGATGTGAAGGTTGATCACAGCCAGCAAGCTCCCAACGCCGATCAACTGCTCATTCTGTACACAGTGCACCTGGGCTCGCGGCGGCGAGTCGAGAAGGTCTCGGTCGAGGGAAACCACTATTTTGATTCCGCCACGCTGAAGGAACTGCTGAGCGTACACGCGGCCGACGCCCTGGACCACCAGGGGGCTTACAGCCAGGCGCTGGTAGCCGCGGATATGAGTGCCTTGCAGGCTGTCTATCGAAACAACGGCTTCTCCCATGTAAAGATCGCGCCGGAGACCAACACTCCCGAAGCGAGAACGATGGACACAAAAGCGGCCGACGCTCAGCAACCGGAGGCGAAGGCAAACCTGGCCGGCAGCGGAAAAATAGATCCGCTCATCGTTGTTTACCGCATTGAAGAGGGCAGCCAGCAACGGGTGGGCTCGGTTCTGCTGGAGGGAAATGCTCATGTGGATGCGGCCAGCCTGACGACGCAAATGAACACTCTGGCCGGGCAGTTGCTTTCGCCCCAGAACCTGGCCGGGGACCGCGATACGCTTTTGACCGACTACTTGAGCCGAGGCTTTGACCAGGCTCGGGTTGAGGTCACCCCACAAGTAGAGCCCGGGGACTCGAGCAAGGTGGATGTGGTCTTTCACATTACCGAAGGGCAACAGATTTTTGTGCGCAAAGTGCTGCTCACCGGTCTGCACTATACCCGCCCCGATACGATTGCCAAGGCCATTACATTGCATCCCGGCGACCCACTCAACCAGACAGCTCTTCGCGAAACGCAGCGCAATCTTTACGAGTTCGCCCTTTTCAACGAGGTCGAGGCGGCAATCGAGAATCCTACGGGCGGGGAGACGCAAAAAACCATTTTGCTGCAGACGATCGAGGCGCGGCGCTGGGCCCTGACGTATGGTTTTGGCTTTGAGGCACAGACCGGGACCCCGCAGAATAATTGCCGGGGCGCCATTGCCGGAGGCGTTCCGTGCAACCCGAACGGAAAAACGGGGGTCAGCCCGCGCGTGCTCGCCGACATTACGCGCAACAATCTTTTCGGGCGCGAGCGTTCGGCCTCGCTGCGCGGCACCTATGGATTGCTGGAGCAGAGAGTGGACCTGCTCTTCCAGAATCCTCACTTCGAGGGAAACCGGAACTTCGGGCTCACATTCTCCGGCGGCTACGCGAATAGTCAAGACGTGACCACCTACGTGGCCTCCCGCCTTCAGGCAGGAGCGCGGTTGACCGAGAGCTTTCTCAATCCCGGGTCTTTCCTTTCCAAGGCCAACACCCTGGTATACGAATACAACTTCCGCAGGGTAAAGGTGGCGGCCAGCAGCTTGCAGGTCTATCCCGACGCGATCTCGCTGCTTTCGACGGCGGTGCGTGTGGCCGGGCCGGGTTTCACGTGGATTCGCGACACCCGGGACTCGCCCCTGGACGCGCGCCGCGGAACCTACACCAGCTTTCAGGAGTTTCTTTCCGGCAGGCCGTTTGGCTCGGAGGCGCAGTTCAATCGCATGGACATGTCAAACTCCAGCTTTTACAGCTTCAATAAAGGCCGCTTTGTGCTGGCCCGCAACACGCGCTACGGGCAGGAAAGAGCCTTTGGGCCGACCACGGACAAATTGATTCCCTTGCCGGAGCGGCTCTACGCCGGGGGGCCTACCTCGTTGCGGGGCTTCTCAGTGAATGCTGCCGGTCCGCGCGATCCCCAAACCGGATTCCCCATCGGCGGCGCGGGCGCACTCATCAACAGCACAGAATTGCGCTTGCCGCCGCCTACGCTTCCGTGGTTGGGGGACACGGTCAGCTTCGTGCTTTTCCACGACATGGGCAACATCTTTACCAACGCCTCCGATGCCTGGCCGAGTGCCCTGAGGGTCCACCAACCCGATCAAGAGGCTTGCAAGGACCCTATCCCAGCCACGACTCCGCCCAAACCTCCTACCGGCCCCTCCACATCGACGGGTGTACAGGGCGCCTGCAGCTTCAACTACTTCTCTCACGCGCCCGGCCTGGGGATGCGCTACCATACGCCGGTGGGACCCATCCGGTTTGACTTCAGCTATAACCTCAACCCGCCCATCTACCCCGTGACCTACGACTACGCGAATCCGACTTTTGCGCCCCACGTCGGCGAGGCCGGTCACTTCAACTTCTTCTTCAGCCTGGGGCAGACCTTCTGATGAATTGCCGGCGGACATTTCGCAACGGACGCACGCCATGGCTGTGCAGCCTGCTCCTGTGCCTGCCGGCCCTTGGCATGGCTCAACGAGGTGCGGAAATAGGCTTGATTTCATGGGAATTTGGCCCAAAGGGCATCCAGCAGGGGCTAATGCCCATTGATTTTGTTGGCCTAATCGGCACGACTGAAGTCGTGCCCTGTTACAAAGCCCCCTTGCGAGGGGTTTTTTTCGCGGCCAGCCAAGCCTCTTCGCCAGCCTCGGCGGGATCATCCGGGTCTATAGCGGAGCAGAGGCCCTCGGTCATGCTCGACAAAGTGGTTGCCGTGGTGAACAACCAGGCCATCCTGGCCAGCGACGTCGAAGAGGAAATTCGCCTTGCGGTTCTCGATCCCGGACAGGCCGGGCTTGGCGTTCTCACTCCCGTGCGGGCTCTGGAACAGTTGATCGGCCGTAATCTCATTGAGCAACAGATGCACGAAGAAGACGCGCTTGCCGTGGCCCCCACCGAAGACGAGGTGGTGGCCCGCCTGGTTGAGCTGCGCAAGGAATTGCCCGCCTGCGTCCACGAAAACTGCGCATCGGAGACCGAATGGAAGGCATTCCTGGCCCAGCATGACCTGTCCCCTGAACGCGTTGAATCCTATCTCCGCTACCGGATTCAGATTTTGCGCTTCATTGAACACCGCTTCCGCCAGGGGATCCGCATCTCGCAGCAAGACATCCAAACCTACTACGATCAAATGCTGCTGCCCGAGTACGCCGCGGGAGAGGCGATTCCCTCAATGGACACAGTAGCCCCGCGGATCGAGGAGATTCTGCTGCAACGCCAGGTGAACGCGCTTTTCGACGTCTGGCTGACAAATCTGCGCCAACAGGGCGACATAGAAGTCCTGGACCCGGCTCTGGAAACCGCAACGCAAGCCGCCCCTGAAACAGGAATTGAAGGGAAAGGGAAAAAATGAACGAGACAGATGCCCCTCGTTCCCTTCCGAAAGTTGAGTCGCCTCCATCGCCACCGCGCCCGCGGCGCCTTCGCCGCTTCTTCCTGCGCCACCTGCCTCTTTCCCTGGCTGGCGCCGCGGTTCTACTAGCCGTGGTCGCCGTGGGAGTGTTCTACGTGGTCAGCTCAACACTCTTTGAAAACGCTGTTCGCAAGAATCTGATCGCCCGGATCCAGGCCGCCACCGGGGGACGGGTTGAGATCGATTCATTTCACTGGCGCCCGCTCGATCTTGAGGCGGAGGCCGGCAACATTGTCATTCATGGACTGGAAGCGCCGGGAGAGGCCCCCTACGCGGCTGTCCAGCATCTTCAGGTGCGGATAAGCGTCCTGGGCTTCTGGAGCCCGCGCATCCTGCTCCGCGATCTTGAAATCGAACGGCCTCGAATTCACCTGATCGTCTATGCCAACGGCTCGACCAATCAGCCGCAACCGCGCAAGACCGCGAAACAGGGCAACCCCGCTCTCGACACCTTTTTTGACCTGAAGGCCGGCCATGTTGGAGTCGAGCAAGGGGAACTGGACTATGAGAATCGCGCCGCATCATTCGACTTCCAGAACCGGTTCACGCCTCTGGATCTGGATGCCCGCGACGTCTCCCTTCAGTTGGCATATGCTGCAGCAGCCCTTGGCAAGCCCGAGAGCTACCGGATCGAAGCTGCCGCCACCGATTTGAGCCTCTTCCGGAATGCGCGACCCTCGGCGCAGACGGCGCAAGGAAAGGTGAAGGCGACCGTGGACCTGGTGCGCGGTGCAGCCTATCTGCGTTCCCTGCGGCTCTCAGCCGGCGGCCATGACCTGGTAGTTTCCGGCGCACTCGAAGACTTTGCCGATCCCACTTGGCAGGCCACGGCTGTGGGCGAGCTGGACATGCGGTTGCTGGACCCCATCACCGGCTATCCGTTTGCGCCCCAAGGCATTGCCCATCTCGACCTGGCCGGCACGGGACACACCGGCCTCTTCCGGGCCGACGGCAGTGTACACGTGGAAGGCGGTTCCTACATTGGAACCGGGGTGGTTGCAACCGGCGTCGGGCTGGATGCTCATGTCCATGCCGACCCGCAGCAATTGCTGATTACTTCGATCGTCGCGCGCCTGCGCCAGGGCGGGCAACTGGAAGGAGAGGTTGCCCTGGACCACTGGCTGCCGCCCATTCCCGGGGGGGCGGTGATGCAGCCGGCAAGCCCGCCGAGGGGCCGATCGAACGGAGCGAAAACGAGAGCCCAGGTTCAGGCTGACATTATCGTCATCCCGGTCAACGGAAAGGTGACCGCGGAATTCAAAGGCGTTTCTCTCGATGCCGTGCTCGACATGGTCGGCCAGCCGCCCTTCCAGCGCCTCGGCCTGGATGCTCGCGTCACCGGCCCTGCCGTAGCAACGTGGACGAAAGGAGACTACCGGACTCTCGCCGTAACCGCCAAGCTCGCGATGAATCCTTCCGCGGATGGGGTGCCCGGGGAGGTCCCCTCAAGCGGCGCGATAGATGGAACCTACACCCAGCGCGACGGCGCGGTGGACCTCAGAAATCTCGAAGTCAACATGCCCCAAAGCCAGGTTGAGGCGCACGGCCACCTGGGCGCATATCCGCTTACCAGCCCGACGGGAATCGCCGTCGATATTCACTCAAGCAACCTCTTTGAATTTGATCAGGTCCTGCGCGACCTGGGGTTGATCCGCAACGGCAAATCCGGAACCGCCGCCTTGCCGGTGGCGCTGACCGGTCATGGCGATTTTCACGGCACCTGGTCAGGCTCGCTTGTCGATCCTCATATTTCGGGCAATTTGAATGCAACGAAATTTGCGATGGAAATGACACCCGCGAAGCCTGCCACGAACCAGCCCGCGCAGATTGTCCGCTGGGATTCGGTCGAAGCCGCCGGCAGCTACTCGGCGGCGCGGATCGACATCTCGCACGGCCAATTGCGCCAGGGCCAGGCCCAGATCGACCTGGACGGAAATTTGATTTCCACAGCCGCTACTCCGGCGCCTGGCAAACCGCAGTCCACGCCTTCGACCCCGTCTTTTGACGCCGACTCCGTGCTGCACGGGCACCTTCACGCAACGAAGGTGGGCGTGGATCAGGTGCTGACGCTTATCGGCCAGAACCTGCCCGTGACCGGCATGTTGAGCGCGCAACTTGAAATCGATGGACCTGTCCGGACGCTTGGCGGTTCAGGATGGGTGCAGTTGGATGGCGGCAGTGTCTATTCGGAGCCGATAGCCCGCATTCGTGCGCAGGGTAAACTCGCCGGCCAACTCGTCAAGCTTACCTCGGTTACGGTAAACGAGAACGCGGGGAATGTTTCCGGAACGGGCAGCTACGATATGAGGTCCCGGAGCTTTCAGGTGGACGCCAAGGCCGCCGGTGTGGATGTTTCGCGCATCGATTGGCTGCGCGCTCAAGGTCTCTCAGCCACCGGCAAACTGGCGTTTTCCGTAGCGGGTTCGGGAACGCTCGACGATCCGCGCCTGCAAGGGCACGCCGACCTGGCCGGCCTTACCCTGAGCGGGGAGCCCCTCGGCGCAATGGACTTCACCGCGCAAACGGCGAATCGATTCCTGACCTTTGACATGACCACTCGCCTGGACACTGCGGAGTTCGCCATGCATGGCCAAACCGCGCTGAGTGGGGAAAACGCGACCCAGGCAAAGCTCGAGTTTTCTAGATTCAACATCGGTTCTTTGCTGAAGATGGCCCAAGTCACAGGCATCAGCGGTGAATCGGCGCTGGCGGGAACCATTAACATCGAAGGCCCCCTGGCGAGGCCGGAACAGTTGCGCGGGGAGGCGCGATTACAGCAGTTGGCGGTCACCGTTGCCGGAGTGCACCTGCACAGTGAGGGCGGCGTGCATGCCACTCTGGCCGACAGCCGGATCAACCTTGACCCTCTCCATGTGACCGGCGAGGAGACCGACCTCCGCATGCAGGGCAGGCTGGCCCTCAAGGACAAAAAGCAACTGGATTTCGCCGCCAGCGGAGCAATTAACTTGAAGGTGGTTGAGACTCTGGACCCGGATTTAACCGCCAGCGGAACCACGACTTTTCAGGTCGAGGCGCACGGCCCGCTGCAGAACCCCGGACTCCGCGGCCGCATCGATTTCCAGGACGGCTCCCTGGCTCTGGAAGACCTTCCCAACGGCCTGAGCCAGTTGCACGGCTCCCTTGCCTTCAACCAGAATCGTCTTGAGGTGCAGTCTCTGACGGCCATGACCGGTGGAGGCTTGCTGAGCCTGAGCGGCTACCTGGCCTATCAGCAGGGCCTCTATGCCGACCTCACGGCCACCGGCAATGGAATACGCATTCGCTACCCGGTTGGAGTCAGCTCCCTAGCCGACGCCAAGCTGCACCTGCAAGGCTCCAAAAACAATCTGCTGCTCAGCGGGAATGTGCTGATCACGCGCTTCTCGGTGAGCCCGGGTCTGGACATGACAGCGTTGGCCGCACAAGCAAACGGCGTCGCGACAATCGCTTCTCCCGACGCTCCATCCAACCACGTCCGGCTGGACGTGCATATTGTTTCTTCGCCGCAGTTGAACTTTCAGAATGCCTATGCCAAGCTGGCCGGCGACGTGGACCTGCGCCTGCGCGGCACCGTCGCCTCGCCTTCCCTGCTGGGGCGCATTTCCATTACCGAGGGCAGCGCCATCATCGCAGGAACCCGCTACGAACTGCAGCGCGGAGACATCTTCTTTACCAACCCCGTCCGGATTGAGCCATCCATCGACCTCAACGCCACGGCCCATGTCGAGGATTACGATATTTCCCTCGGCTTGCATGGAACTCCGCAAAAGCTGGCCGTCACCTACCGCAGCGACCCTCCCCTTCCCGAGGCGGATGTGGTGGCCCTTCTGGCGCTTGGCCGCACGGAGAGCCAGCAGCGCATCTACACCCAGCAGCAGGAGCAGTCCGGCGCCAACCCCACCACCGACGCCCTGCTTGGCGGCGCGCTGAATGCCACCGTGAGCAGCCGCGTACAAAAGCTCTTCGGCGCGGGTTCCGTAAAGGTGGACCCGAATTACCTCGGCGCCCTGGGCAACTCCACCTCGCGCATCATTGTCGAAGAACAGTTAGGCTCGAATGTCACCCTCACCTACGCCACCAACGTAAACACCACCGCGCAGCAGTTGCTTCAAGCCGAGGTGGCAATCAACCGCCACGTCTCGCTTCTGGTGGCGCGCGATGAGTCCGGCGTTTTCTCTATGGTCGTCAAAGCCACACGCCGCTATCGATAAGATTCTGTAGCAACTATTCGATCAGGAGTAGCCCTCTCAAAGTGAAGTCGCAAGGCACAGAGCCTGCGCTTTTCTGAAGGTACAGATTCTGCACTTTTTCTTTGCTCCCGCACAACTCCGTAACCTTTCCTGTGAATCTGTGTCTATACAGATCGGAACGGCAAGCCGGCGGTTCGACAGGCTACCGTAACCAGAACGAGGCATTAAATTTATCAATACGAACGAGGAGGAACTACACATGACGATCACAAAACGTCAAACCGCTACCCCACTGCTGTTTGCTGCACTTGCTGGGCTTCTTCTGAGCCTTCCCCAGGTTGGTTTGGCTGCCAGGAGCTCGGGTGCCTCGGCGCAGCAGGATAGCAATCCTGCGGCCCGCGAAATCGAGTCGAAACTGAACAAGTCCTATTTCAAAAACGTCAAAGCCAGCGTCGACCCCAACGGGATAGCCACTTTGACGGGCACCGTGGATCTGTACGAGTACAAGATCGACGCCGATAAGCGCGTACACAAGGCAAAAGGCGTCAGCGGCGTTCGCAACATGATCGAGGTGGCGGGCCCAAGCGTCTCCGACAAGGAACTGCAGGACAAGCTGGGAGAGAAACTCGCCTACGACCGGGTCGGTTACGGCAACGCCTTTAACGCCATCGGGCTAAAGGTCGAGAATGGCGTTGTGACCTTGGGCGGCCACGCACGCACCCCCTGGGACAAGGACTCTGCGATCGGGCTGGTAAGCACGTATCCCGGAGTCAAGGATGTGGTGGATGAGGTCGAGGTCGACCCCGTCTCCATGATGGATGACCAGACCCGGCTCCAGGTAGCGCGGGCAATTTACGGCTACGCGGCGCTTCAGAGGTACTCCATGGACCCCGCCAAGCCGATTCGCATCTCGGTGCAGAACGGCAACGTGGAACTTTACGGAACCGTCGATAGCGAAGCCGACAAGAACCTGGCCAACATACGGGCCAACGGTGTTCCGAACGTCTTCAGCGTAAAGAACTACCTGCAAGTTGCCAACAAAACAACCGAAGCACAGAAACAGTAGGTCGAAGCGTGCTGCCAGCTGATGACAGAGCGTGGGTCGGGAGACCCACGCTACAGCCGGCCGGGAGGCCGGCGCTACAGGGTGATTGCCGTTGGCCGAGGCAAACTCCGTGAGATATCCGGGTTAAACCCGTGCGCCCAGCACTTCAAGCCTCTCGAGCAACCCCGCTCTTTCCGGGGCCTGGAGCCGGGCACCCAGAAACTCCAGCACCGCGTCCATTGTCGGCAGCGCTTCCCAACCCCGGCGCTTTCCTCCAGCTGCCATGGCCTTCAAAGCCGCCGCGCCCGAAGCAAACACGAGGCCATCCTCAACCGCGAGACCCCGCGCAATTGCCAGAGCAAATGCCCCGTGAAATGTATCCCCGCAGCCATTGGTATCGAATACATCCACCTTGAATGCAGGCAAATGCCGCACGGCAGGCACGGCTTCCGTGCTGAAGTAGCAACCCTCCGCCCCATGCGTCACCACGGTTGCAGCCCGATGCGTCTTTGCCAGGAAGGCGCAGGCCTCGCGCGGGTCTGAAGCGCCGCTGGCCCAGGCTGCGAATGCCTTGGGGACAATCAGGTAGTCGGTCAGAGCCGCCATGGGCATTGACGATTCGGTTTGGCCCTCCAGGTCGCCCAAAATCGGCACGCCAAGTCGGCGAACCTTCTCGGCAACCGGCAGAAGAGATGGTTCCGTAATATGGTCCAGCAGAACCAGCCCTGCCGACTGAACCAGGGCGTCAGGCATGTCGTCCGGGCCAACGATTTTGTAGAGCGCCGGATCGTAGAACACATTGCGATGACCCTGGCCGTCGACCACGATGATGCTGTGGTAAGGGCCTCCCGCGGGGTCATGCACAATGTGCGATGTATCCACCCCGCGCCGCCCCAGCGCGCCCACCATGTACCTGGCCAGCTCGCCATCTCCAAAACGCGCCACGTAGGCCGCACGCCCTCCCAGGGAGCCGGCCGCGGCCATCGCCGTACAGGCAGGCCCGCCACCCTGGCGTGTACTGCCGTGCACCGGTATCTTGCAGTCGATGGGCGGATAATCCGAAACATATTTCAGATCATCCACCGCCGCAATTCCAACTCCCACCACGTCATACTGTTTTTTCATTGACCGCTTTCCGCCCTGCCGCTTGCTGTTAGCAATGTTGCCTTACGACTCCAATAAAAAGACAGCCACGTCTTGAAATTGAACCGTCACGCGGATGCCCTTCTCTCCCGCAACAATCTCTTCCTGGCTGTGAAGATTCCTGGCCCGCCGATAGCCCGACGGAAGTACGATCTGGTCGGTCTGGTCTTCCGCGCTATCGTTAAAAACCGCCAGCAGGCTCTGCTTCGCGCCCGATATCAACCGCGGACGCAGCTTGCCCGACGTTACATCGGGCTTGACCAACGGCGTAATGATGGAGCGAAGCAGTTCAACGCCGCCAAAACTCCCCGCAGTGATGCTCGCACCCAGGTTTGTACCGATGTAATAAACCGTCCCCTTCCCAACCTTCTTCATCGCGGCCACAGTCAACCCCTGGCAGGTAGCGATTGGCTCTGCCGTTGTCACCTTAATCGGTGTAAGAAACGTATTCGCCTTCAGGCTCACCCGAGCGGGCTTGCTGAATTCAATCTCCGGCTGGTAGTAAATCCGATCCGAATGCGGCAGCGGATTAGGAAGAGCATCGGTGTTCATCATCAAGCTCTCTTTTTCCTGATAGCCAAACACGTCCGAAAGGCCCCAAGGCGGAATCACCGGATTGTGATAGAACCGCTCATCAAACAATCCGAAGGACGACTCGACAATCAAAGTCCCACCCGCTTCCACAAATCGCCGCAGGCCCTCGCACGTCTCCTTCTTCCCGATCAGATGCCATGGAGCAACAATGACCTTGTAACTCGCCTTGTCCACACTCCCGGGCTCAATAAAATCGGCCCAGAGATCAAGATTCCACAGCGCCTTGTAATAGCCGCGGTGCGATTCAGTAGAAACGCTCTCATTGCCGCTCATGGCAAAAGCAAGCAGGGCGTTATCCTGGTCGGTCAGTATCGCCACCTGCGGCTTGGGCCGGTAGTCCTTCAGAATCACCCAGTGCGCCTGAATCAGCTTGTTGTTCTTCGCTGCTTCTTCCGCCCGCTCGGTCGTCTCTCCGTCCCTCGTCACCAGGCCGAACCCCGAGGCCTCGCTACCGGTCGACTCCGCCAGGTAGGCCCAGTAGATAATGCCTCTGGCCCCCGTAGCTACAGCCATCCAGTTCCACATGCGAATGTCTTGCGGGCGCATCTGCGGGCCGCGCTTCAACCCCGTGTTCCAGTGGCCGCCCTGCAATTCCGTCAGCCAGAAATCCTTCCCCGCGGCATTTGAGCGCGTAACCTCAAACTTCGCCGCCACATCCGCGGCTTGCCCCTGCATCCAGCGCTCCCTGGTTCCCGTCGCGCTAAACTGGCGGGGAAAAAGCGATAGCCCCCAGACATCCACCACCTCTGCCAAACACCAGGCGTTGGTCCCGCTCTCAACCATCGCTTCCACCGGCGGGTGATGAGCGCCGTGACTTTCCATCACGTGGTTTGTATCGACGGCACGCACCGAGTCGGCGCGGAAATGCATATATTTCGTGCTGCGGTCGATAATGTACCGTCGCCAGTCCACCCAATCCGGGTATGTCCCCAGGCTGCGTGGCGGATCGATAGCCTTGAAATTCGGAAAGCCCCGCGTCCAGGCTTCATTTAACCGTTCGATCGTGCCATAACGCTTTTCCAGCCAGGCCTGAAATTTCTCGATCGTCTTCTCGCAATAGCAATACATCCGCTCCTGCGGAGTCGCCCAAATGTTCCGCTGCCACGCAGGTTCGATGTGCGGTTCATTCCAGCAATCGTATGCGTAGAGCGACGGATGCGACTTGACCACCTGGGCAAGCTGCCGCACAAATTCCTGCGCTGCCTCCCGCACCGGCGCCCAATCGAGACAAAGGCCGGGCCACCCTCCGGTCATCTGTGCCCCGCTGCCTTCCAGGCGCTGCGCCTGCCCCCTGGCATCCACAAAGCGCGCCTCAGGATTCGCCTGTTCAAGCCAGTAGGGCGCCGTCTCAAACACGATTCCAACCAGAACCCGCACGCCGAACTCGTCGCAATACTTCATCACTTCTTCAATTTCTTCGAAGTCAAACTTGCCCGGCTGGCGGTTGTAATAATCCCACATGGGGTACATGCGGATAAGGTTGAACCCATACTTCTGCGCGACATCCTTCAGCATCTTCCGCCGCTGGTCGCGCGGCGGATTAGGAGGCCGATAAAACTGCGTCCCATAGATGAACTTGTTTTCTTCGGGCGCTCCATGGTCTGCTCCGGGTTCGCCCAACGCACCGGGCTCGCCGGCGAAGATGCGCAAGCCTCCCCACGCCAGGCTTGCCCCGGCCGCGCTTTGAATGAAATTACGACGAGATATTGACATCCGGTTACTCTCCTTGCTCGTAACAATGTCGGTGAAAATTATTCGAGGCCAATGGCTCCCCGCCCGGCCCCGCCTGTCAGCCTCCGTAGTTGAAGGCGTTGGCACCCAGTTCCAGGTCCTTTTCAAGGCTGCGGTGCGGGGCGATGCCCATGGATTGCAACGCACCATGATAGGCCTTCACAGCTTCCGCAGGCAGAATCTGATCGTCGGCCACCAGGCGCAAGTACTCGACGAACGTTAACTGGTGCTCGGAGGCGTTGATCTTGCGGCCGAACAGCGCAACCCGCGCGCCATACTTTTTCGAGTTGGCCAGCAGCGCAAACGCGTCGTGCGTCGTTCCGGACGAACCGCCCAACACTCCCACCACGATGGAGGGATCGTAGGCACACAATTCTTCCAGGGCCTTGGGCCCGGCATAGGGAATCTTCAAAAAGCGTGGGCGGCCGGCCGAAGGCACTCCGGCCAGCATTCGCACAATGTGATCGTTTACAAAGAAGGGGACTTGCGCAGGCGCTATGCCGTGAACTTTCGCCGGAACATTGGGATGAAAAACCTCAAGAAAATGGCCGAAGTGCTTCTCCTCCGCTTCAAGCCGGAATGCCTTGTATGCCTCCAGCGTCCTCAGATCGCCCGCCGGGTCGTTATTGAAGGTGACCGAGTAGAGCCCGAGATGCGCGCCCAGCCGCCGGTCGGCTTCAGAACACGGGCTCTTGCCGGCCTGAATGTGATCGATGGTGGTGGATGCAAACGGGCACGAAGGGGCCTCAAGGTAGCGCGACCCGCGACAAATATGCACGTCCGTCGAATCGTTGGCGCGCACCGCCGGAGTAACCGCCGAAGCGTCGAAGATGCGCTCCTGAATGGTAAGAATCTCCGAGGTGCTGGCGGACATGAGCATGATGTCCACCAGGCCTTGCGAAACGATCTCGCGCATCTGTTCGCGAAATTCCGGCAGTGAACGCAGTCTCCCATCGGGGTTCCGCCCCGGTGAAGCGATGCCGAAGCCCATATCGGCATCTTTGGCGTCGGCCAGAATGAACACCCGGCTCGCAGGGTCCCTTTTCAGCGCAGCGAGCTTTACCTCAAGAGTCTTTTGCATGCAATGCAATCATAAAGTCCCATCCGTGACTAGATGGTAATTTCCAGATTTGCGGTGATACAACCGGCACACGGAATCAACTCACAAAGGCTGTGAGAATTGTTGGATAATGTTCTCTACCGGATTTGCGAGAGCGTATAGAGCCAGTGATAAGTGAACGATCCAAGATGTTCTGGCGGAGGTTGGCAAAATCGCTACAGATTGCCGGTGGCGTTTGTTGCCTCGGCATGTTTCTAGCGCATATTGTAATGCTTGCCTACTTTTACTCTTCACGTCCAGAGATTCCTGAGCCAGAGCGAGGCTGGACAACCGGTCTGAGCTGGACACATCTCCGGTGCGATACGGAACTCAATTGGATGAGGATCAGTCGCAATTGCTCTTCAATCTGTTCTTTCCCGGCTTTGGCCTGATCATTTCGGGGATCCTTATCAAGATTTACGCGCTAAACGACTATTCAGATATAGGATCCAAGCCCAATCCTCCCTGGAATCACCGATGGGATCCATAACGCGGACGAATCGTGGCCTACTCGGAGCTTTGAAATATCTTCGTTTCCGCAGACCCAACATCCTTGACGGCGATCACCACGGTCCTGGCCTCGATGCCCCGGCCTCTCCGCATCAATTTTGTTTATATTCATCTGGATTTTATAAACAACGTTGTTTATATTTAGGTTAATGAAGAGCACTGAGTTCAAGCGGTGGCTGGAAAAGCAAGGCGTAACGTTCGGGACCACCAAAGGCTCTCATGTCAAGCTCTACTTCAATGGTCGGCAGTCGGTTCTCCCGATGCACGGCAAAGACCTTGGCGCCGGGCTGGTCGCCGCCATCAAGAAACAGCTTGGCCTCACGTAAAGGAGCAAATATGCGAGCTTATCCGGTAAATCTGCGCAAGGACGGCAAGTTTATCCTTGTCACCTTCCCCGACATCCCCGAGGCTATTTCCCAGGGCGACAACCGCGAACACGCGCTGGAGATGGCAAAGGAGGCCCTGCAACTGGCGATGGACTTTTACTTTGAGGACCGGCGGCCGGTCCCCGCTCCGTCTAAACCAAAGCGCGGCCAGGATGTGGTGGAGTTGCCCGCCAGCCTGTCGGCTAAGATTCTTCTGCTGAATGAAATGCTCCTTCAAAAAGTCCGGCCGGCGGAACTGGCGCGGCGCATCGGGACCACACCGCAAGAGGTCAACCGCCTTACAAACATTCGCCATACATCCCGCATTGACGGGATAGCCGGCGCATTGAAGGCGCTTGGGAAGACTCTGGAGATTCGAGCGGTTTAGGATCGGACCGCCGGAGCGGTATATTGGGGCTCGAATCCCCGGTGATCAGCTGTTCGCTAAGCCTTCGCGTACTCGTTGCAGAGCAGCCGGACGGGCGCCTCATCCTCAACGATCTTGGGGAACCTGGGCAGCGGATCTTTGAAGAAGTTGTCTGCCGCGTCGTCGTTCACCGAGGAGACCTCGCCAATCAGCCCGTGCCCGTCCACGGCATAGAACCGGTGGCTCAGATTCGGGGTCAGCGTAATGGATTCGCCGGGTCCCAGGTAAACGGTGGTTCCCGCGTCAACCGTGCGCTTGATGCCGTCGCATGAAACTGTAACCGGCGTGTCCAGCAACTTCCCGCCTTCGCCCGCGTTGTAGAGTTGCACCGCCAGCCGGCCGGTTCCTTTTCCGCCGCGATTGATAATGTCCTCGGTCTTTTGCTCGTGGTAGTGAAATGGTGTTACCTGGTTTTCCCGAACGAACATGATCTTTTCCGCATAGACCTTCGCACCGCCCCCACTAGGAGCCCCGTTGCGAAGCGTAAATAAGGTAAGGCCGATCTTTTCGAAATCTCCTGAAGCGAAATCCGTAAGGTCCCACCCCAAATGCATGTTGCGGACTTCATCCGCATCGTCGCCGCGTTGTTTCCATTCCTGCGGGGTCCAATCCGCGTACGGCGGCAGCTCAAAGTGGTTCTCCGCAAAAAAAGCATCTGCTTCGGCTATGTAGCGGTTGATTTCCGATCTCTTCATTCAAACCCCCTCAAGAAAATCCTTCTCCAAATCACCATATACCGCGCTGCGTAGGAACTTCAATTCTGCCCGTCAATTACACTTTGAGTGGAGCAAGCCATGCCATCGCTATGGGCCAAAACGCGCACCACGCTGGAGATGATCAAGTGGGAG
>PLZC01000323.1 GCA_003151985.1 Acidobacteriaceae bacterium
CAAATTCGAGTTTCTGGGGAGACTTATCGTTCCTGATCCGATCTCAATGTGTGACTCGGGCGACCGTGCGCTCGTCGAGACGTCAGCAGAGAATGAAAACTCAGCCCGGGAGATTGTCTTCCGCCGTAACTGCAAGACAGCCATGTTCAGGGTCGTGACCCAGCCGGCTTGACGAGATCCAGGATGTGTTGCCAATACTTCAGCTTCTCGTCTGCCTTCTGTATGAGCTCGCCAATGGGCTTGAGTTGACCCGCAATGCTCGTCGACGACTGAGAAACGGACAGCATCTTTTCCGCGATCTTCTTTTGCAGCTCAACGTCCTTACGTTTCTGGGCGATCTTGAAGTCGGCCTGTAGCCTGTTGAAGGCGTCATTGGTCGATTGGAAAGCATTCAATATGTGTTGACGAGCGTCCAAGGCCAATTCAGATGAGGATAAGGCGCCTTGGAGCCGGCCCAAGACGTATTTGTGCACGTCATCCAGGGGCAGTTGGCGGGACTTCGCGTAGCTGATCAAGTCTTCGAGGGGTGGCGTTACGAGGGGAATGTCGATGAGGATCGTGCGCACCGTGATGATATGACGCCCTCCGCCGCTGATCTGCGGAAACCTGTCGACGACTGCTTGGTCCACAGGCGCAGTCATGTATTCAATGGGCCCCAGATTGAGCATGGGAGAAGAGTCGCTGGGGGTGGGTTCAGGCGATATATTGTCCACTCCGAAGGTGGTGATGACGGCACTATCCAGGTGGACCCAGGCGTAGACCGTTCCTTCGGGATTGATCATCATCTTCTTCAGGGCTTCATCGGGATTCGCATTGATTTTCTTCCTTGCCACCTCCCGAAAGGCGTCGATTTGCCTCTGGGCGATCTTTTGATCGACTTTCGCCTTGAGGTAGGCAGCGAGCCATCCGAGGCCCAGGGTGGCAATCGTTGTGCCGATTCCGATCGCCGCTCCGGTATAGCGGCCCGGCGGCGATGCAGCATGGCCTTCCGCATCCGGCTCCACGGGCAGCTTTGAGGGAGGGTTCTGAGCACGGCGCGCACCAGCCGCATCCGTGTTCGGGCCGGGGACGACCCTGCCGGTGGCCGGGTCCACGTCGGCGTCGCGCGGCGACATGTGGACGCTTCCGGGTTTCAGTCCCTGGGGATTCGTGATCGGTTCGTCATGCTCGCTGTGGGGCGCCTGGGCGTTGCCCATATTCGCGGTGCCGGTCGGGTGCACTGGCGCATGGCTGACCAGATCGATCTTCGGAAGCGAGCCGGCAGCCTCAAAGCTGGCGCGGATGCAGCCAGAACAGGCCGGGTACGCCTCGAACACCGTCTGTCCGTTGACCTGGCGGACGCGGATGGTCGCAAAGTGGATGGTGCCCCTGGCATCCTTCGGCAGCCGTGCGATGATGTCCTCGAAGAGCTTCATCTCTGCATCGTTGATATGCGCGAAGGGAAAATCGCGTCGAGGACCCGAGCCGGCGATGCTGCGCGTAGCTGACAGCGTGCGGGGGTTCGGGCTGCTCGCGTGATACACCGCCGCTCCCGCCCCGAGAGCGTCCGTGTCCGCGCCGCTGATGGCCCGCATTTCCTTTGGACCCGTGTAGCCTTCTACGTCGATGATCGCAGCTCCAATCACCTTGGTCTGCTGTGGTACTGGGCCGCCCGTTCGCATGATCTGATCCAAGCGGGACTGGATGGCTGGGCCCTCCTCCACGATGACGTTCAGGCGGGCTTCCAGACCGGGGGTTTGCGGTGCGGATGACCCCTGCTTTCCGTCATCGCGCTGCACGAGAGGTGCCGGCGCGGAGTCCTGCTGCACGACATGGGCCAGCTCGTGCGCGAGCAGTTCCCGCGGAGCGGATTCTTCGCGGAGGGCGACGTGCCGACCCACCGTATAGGCCAGGGCACCGACGTTTACGGCGGAACTCCGAGCAGCAGCACCGGTGTGCAAACGCACAGAACTGAAGTCGTATCCGAAGCGCGGCTCCATGAAGGCGCGTGTTGCCGAATCCAGCGGCCGGCCCGGCGAATTGAGCACCTCGTGCACACTCGGCGGAGCGGTCATACCCGAATGGGCGGGCGAGGAGCCAAGACGTGAAAGCCGTGGACCAGCGGGCTTGCGCCGGATACTGCCATGTTCCTCATCGGACTTCTCGCCCCTCCATTGCGGACACGTTCCGCCGCACGAGCACTTGCGCTGCAGCCCCGGACTCCCGCCTCCCTTCACCGCAGGAGGTGTGAAAGCAACCTCGTCCGGCATGCGCATCACCTGCTTAGCCGCCTGGTTCGCTTCGCGCTCTAAGGGATCGTCCGACGCGCCCACTTCAAGCTTCGCCTGCATCGGCCAAGGGAGCGGTCCTGCACGCTGCATCGCTCCGGCCCCGTCCACCCTGCCGGAATCAGGCCGGTTGCGGTCACTCGGCCCATGCAGCGCGATGTTGCCGAAGTTCCACGAGAATTTAGGAACGCTGGAGACTTCAGGTTGGGCTATTTCAGATTGCCGGCCGAAATATCCGGACCGGCTTGCGCGCGCAGTCCCCGCGGTTCTAGCCTGTGGCGAACCTTTGGCGACAGCAACGCGTGCAAACATCTCGCAACCTCACTTCACGCCACGGCGACCTCGATACTCCCAGGTCGCGACCATGCTCCTGCCAGCTCCAAAAAGCTCACGCCGAGATTTGTCTGATCCTATGTACCGGAGTGCCCAAAAGCTTTGGGAGAGGAGTATGGCGCCAAACGAGCCTCGTGTCAATTGAATAAGGCGCCAACGGAAATTCTCAGAACTGGTGCGGGAGAGGAAGGCCTCAGCGGCTAGGTGTAATGTCTCTACTAGGTTGTTGTCATCGAGGCCGGATCGGCTGATGGGTGGGCCTGGTCAGGCTAGCATGAGGCCTGTGCCAGTTGTAGTGATGTGTCCAGGGCTTGTAGATGTTGGAGTCTTTGGGCTGAGGTTTCGTAGCGGCGGGCATAGGCCCATTCGCGCAGGGCGGTCTGGATGAAGCGTTCGGCCTTGCCGTTTGGTCTGAGGCCGCTAAGGCCGGGTACGGCGCCGAGACCGAAGATGAGAACGTGGCGCTTCATGATGGATTGCGAAGAGCTATGTCCCTAACTTGCACATCGAGTAGCACGGCGCGAGCGTCAACCCGGTCGCCATCCGTTCATCCTGATAAACGCGCCCGTGTCCAATTTTCCACCTCTAAGTAGGTCGGGGAAATTCCATAACACTGATCGACCTCGTAAGAAAGTACCAGAAATCGAGAGCAACTTCGGGCATCAGTAGCAGGGGAGACAGATATCAGGCTCTTCGGCGGTTCTAAGTAAGAAGATCTGACTTCGAATCCGGTTAGCTGACCAATTGGGGCAAAAGGATCGGGTCATAGAGGACGTTGTGGAGCACCGACTCGAGCAAGCGGCCGGCCTTAGTCTGCGCAATTGCGAGTTTGGATTTTAGTTGGTCGCACAGATCCATCAACTCATCGACCTTGGCGACGATGCGGAGCTGTTCGGCCAGTGGCGGAACTGGTACTACGAACTCCTGAATACTCTTAATGCCAACGTTCGCTTGAGTCGTCTTGTTCTCAGCAGCCTTGGCCTGCTCTTTGCATTGCGCTGAAATAGAGAAATAGAGAAGATGTACTGGTAACGAGGATCAACAAATCCGGGCAACACTTTAACAACCGCGCATAAATATTTTATGAACTAACGGCGCCTAATTAGCGTTTCCTTTTTTGAAGTGACCCCTCCTACGTCCAGGTTAGCGTCAGCGATCGTTCAATCTGGTTGGTCGCTAACGCGCTGAACTATAGGGAAGAGAAAGAACCGTAAAGCAAGCGGAATTCGTTCTCGATTTGCGAGAGAATTTCCCCAGCCTTACGTTGCCGCTGATTGTTGCTGGTGAATCCGACAACATCAGCGGGATAAAGCCTTCTTTAGGCTCATCCAGTTCAAAACAAATCGATTCGTCGGCATGAACTAGACTTTCCAGTTTAGTAGCAAGCTCGCGGCTGAAGTAAAGCTGCGATTTTCGCACTGTCTTCTCAAACTGCTCACAGACCTCCATCGCTGAACGCACCCGCTCGTAATAGACTTCCAGATCGTTAACCGAGGATGCGCGTTCAGCCGCGAGCCCCCATCCCGCTAAAGGCGGTATGCAATTACGAATTGCATCATCAGCCTCGATGATGCGCCCATATATCTCGTTCATAACCCGCGCTCGCTCGACGTATAACCACGAGAACTGAGTTTTTAGCTGCTCGCTAACTCGCTTCGCATTTTCTTCACGAGCCATTTTCTCAGTTGCCAGCTCGTTGCGCAAATGTTCCAACCGCGCATCTGCTCGCTCTTTAAAAATAATCTAAACAATCGCTGTCACCAGCGTTGACGACAGTATGGAACTGCCCACGATACTTAATGTGCTCGGCGTTATCATCATTGTCATCCGGCCTCACACGCTACAGAAAGTCGGTTTCGGAGTACAGCCACTTACAACCCCAACAAGCGCTCATCGCGAGCAGCCGCTGCACCGAAGCCAGTTCGGCAGGTTCATCAGGGCGCATTAACGGATAAATAGAAATTCGAAGCTGTTCCAAAAAGAGCCGGGTCTTACGACTAGGGCTCCGTAGATTCTATTTCGTGATGCCTTTAATCGAGTTACTATTTTGTGGCGATTTTCTTATGGGGGACCATGTCTATGCGCAAAAGCAGAGTGCGCAGCTTGCGCAGCGCATCCTCTTGCCGCTTGCGGTCGGTGAGGTCATTGAGGATTTTGGCAGTCCATGCGAATCGAACAGAGTGACGCGCCGAAGTCGCTTCATGTCTGGACTGCAACAATCAGCCGCTCTCACAGGCGGAACTGCCTCGGCCTCCGGCCAGCATGCCCTGGCGCAACTTCAACAAATGGTGGATGCGCAGGCGAGCGTACTTGCCTTCATCAGCGCATTCTTTGTACTGGGTGTTATCGTCGCGTTCTCGTTCCTCTTCCGTTCCTCATGAAGCGGCCATTTCCCGAAGATATGGCGGCGTCTCACGGAGCGCATTGAGATCAGCCTCAAAATGCTTTCCGATCAACTCTTCACCGCAAGTCACTTGAAAGGTAACAAAGTGAAGGCGAGAGCGACACTTGGGAATAAGAACAATTTCGCGCGCTGCCCGGTTCTTTGGACTTCATGATCGCGCTTGCTGGTGGGGTGCATTTCGAAACCTCGATGCTGCTTTCGCTACTTATGGCGCCATGGAAGCAACGACGAATCACCGCTCTTAAAAAACTTCAGGATCGCTTTCCCACTCCGCGCCTGCCTTATGTCCAGAATCAGCTTACACGTCTCGTCGTGCCAGGGATTCTGCGCGACCTCACCGTAACCGATATCCAAGGCGTACGTAAGTCCGTCGCCATTGTAAAGCGCAAGGCCCACCTCCGCACTCGGAAACACCTGCGCGCGGCCCCGCCTCCACTTGCATCAAAGCGCCTTGGAAATCCCTGTTGACAGAAGTTCGCCATGCGCTATACTTGCCGTGCATTCTTGGAGTTCCTTTTTCGCGGCGTCTGCTGCAATCCCTCTCCGGCGCTTGCCCTGGCATGGAGACGCCTGAGACATATTTCCCAAATCGTCTGAAACGAAACGTTCGGTCAAAACACATAAGAGTTGAAAGCCAGAATACTGGCTAAAGCCGATTCGAGGACTTGCACGCGAATTGCCTGATTTCTTGTCAACAAGTCGCATCCCGACTCTTCGGTGTGATCGGCAATATGCAACGAGTGATTCTTCATCTCTGCCTTGATTTCGGCTCTGCGTTTTGGTTTGCTGCTCAGTGATTAGGCGGTCTCCGCAAACTAAGTGGAGCTCTTCCCAACCCGTGAAGAATTTGAGGATGTACGTCATGTCACCAGCAATGCAGGCACAATCCGCGGCCTTGTTCCTTCTGCCATCAGGTCCCGCCGGCCTGGTCGGGCGCGCATCTGCCTGGTGTAGCTCATATGGAAATACGCCCCGGATCTTGGATCTCTTCCGCTTACTGACTACGAACAATCTGTAGAACATCTCTTTGCCGACTGGCCTGACGTGGCTTGTGGTTTTCTTGCCCTGATTCCTCGTTGTAACGTGAATACGCCGTCGCTTCTTCTGAGTAGTTTTTGTAAACGCGAAGGTTTACAGAGCGAAGCTGAAGCAGCTTTTGCAGCCTTCAAAATTGGTTGTCCAGCGTAGTTGTACGAGTGTCTGACCAACCTACCCGAGATCCAGGACGCTCCTTGATCTCGCCATCGCGCAGTTTTCCCCGCCGCTGCCTGGCCTTCCCTGGGCAGACGGCCGGCTGAGAAGCGGAAGAGAAGCGACGCAGCGACCGCGGATAAGCCTCGGCGCACACGCAAGGAGGATGCATTCATGCCCACGTTCACCTATCCCGGGGTCTACATCGAGGAGCTTTCAAGCGGCGTTCATTCCATTACCGGAGTCGCCACTTCGATCGCGGCATTCATCGGATGGGGTCCGCAGGGACCCATCGACGAAGCCGTCTTCATCCAAAGCTGGGCGGACTACGAAGCACTCTTCGGAGGTCTGGACACACGAAGCCTGCTGGGCTATTCCGTCAACCAGTTCTTCGCCAACGGAGGCCAGCAGGCTTACATCGTGCGTCTCGTCTGGGATGGCTCGCTGCCTGCTTCCCCTGGGACAAGCTTGACTACTGCGTCCACCGCGGTTGCGGCCGGCACCGGCTATGCGACCGCGTCGATAACCGCTTCTCTGGGAGCGATTTCCGCTCCCGCGCCAGTGATCCTGAGCGTAGGCCCGGCGGTGCTTCAGTCCATCTCGATTGGTCCTGCGGGACTGCCTCCAATTCCTCTGGGGGCCACGGTCAAGTTCGCCGCCACCGGTAACTTTTCCGACGGCAACAACAGCTTGCTCGCCTCGGCGCAATGGCATAGCAGCAATCTGGCTTTTCTCTCCCCATCCATTACAGGAGTGGTTACTGCCCTGGGAGCAGGAACCGCGCTGCTCACCGCGAAGTCGGGCTTGATCACCGCAGCCATTCCAGTGACCGTAACCGCCGCCGCCTTGACGACCATCGACGTTGCTCCCTCCACCGCCACACTGGCGGCGGGGCAAACGCAGCAACTCACGGCAACCGGCAACTACTCCGATGGAACAGCCCGCGACCTGACCTCCGTCGTGGCCTGGACGCAGTCTTCCGCCACCGCGACATCCATTACCCCCGACGGACTGGTCACTGCACTCAATACACCCGGAGCCCAAACCATTTCCGCCACGTGGGCTGGAGTGACCGACACCGCAGCGATTACGGTCACGGCGAAGGCCGTCGTGGCCATCCGGGTCCACCCCAACGTCAGTACCCTCGAACCCACCCAGCAGGTCACATTTACGGCCGTCGGTATCTTCTCTGATGGCACCACCGGAGCCCTGCCCAGCCCAGCAGTCTGGTCTCCAAGCAACGCCGCCGTGGCAAGCATCGTCTCCGGCACAGGAGTAGCCACAGCTGTCGCAGCGGGCAACGAAACCATTACTGCCACATCAGGTGGACTGACCGCAAGCGCCACCCTGAACGTCACAGCTGCCACGTTGAATTCCGTTTCCCTGACCCCGGTGCATCCTTCCATTCCCAAAGGAGCCACGCTCCAAATGAACGCGCTGGGTATCTATTCCGATGGCACCACAGCCGATTTGACCCAAAGTGCAGCCTGGTCATCCGGCGCACCACCAAACGCGGCCGTCGATCCGAAGACCGGCTTGGTGACCGGAGTAGCGGTCAACCCCGCCGTGACCATGACCGCCACATGGCAAGGGAAGACCCCGACAGTAAGTGTGGTCGTCGTAGCTCCGGTGTTGACTTCCCTGGCCCTCACACCCGCAAAGGTAACGCCTCTAAGCGGGCAGACTGTGCAGTTAACCGCTACCGGCACCTTCTCAGACGGAACCACTCAGAACCTCTCCAGCACGGCAGCCTGGGTGTCGTCCTCCCCCACAATCGCCTCGGTCAGCAGCCTCGGCAAAGCCACCGCGCTCGCTTCGGGTGGATCGTTGACCCTCTTCGCCAACAATCCCGGCGCGTGGGGCAACAGCCTGCGTATTTCCATCACCCCCCAGGCCTCGGACCCGACTCACTTCGGCCTCCTGGTGCAACAGGTATCGCCAGCCGGTCAGCTTCGAACCGTGGAGAGCTTCGTCAATCTCTCCGTCGTCCCCACCGATCCACTTTTCGCCGTCAACGTGATCGACAGCGATTCGAAATTCATCAGCTTCATCGATCCCGCCAGCAACGCTCCAGTCATCCCAACCGCAGCGCCATCGCCCACGGCAACGCCGATTGCGTTGAGTGGAGGCGACGATGGATCGGTGCTGGTTCCGGCTTCCGACCAGAACTTCGAAATCGCACTGCTCCAAAGCCTCACCAGTGGTCTTCCCCTGCTCGATCGCGTCGACATCTTCAACCTGCTTTGCGTTCCTGCCGAAACCGACGCCCCGACCATCCAGAAGCTGCAGAAATACTGCGCCGATCACCGCGCCTTTTACATCGTCGACGCGCCGCAACTCGCCAATACTTCCAACCTCATTCAATCGGGTCCCGTCGGCAGCACTCCCGGATCGATCAGCGCGGCCAACTCCGCCAACAGCGCCTACTATTTCCCCTGGGTCGAGGCACCTGATCCGCTCTTTGGGAACCGCACCACACTCTATCCGCCCTGCGGATTTGTGGCTGGCATCTACGCCGCTACAGATGCCAATCGGGGAGTCTGGAAAGCTCCCGCCGGCATTGGCGCAGGCCTGACCGGCGTCTCCGGTCTGCAGTACACGCTCACTGATCCTGAAAACGGCGCGCTCAACATCCAGGCCATCAATTGCCTGCGCCAGTTCAAGGTCTACGGAGACGTGGTCTGGGGTGCCCGCACGCTGCAAGGCAACGACCAGGCCGGCTCGGAATGGAAGTACATCCCCATCCGCCGCCTAGCCCTGTTCATCGAGTCGAGCCTTTACGATGGCACCCAGTGGATCGTCTTCGAACCCAACGACGTCCCGCTCTGGAGCCAGATTCGCCTCAACGTCGGCGCTTTCATGCAGGGCCTCTTTCTCCAGGGAGCCTTCCAAGGCACCACGCCGACGCAAGCCTATTTCGTCAAGTGCGACGCGGAAAACAACCCCCAGGCCAGCATCGATCTGGGCATCGTCAACATACTGGTCGGCTTTGCGCCACTCTACCCCGCCGAGTTTGTCGTCATCCAGATTCAACAGATAGCCGGGCAAGTCGCCTAAAGCACCGCCCCGAGGAAAGGAATTCTCATGGCCATGTTTCCCGCAAATCCGAAAAGGCTTGACCCCTACAAGAACTTCAAATTCCGGCTCAAGTGGGACGGGCAATACGTTGCCGGAATCAGCAAGATGGGCGCCCTCAAGCGCACTACCGAAGTCGTCGAACACCGCAACGGAGGCGACCCCTCCACCTCGCACAAATCGCCGGGGCGACAGAAATACGAAGCCATCACTCTGGAGCGGGGGCTAACCCAGGACAAGAATTTTCACGACTGGGCAGGACTGGTTTGGAACTTCGGCTCCTCGCTCGGCTCGGAAGTTTCCCTAGCCAACATGCGCAAAGATATCTACCTCGAGTTCTACAACGAGGCGGGTCAACTGGTGATGGCATACAAGATTTACCGGTGCTGGGTTTCGGAGTATCAGGCCATGCCCGATCTCGACGCCAACGCCAACGCCGTCGCCATTGAACACATCAAGCTGGAAAACGAAGGCTGGGAGCGCGACACTGGCGTCACCGAGCCAGCCGAGCCAACCCTGAGCAATGTGGCTACCTAGATGCGCGCTCTGAACAATGAAGATTTTCTGGCGCTTTGGGAAACCGGCCAACGGCTGCATCCGATCGATCAAGGCCTGCTTGCCATTCAGTCGTCGCTACCCGATGCAGCCTCAGAAGCCGTTGCCGACTGGCCGCTTGGCCGTCGCAATCAGGCTCTCGCGCAACTGCGCGTGCTCTATTTCGGCCCGCAGTTGCAAGGCTGGACGACCTGCGGGCAATGCGAAGAAAAACTGGAATTCGAAATCGACTGCCACGCGTTGATCCTGCGTCAGGAAGAAGCTGCCCGCGAGCCGGTTAAGATCCGAGGGCAGGTCTTTCGTCTGCCCACCAGCCGAGACCTGGCCAGCATCGTCAACGAGATCGATGCTGAGGAAGCACCGCTTCGCTTGCTTCAGCAGTGCCAGATTCTCCCCATCGAAACGACCGCGTTCAACCGTTTAACTACCCCTCTTTCCCGGGAAGATATCGAAGCGGTCAGCGAGCAGATGGCTCTCGCCGATCCCCTGGCCGAAATCGCGCTTGGCTTCGAGTGCCCCAATTGCCACAGCACGTCTCAGGAGATCCTCGACCTACCCAGCTTCCTCTGGTCCGAGATTGAAGCCCGTGCCAAACGGCTTCTTTTCGAAGTGCACGCCCTGGCCTCGGCTTACGGCTGGGCCGAGGCGCAGATTCTCGCTATGACGGACATCCGCCGCGCAACCTATTTGCAGATGGTGGGCGCATGAGCAACTTCCTTGACCGCCTCGCCTCCAGTGCCGCCAAGCCGCAGCCCAGGCTGCATCCAATCCTGGGCTCCATCTACGCTCCCGCTGTTCCTCTCGCAGGTGCGGACTCCTTTGCTTCTTCCGCATCTTCCGTAGATGCCGAAACCACTGCCCCCTCTCCGCGAGGTACAAGACGCACATGGGTCCGAGATTCCGAAGCGACACAACTGCTTCCGCCAACGGTTTCATTGCACTCGGATCGCTCAGCCAACGAGCAGCCTGTCTTTGCTCCAACACCCTCACCGATGAGCACAACCTTCCGACCTATCGTCGTTTTGGCCGATCGCGGTGCAAGCGACAGCGCTTCCGAAGTATCCGGCCAGAACGAGGCAGTGCATTCGTCGCCCCTGCATGCCGACTTCCGGCACGCGTTTCCGACCGCTGTACAGCCGTTGGTGTCCTCAGATCGAGCGTCAACGTCAGCCGTTCAGCCAACCAGACACCCTGCCCCGCACGCAGCCAACNNCGCGACCCGCTCCGGCGGCTGCACGCAAATCCCTCAATCTCGACGATTACCTGCGTCGCGGAAGCGGGAGAAGATAAATGAGCAACGCCCTCGCCATCTCCGCCGTGACCGCCGTGCTGCAGCACTACCTGAGCAACGTCTATAGCGGCCTCAGCGCGCTTTTTGGTGGTAATGTCGCCCTCTCCTCCAAGGCTCCGGATATTGTCCAGACCGAGATCGGCAACGGGGCCCACTTGCAGAATCAGGTCAATGTCTTCCTGCACCAGGTCACGCACAACGCGGGCTGGCGCAATGTCGGTCTGGCCTCTGTCGGTGCCGACGGTAAGACGCAGTTGAACAATCCTCCACTGGCCCTTGACCTGCACTACCTGCTCACCGCCTATGGGTCCAACGACTGGCAGGCTGAAGCACTGCTCGGCCACGCCCTGCTGCTGCTTCACCAGAATCCCATCATCTCCCGCGACGACATCCGCGCCGCGCTGGCGGCGCTGCCGCTCAGCGACCCAGGCAACCCACTCTCGACCGCCCTCGGCCTGTCCGGCCTCGCCGACCAGATCGAAATGATCAAAATCACCCCCTCCACCCTGGGCCGTGAAGAGATGGCATGGTTGTGGACCGCGCTCAAGGCCGACTACCGCCCGACCTTCCCCTTTCAGGTCTCGGTCGTCCTCCTCCAGACAGAGAAATCCCTTTCTTTCGCCTTCCCCGTGCTCAGCCGCAACATTGGCGTGCACCCCATTCAACTGGCACAGATACTCGCCGTTACCCCTCCCAAAGGACAGGTTGCTGCCGCACCCGGCGATACCGTCACCGTGACCGGCGAATTCCTTAAAGGCGCCACCCAGGTTCAACTCGTGAATCAGCGGCTGGCCATACAAACCACCGTGCCGGCAGCCGCGGTCACCAACACCTCGTTGACCTTCACGGTGCCGGTTGAGACAGCCTTGAATCCTTTTCCGGCCGGCATCTACACGCTTGCAATACTCTTTACCGACGCGGCCAGCAACATCCTTCAAACCACAGCATCCCTTCCCCTGGCCGTTGCCCCCGTCCTGCACATCGTGCCTCCACCGACCGTGGTCAAGTCCGTCACCGAGACGTTGGTCACCATCCTCTGCAACCCGAAAGTGCAGCCCAGCCAGACAGCGTACCTCTCAATCGGCAGTTTCTCCGCACCGGCGCAGCGATTCGAAGTTGCAACTGCCACGCTGACCTTCCAATTCGTGCCGCCACTTCCTAATGGCAGTCAATTGGCCAGGCTCGTCGTCGACGAATCCCCCGGCCAGATCGATGTGAACTGGGTCGCCAACCCGCCCACCTTCCTGGGACCCAAGGTAACCATATGAGCTCTGTCCAGAGCAGCATCCGTGCGAAGTCAGCCCAACCGTCCGACTGGGCCCAGGCTAACCAGGACTACCTGGTTCTGGAATTCGCTCGTCTGCGCAACTCTTTGACAGAGGCCGCCTCCGGTCGCTCCGGACCAACCCTCACCGATCCGAACGCACCCCCGGAAATACCCGCTGCAGAGCTGGATCACCGGCTCCGCGAAATACGAGTGGCCATGGATGCCCCACCAGCCATCGATGTATTGAGCCAGACGTTCCAACTTACCGCCTTTGAACGAGATGTCCTCCTCCTCAGCGCAGGCGTTGAGATGGATTCCACTCTCGCCCACCTCTGCAGCAGCTGCCTCGGCCGCGAGCATCGCACCTCCATCTCCTTTGCCCTGGCCCTCGCCACCCTCGGTAACCCGCATTGGAGCGCGCTTGCTCCCGGAGCACCTCTGCGCCGTTTTCAACTCGTCTCCATCGAATCCGGCCACGGCCTTACCGCCGCGCCCCTCCGTATCGACGAACGCATCTTGCATTATCTTGTCGGCGTCAACCACCTCGACCACCGCCTCGAACCGCTCCTCCAGCCCAAAATCATGCCACGCTGGGTAGCCCCAGAGCACCGTACCCTGGCGGACGAAATCCGCGGGGCCACTGACCTCAACAATCCCCAACCGACGATACTCCATCTCTGTGGGGACGACCCGAGAGGCCAGGAAGACATCGCCGCCCTTCTCGCCGAGGCAGCTGGCCGCCGCCTCTACGTCCTCCAAGTTGAAAACATCCCCACTGCTGGCGGCTCCACATTTTCCGAATCCGGCGCGACCGAAATCGCCCAGCTCGTGATCCTCTGGACGCGGGAAGCCGCTCTTTTGCCCGCCGTACTGCTTCTTCAATGCGGCAACGAGGCCCTCACCAACTCCGCGCGCCAGTTCCTTGAACGGGTGCCCTCTCCGCTCATCCTCGGCAGCCGGGATTCCATCCGAATACAGCGAAGCTCCATTCGGCACACCGTCAACAAGCCGCAGCCCGCTGGTCAAAAATATCTCTGGGAACAGGCTCTCGGCCTCGCGGCACAAAGCCTCAACGGTCACATCAACCACCTCGCCGAACACTTCCGCCTCAGCGCCGGCACCATCGCGTCCGTTGGAGAGGCCGCCCTCTCGCCCGACGGCCGCATCGACCCCGACCAGCTTTGGAGCACCTGCCGCTCCCTCTCCCGGCCGCGTCTCGAAGATCTCGCCGAGCGCATCCTGCCCGCCGCCTCATGGAGCGACCTGATCCTCCCCGATGCCCAGACACAGGTCCTGCATCAGCTTGCCAACCAGGCGCGCCATCGCATGACCGTCTATGAATCCTGGGGCTTCTCCGACCGCGGCCGTCGAGGACTGGGCATCAGCGCGCTCTTCGCTGGAGCCAGCGGCACCGGCAAGACACTGGCCGCCGAGGTCCTGGCCCGCGAACTGCGCCTCGACCTCTACCGCATCGACCTCTCTGCCGTGGTCAGCAAGTACATTGGCGAATCTGAAAAGAATCTCAAGCAGGTCTTCGACGCCGCGGAAGAAGGTGGTGTTCTGCTGCTTTTCGACGAGGCCGATGCCCTCTTCGGCAAACGCGCTGAAGTCAAAGACAGCCACGATCGCTATGCCAATATCGAGGTCAGCTACCTGCTGCAGCGCATGGAAAGCTTCCAGGGCCTTGCCGTCCTGACCACCAATCTCAAATCTTCGCTGGACAAAGCCTTCCAGCGCCGCCTCCGATTCACCGTAGACTTTCCTTTCCCCGGTGCGCCGGAGCGCGAGGCCATCTGGCAGCGCGTCTTCCCAGCCAAAGCGCCGACCGCCGGCCTCGACTTCAAGCGCTTGGCCCAACTCAATATGACCGGCGGCAACATCCGCAACATTGCCCTCAATGCCGCCTTTCTTGCAGCTGAAGCTGGCACTTCCGTTGCCATGGAGCATCTCCTCCAGGCTACGCGCCAGGAAGCCGTCAAGACCGAGCGTCCCCTCTCCGAAGCCGAAACGCGGGGGTGGCTATGAGCAAAATTCAGGTCACCATCGATCGTCTCATCCTGCGCGGACTGGACCCTGCCGATCGCCACGCCTTTCTAATCAGCCTCAAGTCGGAGCTGGCCCGCACACTGGCTGATTCCTCGGGGCGATCCAAATGGGCACGCTCCCATCGGACCCCCATTTTGCGCCTCAAGCCGGTGAATCTGAATCCCGGCCCCGCCGGGGCGCGCATGCTCGGTTCAGAAGTAGCCAAAGGCATCAGAAAGGGGCTGAAGCCATGAGCGTCTGCGCTGCCCGAGTGCTTTCCTCACACGAAACGAAATCGTCGAGGGTGTCTTCGCAACATTGCGGGAAATCGCTGCGCATCAACCAGCCTGGTGATGGACATGAAAAGGAGGCCGATCATGTGGCAGATCACCTAATCTCCGGTCATCGGCTGCCCGCCTGGTCGATCGCGAAGACCCGTGCGCGGCAGATTCAACGCGATCCGCTGACCCAGCCGCCTGCAGCACAGCCCAACAACTACGGAGAAGCCCTCGGCAAGATCGCCGAAGCGTTTCTTGCTACGCCTGCCGGCAAGGAAATCGTCAAGTTCTTCACCGATCAGCCGCTCGTCAAAAGCGCGATCGACTTTGTGCAGACTCCGGGAGGAATCGCCATCGCAGGATCGGCAGCGGTTGGAGCCGTATCGACGCTGGCTTTGACGCACAAAGCACTTCCAGCGCAGATCCCAGCGATCCCGCTCGACATTCTGCAGCCCGGCCTCAAACTCAAAATCAACTACGAAGGTCCGGTCAATCATCCGACTCAGGCCATGATCACTCTTAGCTACGAGGGAAAGGCTTCAAAGAAAAAGGGTGGGCCTACGGACAAGGAGCGTTTCCAGAACGAGACCCAGCGTATAGCTGCCGATCAAGCCCAATTTCGCGCCGGCATGCATACTCGGCCAGGAGCACCCGCCGATCCGCAACAACTCTCCGACGAGAGTATGGCGAAGAACTACGAACTTCGGCGCATGGCTGCCTTGTTGAAGTCCGGGGGACCACCGCCGCTGCCAGGCCAGTTCACCCCGCTTGTTCCCGGAACCCAGCCCCTCAATCTGCATATGCGCGACGGACAGGCTCCTGTACAGCCCGCCCCATCGGAGTCCTCCCCCGACACGACCAAGAAAGAGGAGTTGCCGGTGCAGCGCGAGGTCGAAAGCACCCTTACCGCTCCAGCCGAAATCAATGCCGATGCTGGAAAGAAGGTTGAATCGGTTCTGAATTCCCCGGGCCGGCCGATGGACCATGAAACTCGCCGATCCATGGAATCTCACATCGGTTTCGACTTCAGCAAAGTGCGCATTCACACCGACCGCGAGGCCGCAGCCTCTGCCCAAGGTGTGGGTGCCCGCGCTTACACGGTGGGGAACGACGTCGTGTTTGCCGATGGTCGCTATTCTCCCGGCACCACCGAGGGTCGGCGGCTTATCGCTCACGAGCTGACACACACCGTGCAGCAGTCGGAAAACGCGCCAGCGAAGGGCCGAATGAGCTTGGGTAGATCACGGGACCCATTCGAGGTCGAGTCCAACCAGGCGTCGCGCACGATCGGTTCCCCAGCCAGCTCCACGCAGGGGAGCATGGCCCCTCGACTTCGCACACGGCGGCAAACCCTGCAAAAGTACGAAGCGTTCGAACACGCTCAATTCGGTGAGACACAAGGCATCCTGGTCAAAGCCGTTGCGGACCGGGCGTATGTCTACAAGGTCCAGGCGAAGGAGTCGCTGAAGCAAATCGCGACCAAGTTCGGAGTCGCCGAGGAAGATCTGGTTGCAGCGAACAACGGCAAGATCAAACGCCAGAAGGACAAGTTAGATCCCAAGAAAGTCATACAGGGCTTCACTCCCGGCGACGAAATCATCATCCCGCCAGTCCTAACAGAGGCTACAAAGGAAGCCCTGAAGAGCAGAGAATTAGCTCTCACTGTCAACGGAATCTCGATGACGTATGGCGAAGGCATCGCCCTGGGAGACTTCTTTGACACTGCCGAGGAAATGCTCGCGGCTACGCCTGCCAACCTGACCCGGCTGGTGCAGAAAATCAGAGATGAGAGATCGGCAGGGAAAGCTTTCGGCCCCGAAGAATGGGATACCGCAAGTAACGGGCGGTATATCGATCTGGCGGAGAAGAACGACAGTCATTTCGCGCCACCCAACTCGTCTCTGGTTTCAGAGTCTGGGAACAGTCGCAGAAATCACAAAACCGAATGGGAGCAGGTCCACCGGCAAGCGTTGACCGATTCTCAGCGCGGCGACAAAGAAAAGGCATTGGCCACGAACGCCTTCGCGGATCATTCCCTGACCGACGCCTTCTCCGCGGGACATCTCTTTAATCGCCGTGATGCCGTTGATATCTTCGAGGGCCAACTTCCCAAGAATGCTGACGGAAAGGATTTCACCGACCCTTCCAAAGCCGTCTTTGATGAAGTTGCGAAAAAGTCTTTCGTGGGCCCGGTTAAAGCAGCGTTTACCCCTTACGAAACCGTGGAGTTTTTAGGTTTGGGGGTCTTCCGGCCCAACATCGACAGCGAATCCAGGTTCTCGGGACTGTTGCAGGGAATTCACATGAAAAAGCCACTCAAGCTTGAAGGAGCCGTGGTCAAGGGCGCGCATGACAGGCTCAATAAAGCCGGCGTAGAGGTCGAAAACGCCAAGGGCGACAAATGGACTCTGTATGGCGACGGCAATCTGGATACCAAAAGCCTGGAAGTCGGGAAAAAAGCTGTAGGGCAGTCTCAGTTCAACGTACTGCAAGTTTTCAAAAGGACGACAGGCCTGGATCTGACGGCGTTATTCCGCAAGGTATGGGACTTTGTACCCCACCCCACCGCCGCAGGCGCGAAGCAGGTCAGGGATACCGTCTCATCGGGCACTGATCCAAAGTCGCCCGATCTGATCAACGCAATCGTGACCCTGATCAAAGAAAACTATGCCCTGATCCTGAAAAAGCTCGTAGATGAGAAGGTTCTGAAAAAAGCTTAGGGACACTCCTGATGCACGAGTGGGATAAGCCGCTCAGCAACAACCGTGAAACGGCAACGCTGGATTCTTCACAAAAAGAGAGTTGGATACTCAGTGAGCACGTCTCCCATCTCGCCCAGGCTCGTGAAAGGTGGCATCGTCACCCTGGACCCCAACACGTCCGCGATCCGGAACGTGATTGCCCTCCAGTACAATCCCGACTCGCTCACCCGCTCCATGCAGATCCAATCGATGCCCGGCGGCCAGGACGGTACGCGCGTCGATGCCCTTCGCCTGCGCGGCCCGGCCATCGAAACTATCAAGCTGGAGGCCGAACTCGACGCCACCGACCAGCTCGAATTTCCCACCAAATCCGAAAACATCCCCGCCGTGCAGTTCGGACTTCATCCCCAGCTTGCCCAGCTTGAAATGCTCATCAACCCGACCGTCGAAACCCTGCTCGCCGACGACGCCATGGCCAATTCCGGGACCCTCGAAATCATCCCCCTCGAACAGCCTCTCACTCTCTTTATTTGGAGCAAGAGCCGCGTCGTTCCTGTCCGCCTGACCGAGTTCTCCATCACCGAAGAAGCCTTTGACACCGCGCTCAACCCTATCCGTGCCAAAGTCTCGCTGGGCATGCGCGTGCTCAACATCGATGACCTCGGATTCCAGCATCCCGGAGGCCACCTCTTCATGGCTTACCTCAATAATAAGCAACAGCTCGCCACGCGCGCCAAATCCGCCGCCCTTACCGTTCTCGGACTCGGAGGTCTGCCATGAACTACCCGCTTCAAGCTCTTCTGCGAATGGGCGTGGTGCCGTCGGTCAGCTTTCCCACCGACAGCCGCTACTATCGATCGGCCACACTGCAGTACACCGCGCCCGACGGGCAGGTCATCGCCTACTTGACGCGGCGCTTGGTGCCCCAGCCGGGTTCGCCCAACTACGCCACCATCGCAAAGCACACGGTGCGCCAGAACGACCGCCTCGACCTGATTGCAGCCAAGTATCTGGGCGACCCGCTCATCTTCTGGATGCTATGCGACGCCAACGGAGCCATCACCCCCAACGATCTGCTCGGCACGCCCGGCCGTGTTCTGGCCATCACCACGCCCCAAGGAGTTCCCGGAACCGGCGCCTGAGCCGATCTGCCGGAAGGAGTTCCCTTTGCTCGGTAGCGTTCAACTCACGATGATGATCGGCCCCGTGGTTCCACTCACGGTGCCCCGCGTCGTGCTCGATGCGCTCTCCGAGATCGAGGTCAAGGTTGAAGATGTGGGCACCAGCGGCTTCCAACTGGTCTTCAGCATCGACAAGCAATCGCCACTGCAGATTCTCTTCCTGCTCTCGGGAGGGTTGCCCCTGCTCTTCATGCGCGTGGTCCTTGTCGCCACTGTCAACGGGCAGGCCAATGTGCTAATCGATGGGGTCATCACCAACAACCAGATCTCGCCCGGAGACAAAGGCTCGAACTCCACACTCACCATTACCGGCAAAGATCTGACCGCGCTCATGGATCAGTCCGACTGGAGCGGCTTCCCTTTCCCCGCCTGCCCCGCAGAGGCCCGCGTCGCGCTGATGTTGGCCAAGTACGCGCTCTTCGGTGTAATCCCCCTGGTCATTCCCAGCATCCTGATCAATATCCCAATCCCCATCGAGCAGATTCCCAGCCAGCAGGGTACAGACCTCGGTTACATCCGCTATCTAGCCGAACAGGCTGGCTATGTCTTCTATATCGATCCCGGGCCGGTCCCAGGAGTCAGCAAGGCCTACTGGGGTCCGCAGATCAAGGTCGGAACACCGCAGCCCTCGCTGAACACCGACATGGATGCCTATACCAATGTCGAGAGCATGCACTTCACCTTCGACCAGGAGAAGAACCGCATCCCGATCGTATATATCTACAATCAGGAAACCGGCGTCAGCATTCCCATCCCCATTCCTCCCATCACGCCGCTCAATCCGCCACTGGGGCTCATTCCGCCCTTCCCAACCAACCTGCTGCCGCCAGATCTCAAGCCCTTTCGCGACGATCTCGCCAAACTCCCCATCCCCCAGGCCATCATGATGGGCCTTGCCGCTGCCGCCCAGGCTGCCGAAGTCGTCACCTGCGATGGCTCGCTCGACGTCACCCGCTACCGCGGCATTCTCAAGGCCCGCCAGCTGGTCGGTGTCCGCGGCGCCGGTCCAGCCTTCGATGGCCTCTACTACGTCAAGTCCGTCACCCACAAGATCAAGCGTGGGGAATACAAACAGAACTTCACTCTGACCCGCAACGGTCTGGCCTCCACAGTGACCACGGTGAACATATGAGCCCGCAGGATCCCTCGCCCGGCGGCAATGCCCGGCGCTTTTACGGCAAGTATCGCGGTCTGGTCGTCGAGAATCTCGACCCGCTGCAGATCGGTCGCGTCTTGCTGCAATGCCCCGACGTCCTCGGCGAAATCCCCGGCAGCTGGGCCATGCCCTGCGTGCCCGCCGCCGGCATTCAGTCCGGGATCTTTATCGTCCCCCCCATCGGCTCGCAGGTCTGGGTGGAGTTCGAACAGGGCGATCCCGACTATCCCATCTGGACCGGCGGCTTCTGGGGACTGGTCGCCGACGTGCCCGTCTTTGCCACCGCCCCACCTGCCATTCCTCCAGGGCAAAACATCTGCCTGCAAACCACGGGCCAGAACATGGTCCTGATCAGCGACGCACCCCCGACACCGGTCACCGGCGGCATCGTCCTCAAAAGCGCTACCGGAGCCATGATCGTGGTCAACGAAACCGGCATTTACATCAGCAACGGAATGGGCGCGACGATCACTCTTATAGGTCCGGCCGTCGCCATCAACGAAACAGCACTCACCGTCATCGGCGCGTAAGCAAACACAAGGAGCAACCAGCATGCCAGCACCGATCTTGCACATGGGCGCCACCGTTCTCTGTTCCCACGGAGGCCAGGCCATCCCGACGGTTCCCAGTCCGGTTGTGCTGGTCTCCGGCATGCCCATCGCCACCATCGCCGCGCCCTATGTCATCGCCGGATGCGCCTTTGTTCCTCCCGCCGGCAACGGACCCTGCGTTGTCGGCCAATGGGTCGTCGGCGCCACCATGGTCCTCTCTCAGGGACAACCCGTAGCCATCCTGAGCGGCGTTTCCATCTGCGCGCCTACCGGCACTCCAATGCTGCCAGTAGCCTCGCAAACCCTGGTATTAGCGACGTGAGGATGACGCCATGAGTACCAATGTCAATTTTCCATTCCAGTTCGATGGCCGCGGACGCACTCTCGATCCAAATGCGGGGCCGCAGCAGAATTACCTGCGGCAACTCGTTGAACAGGTGCTCTTCACCTCGCCCGGCGAGCGCGTCAACCTGCCCGACTTCGGCAGCGGCCTCCTCCAGCTTCCCTTCGCGCCCAACAGCCTCGAACTCACCGCCGCCACCCAGTTCAACGTTCAGGCCTCGCTGCAGAAGTGGCTCAGCAACTACATCCGCGTTCTCTCCGTGGAGTGCATCGCACAGGAAGCCAGGCTTACCGTCACCGTCACCTACTCGCCGCTCAATACCGACGTAACCGAGATCCAGACCTTCGTCTACGGAGGCGGCCAATGAGCTCCACAATCTACGCCTGCTGCAAAGAGAATCGCAAAGCCGCCCTACTCGGCAATCCCACGCGGAACGGCATCGACTATCTCGAAGTCCTCGACCATGACGCGATCCCACTCAACAGCCCGCGCCAGCGTACCTTGCTGATCCATTGCCTCAACCCTCTACCGACCAACCTTGGCAAAGGCAACGTGATTATCGGCGGCGGCGAAAGCATCACTGGCATCGTGATTCAGTGGATCGCCCAGGCCTCGGCCCCTCCGCCACAGGCCACGGCACAGGAAGCCGCCTATTTTTCCGGCCTTCCCGACCGCGACAAGGTCTTGGTCGTGCGCACCAATGAAACCGGCGACTTCTCCCCCTACACCTTGCGTCTGGTGAACGACGCCGCCCAGGCCAGCGAAGACTCCTTCGAAATCACCGAAAGCCTCACCGGCTTCGATCCCCTGCTCTCCGAGGTTGAGTTCTCTTTCAAGGTCGAGTGCGGCCCCGATTTTGACTGTGCCCCCGTCTCCCCCGATTGCCCGCCCGACCTGCCGCCGCCTCCGCCCATCAACTATCTCGCCAAGGACTACGGCTCTTTCCGCTCTATCCTGCTCGACCGCCTCAATCAGCTTGTGCCCAACTGGGGAGCTTCCACCGAAGCTGACCAGGGCGTCGTGCTCGCCGAACTGGTCGCTTATGTCGGCGACTACCTCAGCTACCAGCAGGACGCGGTCGCCACCGAGGCCTATCTCGAAACCGCCCGCAGCCGCATCTCCCTGCGTCGCCACACTCTCCTCGTCGACTACACCATTCACGATGGCTGCAACGCCCGCACCTTCGTGCATCTCGAAGTGAATGCCCAGGCCTTCCTCGACAGCACTCTCGCCCGCTTCTACACCTTCGCCCCCGGTATGCCCCCGACCCTGGCCGTCGGCGCAGGCAACGAAGAAGCCGCGCTCCTGGCCGGCGTCGTAGTCTTCGAACCCATGCAGGACGCCGTCCTCCATCCTGAACACAACCGGATCGACTTCTACACCTGGGGAGACCTGAACTGCTGCCTTCCCGCAAGCGCGACGGAAGCCACGCTTCTGGGCAGCCTCCCCCATCTTCAGCCCGGCGATGTACTCGTTTTTCAGGAAGTGATTGGCCCCCTGACCGGCAATCCCGCCGATGCAGACATCCGCCACCGCTGTGCTGTCCGGCTCACCCAGGTCACCATCCAGAACAGCCAAGGGCAGCCGCTCGTCGATCCACTTTTTACTGTCGAGGGCGCACCGATCGATTCCGCCTCGCAAACCCCGACCTTGGTCACCGAAATCCAATGGTCGTCCGAAGACGCGCTACCCTTCGCGCTCTGTCTCTCTTCCAGCTTTCTCGATTCCGCCGGCCGCCAGCAAACCCTGATCAACGTCAGCATCGCCCTCGGGAACAATGTCCTCGCCGACCAGGGGCTTTCGCTCAACGCGATTTCCATCGGCGTCGTTCCCCAGCCATCGATCTTTTTCCCTCCCGGGACACTCCCATCGGCAACTGGATCCGATCCGCGCTGCGACCCCTCTCAACCCGTTGCCCTGCCCGTCCGCTATCGACCGCTTATCCCCGACAGCCCGCTCACTCAGGCCGTCCCACTCCCTGTCGCAGGCAGCCCGGTGACGCCCGGCATCGTGCCCCTGGTCTCGAATGGCTTCGTCCACCTCGCCGACGCCAACGGCTTCACCTCCCTCAGCGTTCAAGCCGTGAACCCGTGGATCTGGCCGCAATATTTCGGAGTCTCGTCCTCCCCCAACGCCATCCATCCCGGCAACTTCGACCTCACCCTCGTCTACAACCCGCCCGGAGGCCCCTCCGGCGTTCCCGGCCCTGTCATCCTGGAAAACTTCTCCAACCTCTCGCTCACCGTTGCTGATCCGAACTACGCGCCCAGGCAGCTCAACTCGCTGTCCAAATTCCTGCGCGTCCCGGCCAGCTTCGTGCCTCCCGGCATTTCTCCTGCAGCCTTTCCTGCAAACCCGATTCAGCTCCCAAATTCCGGCGATATTGACCTCGTCGACTCGGGCGGCAACCCTTATCTCACCGTGCACGCCGCAACGCCCACAGCCTGGCCGCCCACCTTTGGCGTCTTGGTTCAGGGCAACCAGGCCGATCCCGACCTCTTCAACCTGCTCGTGGTCTACAACCCATCCGCCGGCGGAGTCGGCGTCCCTGTCCCCGTCCTCGTCGAACAGTTCAACAACGTCACTCTTGAAAATGTAGCCGCGGCTTTCGCTTCCGACTCGGAACTCATCCGCGTTCGCAGCTTCTCCCAAGAGCCGAACCCGAGCCTCTCAGCTTTCGCCCTGACCCACTTCAACGCCGAACAGGCTCGCCCGGAGATCAGACTCTCAGGCCTCTATGACGGCAGCGCAACCACCTGGACCGCCAAACCCGACCTGCTCGAAAGCGGGTCCGCAGATCCCAACTTCGTCGTCGAAATCGAATTCGGCGGCTCCGCCCGCATCCGCTTTGGTGACAACACCAACGGCCTCTTCCCCGAAAGCACGACCGCCTTCACGGCCTCATACCGCATCGGCAACGGCACCGCAGGCAACATCGGCGCGGAAACTCTGACCCACCTCGCCACGGGCGACGCCCGCATCCGGTCCTGCATCAACCCCTTGCCGGCTTCAGGAGGCGTCGATCCCGAAACCGCCGACCAGATTCGCCGCCGCACGTCTCAGGCTTTCCTGACTCAGCAACGCGCCATCACCATGCCGGATTACGTAGCGATCGCCGAGCGCAACACCCAAATCGACCAGGCCGTGGCCACACTCCGCTGGACGGGAAGCTGGTACACCGTCTTCATCGCTGCCGAACCAAAAGGCGGCGGCAACCTCACCCCGGCACTGCGCAAAGCCCTCACCCGAAATATCAATCGCTATCGTCTCGCCGGCCAGGATATTCAGCTCCAGTCACCCCAATATCTGCCTCTAAAAATCGAGCTGACCGTCTGTGTCGACCCCGCATATTTCCAGGCTGACGTCCGCAAGGCGCTCCTCGAAGTGCTCGGCAGCCGACTGCTGCCCAATGGCCAGAAAGGCCTCTTCTACCCCGACACTTTCACCTTCGGCCGGGCTGTATATCTCAGCCCAATCTATGTGGCCGCCCGCAAAATCGCTGGAATCACCTCCGTCACAGCAACCAGATTCGAGCCTCAGGGAGCCCCCAGCACCCGCTTTCTCGCACAGGGCAAAATTCCCCTCGGCCCATTCCAAATCACTCAAATGGAAAACGACCGCAACTTCCCCAATCACGGACAGCTGACCCTGGTCCTTAAGGGTGGAAAGTGAGCAGCCTATGAGTTGCACCAAAACATCCAGTTGCACCTGCGGCTGCTGCGCCGGCATCAGCGTGGCCACGCCGCAACCTGAGTCCAATCCACCCGGCCAGTCCGCCATCGTCTATCGCATCGGCACTTGGGCCACCTTCCGCGAATCCATGCTGGCCCGCCTGTCCAGCTCCAATTACCCTGCCCTCTCTTACCTGAAGACCCGGGACACCGACGACTTCAGCATTGCCTTGCTCGACGCAAGCTCGGTCGTTCTCGACATTCTCACCTTCTACCAGGAAAGGCTGGCCAACGAAAGCTACCTGCGCACCGCCACCCAGCCTCGATCGCTGGTCGAACTCTCCCGGCTCATCGGCTATCAGCCCGCACCCGGCATCGCCGCGGTCACTTATCTGGCTCTTACCCTCAAAGCGGCAACCGGCTCTGCCTCCGACCCCAACACCGCGGCCATCACCATCCCCGCCGGCACCCAGGTTCAGAGCGTGCCCGCCCAGAACCAGACCCCGCAGACCTTCGAAACCTCTGCCGACATCCGTGCCAAATCCGACTGGAACGCGCTCCCAGTCCTCGCCGCCCGTCCCTGGATCGCGCCTGGCGACACCAGCCTCTACCTGGCCGGCGTTTCCACCCAGCTCAACCCCGGCGATTCGCTCCTGATCCTCGGCGCCGACCGGGAAGAATGGAATCCTTCCAGCGCTACCCCCAGCGAACAATGGGACGTCGTCGTCCTCAATCAGGTCATCGTCGACAAGCAGAAAAACCTCACCTGGGTCGCCTGGGACCAGCGCCTCAGCCATTTCAACGGCGCCGGCGCCTCCCCCGATCCATCCACCTGGACCACCGCCAAAGTCTTCGCCTTCCGCCAGAAAGCAGCACTCTTCGGCCACAACGCCCCCGACCCGAACCTCTTCGTGGACGCAAAAAACCACGCCCACACCAGCCTCCCTAGCCTGATTCATGCCGGCCCCTTGCCCTGGTATTGGAAGGGCTACACTGCCAACCCCGGCAGCCATATCGATCTCGACTCGACGTACTCCAAGGTCGTCGTCAACACCTGGTATGCGCTCACCGTGGCCGATCGTGCCGAACTATACAAAGTGGCCACGGTCTTCCCCGTCTCTCGCTCCGCCTTCGCTATTAGTGCCAAAGTCACTCGAATTTCCCCGGACTATGTCGATCCAGCTGTCTTCCCGATCCAGGGCACCGCCGTGCTGGCTCAGAGCGAAGAACTCGCAATTGCCGATCAACCGCTCGACCATCCGCTCTACGGCAGCGTTCTCGAGCTCCGCGACCTTCGCCCCGACCTGGTCGGCGCCCAGGCTGTTGCCATCCTCGGCAAAGCTCAAAAGCTCAGCGTGAATACTCCCGCCACTGCGCTCTTTTTCACCCCCGATGACAGTTCCGTCTCCACCAAACTCAAGCCCGGCGACATCGTCACCCTCATCGAACCCGGCCCTCTGCCGCAAAAAACCACCGGAGAAGTCTCGGACTGGAACGGCTCCGCGGAATCAATGATCGCCCGGAACCTGCGCGTCTCAGATGCCAGAGGACGTACCGGCACCCTCATCGCGCCGCTTTCCGCTTTCTCGCTGGCCGCCTCCGCCAAGACCGATCCCGATATCGAGGAATTTGCTCTCGCCTCCTCGGTCCTCGCCGTAAGCCAGCCCTACCCCCACACCCGCATCCTGTTGAAGAACCCACTCAGCCACTGCTACGACCGCAACCTGACCACGGCGAACGCCAACGTCGGCCTGGCCACCGCCGGCCGCTCAGTCAGCGAAATCATGGGCAACGGCTCCGCCGCCACACCCAACCAGAGCTTTACCCTGCGCCAATCCCCGCTGACCTTTGTCCAATCCCCCACCGCAAACGGCCGCCTCAGCACCCTCGAAGTACGCGCCAACGGCGTCGACTGGCACGAGGCGACCACCCTCTATCAACAAAAACCCTCGGCCTCTGTCTTCAGCACCCTGAATCAGGCCGACGCCACCACGAAGATACAATTCGGCGACAACATCGAAGGAGCCACCCTCCCCACCGGCCAGAACAACATCCAGGCCATCTACCGCGTCGGTTCCGGTCTCGCTGGCAACGTCGCCGCCGGCTCCATCACCACGCTGGTCGATCGACCGCTGGGTGTCAGCGGAGTGACCAATCCCGAGGCGGCCACCGGCGGCGAAGACCCCCAGTCGATGGCGGATGTCCGCACCAACGCCCCCCTTTCCGTCCTCACCCTTGGCCGCGCCGTCTCCATTACCGACTACCAGAACTTCGCCGCCACCTTCGCCGGCATTGCCAAGGCCCAAGCCATCTGGATTCCGAGCGGTCCCGGCCGTGGCGTCTTCCTCACCGTCGCCGGATCCGGCGGAATCGCCCTGCCCCCAGGCAATCCAACCCTCGCCAACCTCGTGACGTCTCTGCACAATTACGGCAATCCGCTCATTCCCATCCACACCTTAACCTTCGCCGAGACCCTCTTCCGCTTCGCGGCCGACGTGAAATACGACCCGGACTACGACGCCGCGGTTGTCCAGGCTTCAATCCTCCAGTCCCTCCGCCAAACCTACAGCTTCGCAAGCCGAAGCTTCGGTCAGGGCGTCTCCGCCGACGAAATCGCGGCCCTCATCCAGGCCATTCCCGGAGTCGTCGCGGTTAACATCAAGCACCTCAAAGTCCGGGCAACCAGCCTCGCCGGCGACCTAGGCAGCGGAAACTGGTCGGTCTACGCCTACACCCAATGGCTGACCCAACCCGTTACCCTGAAACGCCCACCATCCGGGTCGCAAATGCGGATCTGTCCCTGGGTTCCCGTCGCCAGGCTCGACAGACTCCCCGACCCAGCTGAAATCCTCGTCCTCGACCCCGATCCCAAGGGCATTGTTCTGGGGGTGATGGCATGAGTCTTCAAGGCCTCGATCTCTTTCAATTGCTTCCCGCCGTCTACCGCATCCGCGATGCGCAGCTGGCCCAGTCTCTGCCGCTGCTGACCCCCGAGGAGACCGCCGCCCTCGCTGCCCTCCAACTGCTCACCACGCCGCTCTCGCCCCCTCTGCCCCCCGACCAGCAGGCCCTCTTCGACGAACTGACTGCCAAAGCCTCCCGCGGCCCGCTCGAATCCCTCCTGAGTGTCCTCCAGGAACAGCTAGGTATCGTTGCCGAGAATCTCGACCAGCTGTACGACGACCAGTTCATCGAAACCTGTGCCCCCTGGGTCATTCCCTACATCGGCGACCTGATCGGCTATCAATCGGTCAAAGGCATCGCCCCTTCCGTCGACAACCCGCGTTCCGAAGTCGCCAACACCATCGCCTTCCGCCGCCGCAAAGGCACCATCCTGGTCATGGAGGAACTGGCTCGCGACGCTACCGGCTGGGGCGCCCACGCCGTCGAGTTCTTCCGCATCCTCGCCGACACGCAATACATGAATCACCTGCGCCCGCACAATCACTGTGCGCCCGACCTTCGTCAATGGAAGCTCTGCGGCGCGCCAGACGGCTTCCTGACCACCGGTTTCGACCTCACCGCACATAAGGTGGACGTCCGCCGCATCGCCGCATCCCCCATGGCCCGAGGCCGCTACAACATTCAGAACATCGGCATTTTCCTCTGGTCGCTCGGCGCCTGGAGCGTCACCAAATCCCCCCCCACCCCGCTCGCCACAAACGCCCCCAGCGACCCGGAATGCTTCCGCTTCAGTTCCCTCGGCATGGACATTCCTCTCTTTCGCAAGGCCGTCTCTCAGGGTGCCCACATCGCTGATCCGGCCCAGCCCCACAACGTTCCCGATCGCCTCCGCCGCCGCATGCTCTGCGAAGACATCCAGCATGGCGTAGGCGCCGGCTTCTATGGCTCCGGCAACAGCGTGGTTGTTTACCTGAACCACAAGCCACTGAATCCCTACCAGATCCAGGTCGCCGACCTCGCCGGAGCCGACGGAAGCTGGGCCAATCTTCCCGCCCCAGACAGCCCCTTCGCCGCAGTCATCGATCCAAACCTGGGCCGCCTTGCCCTCCCCGCATCCGCCTTCGCAAACCGTGCCCCCATCGTCGAAGTCTCCTATGAATACGGCTTCAATGCCGACCTGGGCGGTGGCGAATACCCCCGCGCCAGAGGCTCCGAAATTGCCAACGGTTCTGACAATTCCCCCGGCTTCCAGACCACCAACCCCGCCTGGATTGTTCCCTTTCCCGACACCTCCGCCATCCCCCGTTACGCCGACCTGCAGGGTGCCATCGACTTCGCCGTCACCGAGTTCGCAGAAAACGGCCTCATCGCCGTCGAAATCGTCGGCTCCAAAACCATCCCCCTCCCCGCGGGCCTCTCCATCCAGCTCCCGGCCGGCACCACCCTCGAACTGCGCGCCGCCGATGGCTCCCGCCCCACCCTTCTCCTGGAAGAAGAAATCAGCGTCACCGGAGCAACCTCCAGCTCCCTGATACTCAACGGCCTGCTCATCGCCGCTGCCCCCAATGCAGTGCCCGCCAGCCCGTCGCCGATCGCCCTCGTCCACGCGCCAAAGCAGGCCCCCGACGGTGCGTGGAGCAGGCTCGCTCAGCTCAATCTGATCCACTGCACTCTGGCCCCCGGCTGGTCCGTCGGCCCCCAGGGCGAACCGGAATTCCCCGATCAGCCCGTGTTGATCGCCGAGCCTGCCGAGCTCGAAGTCCTTCTCGCGCGCTCCATCACTGGACCCGTCCGAGCGGAAAGACTCGTTTCCGTCACCGGCACCAGCAGTATCTTCGACTCCACCAGCCCGACCGGCGACGCCTATACCTCCGTTTCCGGAGGCAGCGGCGGCTCGCTCACGCTCATCGGCTGCACGGTCATTGGCAAGGTTCACGCCACGCTGCTGAACCTGGTTTCGAACAGCATCTTCTGGGCCTGGCGCTCGGAAGCCGACATCAAGGCAGGAATCTGGCCATCTGCGCTGATCGCCGATCGCAAGCAAGCAGGCTGTGTCCGCTTCAGCTATCTCCCCCAGGGAGCCGTCACACCGCGACGTTTTCAATGCGTCGAGAAGGCCGCCGGCGTCCCGCAGCCCCTCTTCTTCGCGCTCAGATATGGCCATCCCGGCTACGCCAAGCTTCTCGCCTCCACCAGCGACCGCATCCGTCGCGGCGCTGACGACGGCGGCGAGATGGGCGTCTTCCACTACCTGCTCGCTCCCCTCCGTGAAACCGACCTTCGCGTCAGGATGCAGGAATATCTACCCGTAGGCATGGAATTTGGACTGCTTTACCAGAACTGAAGGTAACGATCTCCGCAGGAGGCTGCACAGTGAGCTTCGATACAAGCCGATTCACCTTTAACCCTCGCAAGAACTACTCCGGCGTCGTGATGGAGCAGGGACGCGTCCAGCTCGACTCCGACTGGAATGAGTGGCTCGCCCAGCTCTCCCGCCGCACGCAGGCCGGAACTCTGGACACTTTCGGGGCCGCAGCCTACCCCGCCACGACACACCATGCCTTTGAGATCACCATCGCCACCGACGGCAGCAACGCCATCTCGATCGGCCCCGGGCGTATGTATGTCGATGGTCTGCAGGCTGAAAATCACGGCGACCCCACCACCGCTGTCTGGGATCCGGCATTGGCCGAGCTGTCCAACGCTCCCCAGCCGCCCGCCGCCCCCGCATCCGGCCCAGCCAAGGGCGCCATCGACTTCCTGAAGCAGCCCTGGCTTTCCAACGCCAAACTCCCCGTCGAC
>PLZC01000430.1 GCA_003151985.1 Acidobacteriaceae bacterium
AGGCCGCAGAGCGAGCACTCGCGGATCATCCGGCCCAGTTCATCGAGGAGGGCCATGTGGTCGGGGATTCCACTCCCATCCGTGATGGAATTGAGTATGCGGAGCGCCTTGTTGAGCCCGACCCGGCATGGGACGCATTTGCCGCAGGACTCGGAGTNNAGTAGCGGGCCACGTCGACCATGCAGTTGTCTTCGTCCATGACGACCATGCCGCCGGAGCCCATGATGGAGCCAATTTGCGAGAGGCTTTCATAGTCCACGGGAGTGTCGAGCATGTCGACGGGAATGCAGCCGCCTGACGGCCCACCGGTTTGCACCGCTTTGACGTGGCGGCCGGCAGCAGCTCCTTCTCCAATGTCGTAGATGAAGCTCTTGAGGGGGGTGCCCAGGGGCATTTCAACCAGGCCGGTGTTCTGAATCTTCCCGACAAGAGAAAAGACCTTGGTGCCGGGGCTCTTGGCGCTTCCGGTTTCACCAAACCAGCCTGCGCCGCGGCTGACGATGGGGGGAATGTTGCACCAGGTCTCGACGTTGTTGATGTTTGTCGGCTTGCCCCACAGTCCTTTTTGGGCGGGAAACGGCGGGCGGGGATGCGGGCGGCCAGCGTGGCCTTCAAGCGAAGCGATGAGTGCTGTTTCTTCGCCGCAGACAAAGGCTCCCGCGCCCTGCACGAGGTCGATATTGAAGTTGAATCCGCGGTCCAGGATATTCGCGCCTAGCAGACCGTATTCGCGGGCCTGTTCGATGGCGCGGGTGAGGCGGCGGACGGCCAGCGGGTACTCGGCGCGCACATAGACGATGCCCTGGGTTGCGCCCATGACGTAGGCGCCGATGATCATGCCCTCGAGCAGCGAATGCGGGTCGCCTTCAATCTCGTTGCGATTCATGTACGCGCCGGGATCGCCTTCGTCCGCGTTGCAGATGATGTACTTAGTGTCGGCTTTGGCCTTGGCGAGGAAGTCCCACTTGTTACCGGTTAGGAAGCCGGCTCCGCCGCGCCCACGCAGTCGGGATGCCTTGATCTGCTCGATGACGGATTCCGGCCGCCCGTCAATCAGAACTTTATATAGGGCCTGGTAGCCGCCGACTGCGATGTATTCCTCGATGTCGGAAGGATTGATCAATCCGCAGTTGCGCAGAACGATTTTCTTTTGGCCTTTGAAGAAGGGGATGGAATTCCACGCCGGGATTTCGGGGTTGCCCTGGCCATACTTTACCTGCCCTGTAATGTGATCCCATTCCTCGATTTTGCAATAGAGGAGATCGGCGGGCATGGTTTTTGCGGAGAGACCCTCGAGAATGCGCGCGGCATCGTTGGCTTGCACTCGCCGCAACATGAGCAACGGATTTCCAGGAAGGCGTACGTTGACCAGCGGCTCCTGGAAACAGGAGCCGAAGCAGCCGGTTTCAGTAAGCAAAACATCGAGCCCGCTTCGCTGGATGGCTTCATTCAAGGCGTGATAGACCTCTTCGGCGCCATTGCCACGGCCGCAAGTTCCCATCCCGACCGCCAGGCGCGGGATGGCCGGCATGAGCTTGGCAAGGCCGGATTCGCGCACTGCGTTGAACCCGCCGATATCGAGAATTCGCGGCATTATTTCCTCCCCTGTGTCAACGCTTTCACTTCCCGCTGCAGTGTGCGTTCGTTCACGTGGCTGAGAATGTGGTGGTTTACTTCGACCACCGGAGCCAGTGCACATTGGCCGAAACAAGCAACAGTACGAATGGTGAACTTGCGGTCCGGCGTCGTGAGGGCTAGTTTGTCGGCGTCGTTTGTGTCGTCAAGATCGCCGCCGCTGAGGCCCAAATCGAGGCAGACCTTTTGTAGCAAATCGCGAGAGCCGCGCGTGTGACAGGCTGTTCCGCGGCAGACGCAAACCACGTTGTCGCCTTGCGGGTCGAGGTTGAAGAGCGCATAAAAAGTAGCGGCGCTATAAATGGTTGCCGGAGGAACGCCGGTTTCGTCGGCAATATAGCGCAGGGCCTCCATGGAAAGGTATTTGTGCGCGTTGGCGGCTTGGACAGCTTCGAGGATTCCCAGCAGGGCTCCGGGCCGGTCCCGGTGGTGGACAATGGCCTGGTCGATGGTCAGCTTTTCGTCCGCGCTCAGCACTTGATGGGCGACAGTCGGCATGAATTCTCCCTTCCAACTGCGGCATTGCCGCAAGGCAGCGTAGCGGCGCAATATCTTGATCGATTTGAGTCTGGATTCCCTGTGGGCACAAGAATGCGCAGTGGAACACGTTCCTTGCGAAATTGAGAGGGCGACATGGGCCGGACCCTCCTCGCTTCTGGACCCCTTCCGGAGAGGAAAAAACTAGAAGAAAGCTTTCGCCATGGGTGACAGGTATGCGTGGCGAAATGGAGCGTGGGGCTTCGGATTTCAGCACCCCACGAAGAGAGCTCTCCCCGGAGAACGTCCGTGCGGAAGATTGAACCTCCGAGGAATCCTTCGCATGTGCCTCTCATCACATCTGAATGTGATAAGGGCGCGTGAGGGCCGGAAAACCCACACTGCGATACGTCTTGTGGCGACGATAAGTTATTCTTTTTAAATCCTTTGGCTAGGTAGCGGGTCCACTTTTTGCATCCGGCTTCGGCACCGGCGCTATAGGGTTCGGCGGTGCAGTTGGCGGCGGTTCGGTGGCTGCTTTCTGAGGTTCTTCGGTCGGCGCTTCAGTGTCTTTCGAGGTCACTTCCGTTTCGTCGGCTTCGGCGGCCGGGCCTAGAAGGATATCGACGCGATAGGCTGCGGACTCCGCAGTAGCCAGAGCTTCCTCGACGGTTTTGCTCATCTCCGCGACAGCAGAGCGACTGGGAGAAGGCTCGCCCGCGAGGCGGAGCAGAGACGGCATGAGCAGCCACCAGAGCAGTTCCTCATACTTTTCCCGAATCAGATAGGCGTGGCCCTTGGCCTCGTGAACCCCGGTGAGCCAGCGTACGTCGGGATCGCGCCATAGGGTTGGGGAAAGGGCGATCTTCTCGTCTTCGACGACGGGTGTGGCCTCGGAGGATTCTTTCGATGTGGTTCCCTCAGGGGCTGAAGCCCTTGTTGATTCGGCAGGCGTATCGGCACGACTAAAGTCGTGCCCTGTTACAGAGCCTGTCTGCTCCGCAACATGGGAAGCCGGTTTTGATTCGGCTGGGGATTCGGGCGCTTTCGATGCGTGTCCGTCAGGGGCTGAGGCTCCTTCAGACACGGCTGATGCATCGGCACGACTCAAGTCGTGCCCTGTTACAGAACCGGTATTTTCCGTAACAGGAGGAGCCGGTTCCGGCTCCTGCTTACCAACTCCGGCACCGGTGAGAAGGACGACTTTGATGCGGGCGGCAACGCGCCAGCCTTCTTCGTTTTCGAATCCGAGAGCGGCGAAGGCCTCTGCAAAAGGCTCGCGCAGGCGGAGCCGGTCAAAGAGGTCCAATGCAACATGTTCAGGGTTCTCCGGGTCGATGGACTCCGCCAGCAACTCGAGAGCGCACCAACCGAGCACCGGGCCCCACATTGCCGTCGCAGTAAACTGCGGGCTGTGGCTGGGAAGCATGCGGCGGGCGGCAACGGTCCATGGCGCGGGAAAGAGCTCTTCAATGCCGGGAATGCGCATGGCGGCGCGCATACGTTCGCAGAAGGCGGGGCCCAGGAGGCCGGGATTCGCCGAATTTGCTGCGGTCTTGTTCTCGGCGGCCGCGCGCGAGGCATAGGCTGCCTGGGCGACACGGAGGAAGACTTCGCAACGCTCCCATGCCTGCTGGAAGAATTCGTTGCGCACCAGTTCGATCTTTCTTTGCTTCCCGGCTGGACTGGCGCCTGCGGTCAAGGGAAGGGGTTGCTCCGCCAGGTCGGCCAGCAAGCGCACCAAGGCTGGATCAAGCTGCGAGCGGAGCGCATCGTGTACCGGCCGCAATTCCAGGTTGACGAGCGCATCCTCCAGGTTGGGGACACCGCGGCCGTTAAGCTGGTCACAGAGGCGGTCCCAGGGCTTATCGGCCGTAGCATACAATTCGCGCCAATCGAGAAAAACGTGGCAGTGGTAGGCATGCAGATCGAGGGTGAAGCCGCGCTCGGCAAGGTCGTTGGCCCGGCGCAGAAATTCGAGGCCGGTGAGCGAGTCGCGCCATGCCAAGATGGTGGCGGGGCCGGCATTGAGCCCGAGGCCTTCCATGAGGCGCTGCTGGCGAAGCTGAGCCGCCCCCTTGTCGGCGTAAGCCGCGGAAAAGTCGATGGTGCCGTGCGTTGTGCCGTAACGGTTGTTGTAGACGACGAGGGCGCGCTCACTGCCGCTACGGTTGGTATAGGCAAAGACGCTCTCGTCTACGGAACCGTTGTCTTGAAAGAAATCGTAGAGGCGGAAGTTGGCGCTTTCGGCAAAGAGCCAGCGGCGCTGCAACAAGGGGGCGATTTCGCGCTCGTGGCGCTCCACCAGCCACCGGTCGGGAGTTTCGTCATAGCGGGGCCTGCGGTACTCCATGCCGTACTTCTCGGTAAATCCCTCGATCTGGCCGTGGCCGAACATGGGCAGGCCGGGCAGGGTGGCCATTAACGCGGCAACACCGAAACACTTGTCGCCCTTGCCAAACTGGTCGATGGCGGTGCGCTCATCGGGATTGCTCATGAAGTTGACGTAGCGCTTCATGATGTCGGGGTCGAATTCAAGGGTGTTCTTGATGACCGAGCGGTACTTGGCGTTTTCCTCGTCGCGCAGCATGACCATGAAGGCGCTGTTGTAGACGCGATGCATACCCAGGGTGCGAACGAAGTAGCCTTCCATGAGCCAGAAAGCTTCGGCCAGGAGCAGAGTCCCTGGGACCTCCGCGGCTACCCGGTCCACCACTTCGCGCCAGAATTCATGCGGCATGCAGCGGTCGAACTCGGCCTGGCTCATTCCGTTTTCGGCACGGGAGGGAATGGCGCCACTTGCACCCGGCCCGGGAAACCAGAGGCGATGGAAATGCCGCTTGGCGAGAGTCATGGCGGCATCGAAACGGATGACGGGAAACAGGCGCGCCACGTGCAGGATGGTCTGGATTACCTGCTCCCGCACGGCGGGGTTCAGGTAATCGAGTTGGGCGGTATCGTTCCAGGGGAAGCTGGTGCCGTCGTTGCCGTGGTATATGTAGCGAGTTTCGCCGCTGGCGCGATCACGACGCCGGAAGACAACGGCGGCATCGGACTGGTCGAAGTAATGGTCTTCGATCTTGATCTCTACGCGGCCGTCCTGAGAGACATCGGGACCATTGAAGCTGTAGGCGGGGTAAGGGCTTTCCTGGCGCGAGATGAACCAATCGGGATGCTCGACAACCCAGGGGGAATCGATGCCCATGTGATTGGGCACCATGTCGCTTGCCAGGCGTACGCCGCGGCGGTAGCAACGATCACGGAGGTTGATGTAGGCAGACTCTCCGCCCAGGTCGTCGGCGATCCTGTAGTCAAAAAGCGAATAGGCCGAGGCCACGGCGTCGGGGTTTCCGCAAAGCTGCTTGATCGTCCTGGAGGCGCGGCTGCGCTCCCATACACCGATGAGCCACAGCGAGTTGAGCCCGCGATTCGCCAAGGTCGCGAGTTCCTCATCGGGAATCTGATCCAGACGATAGATGTCGCGATGGTATTGCTTGCTCAACTGTGCCAACCATACGTAGGTGCTCTTGGCGATGAGAACAGTGTTGGGCATCCACGCGGTATCGGGGCTGAACTTCTCATATTCATGCGCGTCGGCAGCGCCGAATACCGGTACCTCCGCGGTGCTGACATCGGAAGGCCACTGTTGGCGGCCGCTGTCGCGGCGTTTGGCCTCTGCGGCCTCAGGAGAATTGAACTGCATCCAGATGGCCAGTTCTTCCTCGTGCAGAATCTCTCCGGCGATGAGCAGAAGCCGCTCAAGGCTCTCGCCGAGCAACGGCTTCCACAGGCGGCGAATGAGGGCTAGCTGGTCGGCAAGGGAGCGGGGCGCTCCAATCGATGGCGCCCGGAGTAGCTCCAAAAGGTTCACAGGCTTGGCGCCAGGCAGTGGAATCAAAGGGCGCGTGGCGAAGTAATCCGGCAGTTGCTGGGTGAGCTGGCGGTACACCGTCTTTTCGGCGAGGGTCTTTTCCTCAAAGAGCTCCTCGAATGGCTGGAAGGCCTGGTTGCGGTTGGCGGTCCACAACAGCATTATTTCTTCGAGAGCGGCAGCCCGATGGGGGGTTCCACCGGTCGCGCCCGCCAGCCACTGCCGGGGCGTTTCCTGCCCTCGAATCACCGAAATGCCGGGAAACTGCTCGACAAAGGTGAGGAGCATCGAGTCGAGCTCTTCGGCTCCAACCTTGGAGGCGAACCAGTCGAGAGCGCTGGTCATGACCTCGGGATCGAGTTGCTCGCGATATCGAGCCATCAGGACGTGACTGGCTTCGTCGATAAGCCCCATGGCGTAGAGTTGGCCGGCATGAACCGCGAGCTCAGGGTGCTTTTCGACGTCCCGCACCCGGTTCATGCGATAAGCGAACTCCCGGCAAGCGGGCATGTTGGCAAAGACGACGTTCCCTGTGTACGAAAAGAGCGACTCCGCGAACTGGTAGCGTTCACGCGCCTGCCGCGAAATGTGGAATTCCATCATAAGGAACCGATCTCTCCAAAACTATCCTGTGACTCTGATGCTGCCTGGCACAAGGTTGATGGCCACGCTCACCCGCAGCGACGCCATATTGGGAATGCTGGACTGTTGTCTACCTTGCGCGTTTGGTCGCCGGACTTCTCTCTGGGTTAATGACCATGCCCTCCAAAACGATACCTTATTCGGCGCTCCCTTAGTGCAGCCAATATACTTGGTTGAAGCCCAGTCTCCGCCGATGATTCACGGCCTCGATGTAGCCGGGGGACCTCGCCTCATCCAGTATTGCAGCGTACCCGATGTAAGGACACAACGAATGTCTGCCTCCAATCAGGTTGATCGTACCGGCACGAAGCCCTCCCTAGTTGGCCAGGTCCCCGGCTTGGCTTACCTGGTCAGCACCTATTCCGGGGTGTCAATGGTTTTTGTCTCGCGGGAAGTTCTGCAACTTCGCGAGTTGGGCTTTCGCATCGACGTTGCATCCATCAACCCGCCGGACCGTCCTATCAGCGACTTGACAGCCATGGAAGCCGCAGAGGCAAAGCGCACTTACTGCATCAAAGCCGATGGGATGGCAGCGGCAATCGTCGCCCACTTGCGGACAGCGGTGAAAGAACCTCGTGGTTACTTCCGCGGATTTCTATGGGCGGTGAGGCTCGGAGTTTTCGACCTGAGGCGGCTTTTTTTCAACCTCATGTATTTCACTGAAGCATTGATGGTCGGCACGTGGATGAAGCGAAAACAGCATCGTCACCTTCATGTCCACCTTGGGTCCCAGGCTGCCACGGTTGGTCTTTTTGTGCACCATGTCTTTGGTTTTGGTTTTTCGATTACGTTTCACGGTCCCGATGAGTTTTACGATGCCAAGGGCCAATATCTCGAGCAGAAGATTGCAGCAGCGGATTTCATTTGCTGCATCAGTTCCTTCGCCCGCAGCCAGCTCATGATGCTCTCGCCTTATGCCCACTGGGATAAGTTCATCGTATCTCGGGTGGGAATCGATACGCAGGTGTTCTCGCCCCGGCCCGGCAGCCTTCCACGGAATTACTTCGAGATTCTTTGCATAGGCCGTTTGACGCCTGCCAAGGGACAGCACCTGCTGATTGAGGCGGTGGACCTTCTTGAACGGCAGGGCCGTCATGTAAGGCTTCACCTGGCAGGCCAGGGGCCCGATGAACCCTCGCTACGAGAACATGCCGCGAAGATTGGGAATCCCTCCTGCTTGGTGTTTGAAGGGCCGGTGGACCAGGATGGGATATGCGCACTTTATGCTGCGGCGGACTTATTCTGTCTCCCCAGTTTTGCGGAAGGAATTCCGTGCGTCTTAATGGAAGCGATGGCAATGGAGATTCCGTGCGTGACAACTAACATCACAGGAATCCCAGAGTTGATCCGCGATGGAATCGACGGCTTGCTGGTGGCGCCTGCAGACCTCGATGGGTTGGTCGAGGCGTTGGCAAAAATGATGGATGACCAAAGCCTGCGAAAACAAATCGCGAAGAATGGACGAATTCGCATATTGGAACGGCACGATCTGCGACGCAATGCGGAAGAGTTGGCTGCGATTTTCCTGGAACGCGCAAAGGGCTAATCCAATGCCTTGTGGAAGCGAAGAATGGCAATGGTGAGCAGGCTGAACGCGAGCCCTCCCATGGCGGCCATCTGGGGCCAGAGAATGTCCATTCCCACTCCTTTGAGATATGTACCGCGAAGGACGATTAGAAAATAGCGCAACGGGCTGAGATAGGTGAGGTATTGCATCCACTGCGGCATTGTGCTGATGGGAAATCCGAAGCCTGAGAAACTTACCGCCGGCATGATAAAGAAGAAGGCTGTTACCATTGCCTGCTGCTGAGTAGATGAGATTGTGGAGATCAGCAAACCCACGCCCAGCATGGAGAGTAGGAAGAGGACCGAGCCGGCGAACAGATCCAATAAGTGGCCGCGAAATGGGACTTGGAACCACAGCGAGCCGACCACTGCGATGAGCGAGACATCGAAGAGGCCAATCAAGAAGAAAGGTAGAGTCTTGCCGAGGATAAACTCCGCAGGACGGATGGGCGTGACCATGATTTGCTCAAGGGTGCCTATCTCGCGTTCGCGGACGACTGCGAACGCAGTTAGCGTGATTACCAATACGAGGGTCAGGCTGCCGATAATCCCGGGGATAAAGAACCAGCGGCTCCTCAGGTCGGGGTTATACCAAGGACGCGCTTCAAGTTCGACTGAGGGCATAACTTCGATGAGTTGGGGCGCGATTCGACCAATGCGGTCCTTTTGGTAATCCCGGGCAAAGTCCAGCGAGATTTGAGTTATATAACCGCTGGCAATCAGCGCTGTGTTGGAGTTAGTGGCATCCACGATTACTTGCAACGGAGCGGCCTGGCCCTTGCGCAGATTCCGGGCGAAACCGGCGTGAATCTCGATGCCTACAGTTGCCTTGCCCTGCTCGATGAGATCACCAATCTGACTTAAGCCAGTAAGTTGACGCTGTACGTCGAAGTAGGGGCTCGAGGTAAATCGCGAAATGAGTTCGCGGCTTTCCTGGCTGTGGTCCAGATCGAGTACAACGGTAGGCACATGATGAATCTCGTAAGTGGCGGCGTACCCAAAGACGAGCATTTGGACGATAGGAGGGCCGAACAGGATAAACCGCGTTCTCTTGTCGCGGAAGACCTGGATGAATTCCTTGATCAACATCTGTTTTAGGCGGCCCAGCATATGGTCTTCTCTCCTTTACGCCAACCTCTTGTGGAACGAGCGAATGGCGAGCAGCGCCAACACAAATGCGAATAGTGCCAGGGGTACGAGATCGGCGTAGAGCAAAGCTGCCGGCGTTCCCTTGAGGAATATCTTCTTCAGGACTGAGACATAGTAACGCGCGGGGAGAATCCGCGTGAACCATTGCAGGGCTATAGGCATTTGCTCGATCGAGAACAGGAAGCCGGATAACAAAAAGGCCGGAAGAAAGGTAACAAGCAATGCGATTTGACTTGCGGCAAACTGGTTCTTTGCGAGGACCGATATCAGAAATCCCAGCGAGAGTACGACGACCAGGAACATCGCTGAACTAACGAGCAATGTAATATACGAACCTCGAAATGGAACGCGGAACCAATAGAGTGCGATGACGGCAGAAACAATCACGTCGAACATGCCAAGAACGAAATAGGGCACAAGTTTTCCGAGCATTATTTCCATGGCGCTTACGGGAGTTGAAATCAGTTGCTCCATGGTGCCGCGTTCCCACTCGCGTGCGATGGTAAGAGATGTGAGAAACGCGCCGATGACCGACATGACCAAAGCCAGCACGCCTGGAATGATGAATGCGCTGCTTTCAAGATCCTCGTTGTACCAGGTGCGGGTTTGTACGTTGATGGGAGCAGGCTGAACAGAAAGGCCACGCTGACGAAGCCAGTTAACCTGAATCTCCGATGAATAGCCTTGAATCACTGCCTGTGAGTAGGCGATAAGCACATTGGCCGAGTTATCGTCCGTAGCGTCGACTAGCGCCTGAATCTGCACGGGACGCCCGTCGCGGAGGCGCTGTGAGAAATCCCATGGAACGACGAGCCCCATCTTGGCGCGACCATCGTCGAGAGCTCGAGTTATCTCCGGATAACTGTTTACCGTGCGCACGATGTGGAAGTATTCGCTGACTTCGAATCGCTTCAAGAGGTCCTGGCTCTGTTGGCTGCCCTCGCGGTCAAGCACATAAACAGGGAGTCCCTTGAGGTCGAGATTCACGCCGTAACCAAACAGCATGACCAGGATTGCCGGCATGACGACGACGATCATCAAGCTTCGGGGATCGCGCAGAATCTGCACAATCTCCTTTTTGGCCACGGCCAGCAAGCGAGTGAAGCTCATGCCTTGTGCCCCTCTCCTGCTTCTTGCGCGGTTGTCAAAGATACAAATACATCTTCCAGGCTGGGGCGAATCTTTTCGATGCGGGCGACATCGATTCCATGGTCGGCAAGATACTTTTGAAGTTTCGGCACCGCAGCCTCTGCGTCATTTACAACCAGATGCAGAGCATTGCCGAAGACAGCAGCATCCATAACATCCGGAGCGGATTGCAATAGTTCCACCGCTTTGCCAAGCGAGTCGCACTCAACCAAGAGCAACTCACCCTTCATGCAGTCGCGTTTCAACTCCGAAGGCGTTCCCAGGGCCACGATCTTGCCGCGAAAGATCAACGCGAGGCGGTTACAATATTCTGCTTCTTCCATGTAATGCGTAGTTACAAAGACAGTGACGCCTTCACCGGCCATCTGGTGAATGAGATCCCAGAACTGGCGGCGTGTAATGGGATCGACACCGGAGGTTGGTTCGTCGAGAAAAATGACGGGCGGCTTGTGCAGTACGGCGCAACCCAACGCGAGGCGCTGCTTCCATCCTCCCGGAAGAGTGCCGGTGATGAGGTTTTCCTGCCCCCGGAGACTCGACATATCGAGCGCCCAATCGATTCTTTCTTTAAGATTCCGAGATGGCACGCTATAGAGGCCGGCGAACAGGCGGATGTTTTCGATCACCTTGAGGTCGTTGTAAAGAGAAAACTTCTGCGACATATAGCCTATGTTCTGGCGGACCGCTTCCGGTTTGCGGCCAACGTCAAATCCGACAACCATTGCGCGGCCCGATGTAGGTTTCAACAGCCCACAGAGCATGCGAATTGTAGTGGACTTACCCGCGCCATTCGGACCTAGAAAGCCAAATACCTCGCCTTTTCTAACCGCAAGATCCACTTGATCGACGGCCACAAAAGCGCCGAACCGCTTCACCAGTTTCTCCATCACGACTGAATTCACTTGTTCAGACATGAGTAGGATCTCCAATGCTGACGGCATTCACGAATAGATCCTCTATTGTCGGAGACACTTGTTGAATCACGTCGAATTGCACATTTGCGTTCTTCAACAACGCTTCAAACTCAGGGATGCGCCGAGCGGCATCATCTACCACCACATGCAGGCCGTCGCCAGTGAGCACCAGGCTGGACACTCCGTTGGCATGATCGAGTTGGACGCGCAAGCTTCGCGGGTCAGAGGACGTTATGGACAAAACGCCTTTTCCCATATTGGCCTTGAGGTTTGCCGGTGTGTCGCAGAAGAGCAGTTTCCCCTCATGCATGAGGGCGACGCGATGGCAGCGCTCGGCCTCATCGAGGTAAGCGGTGGAGGTTAGAATCGCCACGCCTTCGGAGATCAATTCATAGAGGATGCGCCAGAATTCGCGACGCGAGACGGGATCGACGCCGGTCGTCGGCTCGTCTAACAATAGTACTTTGGGGCGATGAATGAGAGCGCAGACCAGACCAAGTTTCTGCTTCATGCCACCGGATAGTTTTCCCGCCAGGCGCTTGTTAAACTCACGCATGCCGGCTGCCTCAAGCAGTTGCAAGGAACGCTCCTCGCGCCCGGACTTCTTTACGCCAAAGAGGTCCGCGTAAAAGCGGATATTCTCGTCAACAGTCAAATCTTCGTAAAGCCCAAACCGCTGCGGCATATAACTTAATGAGTGCTTGGCTCGCTCGGGGTTGCGCACCACATCGAAGCCGGCCACAGTGGCTGAACCTGCATCGGGAGGCATGATGCCGGCAAGCATACGCAAAGTAGTCGTCTTCCCTGCCCCGTCGGGACCTACCAGGCCGAAGATCTCTCCTTCACGCACGTCAAAGCTCAATGATTGGACAGCACGGACGCCCGGGAAGCTCTTTCTGAGTCCCTGGGCGATGATCGCGGGCTGGAATTCGCCTGTCATTGCCTGGCCGGATTCGTGCCCGATTGAGGGGCTTGCTGCGCTGAAGCCAACAGATCTATGTGCGCATCGGCCGGCATGCCGGGTTTGAGTTCATGGTTGGAATTGTCGATATCAATCTTGATCCGGTAGACGAGTGTAACTCGCTCCTTGTAAGTTTGAACACTCTTGGGCGTGAACTCGGCGCTTGATGAGATGAATGAAATACGGCCATGGTACTGCTTGCCGGGATAAGTATCGGTTGTAACTGCGGCGTCCTGTCCCCAATGGATGCGTCCCAGATCGGTCTCGGCAATGTAGGCGCGCAGCCAAATGTGATCGAGGTCAGAGAGCGTAACCACAGGCGAGCCAGGCGAAACTACTTCGCCGAGTTCAGCCTGCCGCATAGTAATTACGCCGGCGGAAGGGGAACGCAGGATAGTGTAATCGAGGTTGACTCGCGACAGGCCCAGAGTGGCATTGGCTTCTTGAACATTAGCGTGCGCAATCGCGATATCTTCCCTTCGGCTGCCTTCGAGAGCCTGGTTGTAGTGTTGCTGCGCTGCCTGGAAGACCGCCTGAGTGCGCTTGACCGCGGTTGCCGCCAAGTCACGGTCCTGCGCCGACACCTCGTCTTTGGCGAAGAGCCGCTGGGCTCGGTCGCTGTCGAGTTTCTTCTGCTCCAAGTCGGCTTGAGTTTCGAGCATGGATTGCTGCGTTGCTTTCACTTCCTGTTCGCGGGTACCGGCGAGTGCAAGTGCGAGGTTCGATTCGCGCACACGAACACCGGCCTCATCGACGCGTACCCTCTGTTTATATTCCGCATCTTCCAAGCGCGCCAGCAGGACACCTTGCTCCACCTGCTGACCTTCCTCTATTGGCAGTTCGACAATTCGGCCCGCGACTTTGAAACCTACCAGGCTCTCATGCGCTTCAATGTTGCCGGAGAGCGTGAACTGGCTTACGATGGCCGGCTTCTTTTGAAGGCGCGGATAGAAATACGCACCGGCGGCAATCGCGGCGGCAAGGATAATCAAAACCGGAATAACTCGCTTCATAGCCTCTACCCTCGCAAGGAACCTTAACCTTCTCTAGGGATTAGTCAGAAACTGACCGATGTTCTTCTCAGTGTCGCCAAGGGCACGAGCAAGCGCAAACTTCGCGTCAATATGGCTTGATACGGCAAGGATGTAGTTTTGCTGCGCCCTGGCAAGTTCATCCTGAGCGGTAACCACTTCGACGTTGTTGGTCATGCCCTGTTGGAAGCGATCTTGCGCGAGTTCGAGCTCACGCTGCGCCAGATCTTGCCCTTCTTCGGCAACGGCTACCTGTTCGCCCGCAGACTCCAGGTTCAGCAGTACTTCGCGAACATTTTCATCGATTCCGCGACGCATGTCATCGAGCAGGTCGTCGATGCGCTTGATCCGACCGGCCAACTCCTGCGCCTCACCGTTGCGATCGTGATCGAAGACTGTGAAATCGATTTGCCCTTGAATCAGTCCTGTTCCCTGAATGCCACCGATGCTCCGTCCGATTCCACCGAGATTACCATTGATGCTGAACTTGGGATAATAACGTGCCTGGTTTGCACGCTGCTGCTCCAACAGGCCCTGTCGTTGGGCGGCAAGCGACAGGTAATCAGCGCGTGCGAGGAGCGCAGCAGGTACCAAGGCTTCGACTTGGGGCTGGCTTAGGGGCATATAACGGAGCGGTTCCGCCAATTCCAGCGGTGTCGACGGATTCATGCCCAGGTTGCGAGCAAGAGCCAGCAGCGATTGCTTGTACTGGTTTTGGGCAATCAGAAGCGCCTGTTTATCGTTAGCGAGCTGCACTTGCGCCCGTAACACGTCGACGCCCGTAGCAGTTCCAGTATCGTGTTTGTCTTTAGCCAGCTTGAAGAGCGTATTGGAGTCATTTACCCGCGACTGGGCCGCATCCACACGGGCCGCGGCGGATTGCGCGTTGAGATAGATGCCGGCAATCAATTGCACTACCATGTCACGGGTGTCCCTGGAGTCCAGCTTGCCGGCTTCGACGGCATGCTCGCTAGCCTTTAGTGCCCGGTGACTTGCCAGGTCGACGATGTTCTGTTGAGCATAAATACGGACATCGTAGTTAGAAAACGGCCCAACTGTTTCCGGCAGGCCGGGAAACGATATACCGAATGCGCGCAGGTCGCGATTTTGCATGTTCGCGTACGTTTGAACTGTGGCGCGCGGCAGCAGAGCGGCCGACAAACGGCGCATGCGGGTACCTTCCGCCTCATCCACCCTGGTGCCGGCGACCAGGACTCCCAAGTTGGATTGCAGTGCTTTCTGAATCGCATCCTGCAAAGTGAGGTGATAAGACGCCGGTTGCTGAGCGACGCCGATTACGCAAGGAGCCAAGCATGTAATCGGGCTCGCAAGCAACATGAGGGCCGAAATGCGGAGTTTGGATTTCATGGCTCCTGCTTCAGGGCAGTGACGGCGATTGCCCTCCAAAAGTGTTGAAAGCTGTCCTCGACGCATGCCGTTAGCGCGGGCTCACCATGCAGCGACCAAAAGAGAATCGTTCCCATGAACGTTCGCTGGAGCTGCAGCGCGACTCTCTCCTTTTTTAATTGAGGATCAATTTCGCCGCGTTTTTGGCCAGCCGCCACAACTTCCGCAATCAATTTGCAGGCCTCAAGCATGAAGCGCGCAATGAGAACACGAACGCCCTCGTTTGTCAGAAAGGATGAGGCAACGGCACGAGCCAGGGCCGGGCTGCGTCCGGGCTCTTCGGCAAGACTCAAGACCAACCGGCGCAGTACCGGCCTGATCGGCTCCTTGCCCTTGCCGGCCAGCAGCACGGCGTCCTTCACTTTGCTTAGCTGAATCTCTGCCAGCATGCCCAGGACGTGATCCTTGCTCTCGAAGTAGTTGAAGAAGGTTCCCTTGCCGACGTCGGCAGCATCGGTGATCTGCTCGATCGTGACGTTGGAGAAGCCGCGCTCTGAAAATAGCTGAAGCGCGCAACGGAAAAGCCGCATGCGCGTTTCTAAAGCGCGACGTTGCCGACGTCCCGGCCCTTGTGTTTTCGCTGTGCTTTCGCGGAGCGGTCGAGCATGACTTGCCGGCTTGTGTACCTGACTTCTACCCATATATGTCCAACAACCATTTATGACTTCTGGTCATAATATGTTCAAAAGCCGGCAATGTCAACAAATTCATCCGAGGAAGTATGCGGGAGGAAGAGCAATCTGAGTTGAATGGCTTAGTCTTTTAAATACAATAGGTTGTAGAATCTGTGGTGACCCCGGGAAGACTCGAACTTCCGACACGCAGTTTAGGAAACTGCTGCTCTATCCACCTGAGCTACGGGGCCACGTTTAGAATGAGCGATATACGAAACACTATTAAAGATGCAGGTCACTTGGGGGCACAGCTGTGATACGCTGGCACTGTTCCCGCGGTTAGGGAGGGAACAGAAGGCGGCACGGGTTGAAGACCAAACGTCCACGGTATCAACAGGGTAACATTACGAAACTTGAGCGTCTCGGTGGATTCGTTTGGAAAGTCCGCTTCAGCGAGTGGGTGGACGGAAAGCGGCACCAGAAGTCGCTCACATTCGATGGGGCAGAATATCCAACCGAGCGGGATGTACGGAAAGCGATTGAGCCCACGGTGGTCCAGGTGAACTCCGGCGCCGACCGGGCCAAGGTCGAGGGGATCTTCGGGTCGGTGATCGATCTCTATCGCAAAGAACACCTGCCCGGACTGGAACATTCCACCCAGCAGGTGAACTCATACCTCCTAAGGAACTACATCGAACCGAAGTTCGCCAGAGCGGCGATCCGTGATGTGGAACCGTTAGAGGTAGTCACGTGGTTCAAGGAACTGCGGCTGGCCCCGACAACCAAGGCATCAATCAGGTCGGTGCTCTCCGTATGCTTCGATCTTGCCGCGCTCCACAAGTTCATCCCGGCCATGGGTCAAAACCCCATGACGTTGGTCAAGATCAAAGGAGTCACGAAGAGAAAGAAGAAGATCACCGAGGTTACCGTTGAGGGCTTTCAGGCGTTGCTCAATGCACTGCCCGAGCCGCTCAACATCATGGTTTTGGTGGATGGCTGCCTAGGCCTCAGAATCAGTGAGTTGCTGGCTCTCAAATGGGAGGACATCGATTTTGAGGCCGGGAAGATAACCATCACTCGTAAATTCACTCACGGCGAGTTGGGCAAGACCAAATCGGATGCTTCCGAGGCCGAACTCCCTCTTGCTGATGCTGTCATGGCTGCCTTGGAAGACTACCGCCCCAGGACCCGCGGGAGCGAGTGGCTATTCCCTTCCCCTTACACCGGCGGCCCGCGGAGCGCGTCCATGCTTCTGCAGAAGGGTCTCAAGCCGGCGGCAGAAAAGCTCGGGCTTGGACATGTTACCTGGCACACGCTACGGCATGCGTGCCGTTCATGGTTGAGTTCCGGGGGCGCCGCGGTAGGCACTCAGAAGGATTTGCTCCGGCAAGCGGACATCACCACGACCATGAACATCTACAGGCATGCACTTTCGTCCGATATGAGAAAGAGCCACAACGAGCTTGTCAAGCAGTTGGTGCCGGCCCGTCTGCTACCTAAATAGGAATGTGACATGAACGGGAAAAGGCGATGGGGCATCCCATCGCCTTTCCTGGGCTGATCTCGACTCTCAGGCCGCGTCCTCCCGCATCCAGGCTTCAAGTCTCAGGCGGGAAAACCGCCATAGAGACCCAATGCGCTTGTGTGGGATGTTCTGAATTGCTGCCCGCCGCTTAATAGTGGCCTTGCAGCACTTCAGGACGACCGCTGCCCCTTCGAGGGCCAAGGTGTCGCCAGCCAGATAGTCGTTGGCTGCCGGGGTTGAGTTGATGCCATCCTTGTGGTGCTGAATGGCGGTGGGGTGCTGTTGGCGTCGAACATGTTGGTTTGACATCGTTGAAAGCAATCCTTTATCGAAGATTGCCGGTGGACTCAGATGAGCCCGCGGTTAGTTTACACAGGCCGCCCGGGCTAAACACTGTGACCAGCATCAGCCATGACAGGCCCGAATCAATTAAGGGAAACCCCCTACCCGACCCTGTATTCAGCAGCGCGGATCGATGGCAGGGTAAGCCGGCAAGCCAGCCAGAGTTTGGTGATCAGGAAGCTCTGAAAACCTTGCACAGGTTGACGCCTGGCTGCAGTGCTGGGAGTAGGGCGAAGTAGTTTGCCAGCGCTTCATGCCGGCCTACTGAATCCGATTTTGTTAGGAACCGCCCGGCAACGCGCTCCGCCAGTTGGCGATGGTAGCCAATCGAGCAAGCTGACGAAGTCCACCCCTGACGGATTAAGGCCCTCTCAGCAAGATGTTTTAGAATCGTTGGACAGAATGCGATATAGAGAGATTGATTGCAATGGATCGATTTGAGATGGCCCCATAGCCGATATAGTGCGCAACTTGTAACTGTTTTTATATCTATTTCAGATTGGAGCCCCGCTGAAAACGACGATGCGCTCGCCGGGCAGCGTTGCAGATCGAAGGCGAAACCCATCCATCCAGGTCATTGCAGTGCTTGAACGCCACAACTCTAAAGACTAGCCAAAGATATTTGAA
>PLZC01000090.1 GCA_003151985.1 Acidobacteriaceae bacterium
CAGGTCTGGGTGGACGCTGGTATCGCCGTGAACGAGGACGCGTTCGGCGGTGAGGCCCTGGGAGCTGTGACTGGTAACGGCGTAGCCGTGGTCGAGATGACGATGCTCGTTGGGGTTGAATTCGATCTGGCGGTTGTTGTCGAGCCGGGCCGAGATCCGGCCATCTGGCGAGATTGACTCGACGGCCGCAAAGTCGCGATTGGCAACGCCAAGCGACTTGTCCGGCGCGGTGAATTGGATGCGGTCGCCCACCGAGAATTCGCGAGTGACCTCGCGGTAAACGCTGACACCGGTCAGGCGCCGCGGATCGTAGGCGGCCTGTTCGCCGGAGGATTTCTCGACGGTGAGCAGGTTGGCGGCGGGGTTGATGCCAACGACAGCCCCATAGGCTCCCGCCTTGATCCCGACTGTTTGGCTGCCACGTGCATAGCGGACCACGTCGCCGATCTCATAGTGATTGGCCCACGACCGTTCGGCGCCGGTCATCTCCTGGCGCTGAACAAGAACACGCATGGAGTGGTCTTCGGGAGCGAGCTTTCCGTTGGCTCTCAACTCCTGCCGGACGGCTGCGTTCAATTCGCGCCGTGAGGCGTTGTCCGGAGAAACGATCAGCGTGTTTGCAGGAGATTCGGCGTACGCTTTCGCGATCGTCTGGATCCGTTCCTGTGGATTGGAAATCTCCCGGACTCGGTCCTGTTTTTGGAGCATCTCAAGCGCCGCGGCGGTCTGCCCTTTGGCAAGGAGCTCGACGGCGGATTTGAGAGCCGGGTCTTTCTGTCGGACAATTTCATCCAATTTGGCGGTGTGCATTTCGGCTTCCTGCAATTGTTCGAAGGGCCTGCCAGCTTCGACGCCCTGGTGCTGGCGTGTGTCACCGATCAGGAGAACGCGGTCGCCGGAGCCGAGTCGCGAAAGGAAATCGCGCATTTGGTTGGTGCTGGCGAGACTCGACTCATCGACGAAGTAGAAGTGCCTCTGCGCCGCCGCATCCGGGTTCACTTCCCTAGCAAGAAACCCCTGCAAGGTTCCAGCATCGACACCTGCTTCATTCAATTGGCGGGCGGCGCGGGAGGTCGGTGCGAAGCCCTGAACTTCAAATCCCTGCCCCTCCAAAGCGCTGCGCACTGCGGACAGTGTCGTGGTTTTGCCAGCTCCGGCGTAGCCCTGGATTCCCTGAATACGGTCCGGCGAACTCAGCACATCCTCTATCACGCTCTTCTGTGCGTGATTCAGATTTGGATGCTGGTCGGCGACTCTGATTGCTTCCTGGCGGCTCATTGCTGGCGTGGCCTTGCCCTGCCCTTCGCGCATCCTCCGGACAATTTCCTGCTCGGCTTCGATGGTTTTTGCGGTGGTGAACTGACGGCCTGGAATGTGCGCACGCTCGACAGTCTGGAACTCTCCAGCCGCGAGACGGGCATCAAGATTGACGCGCACCTGGCCATAAGTGACATCTCCCATGCCGCGGCGAAGTGCGTCGCGCACAAGCGCTCGCTCGTCTATCACCGCCTCCCGCTCGAAGTTCTTATCACGCGAAAATGTCACGGCTTCGCTCGCGCGCAGTCGCGGGTTGGGCGCCTGTTCCTGATGCTGGACCCGATCCCTTGCCGCACGAACCACTGCCTCGGCCTGATTCCCGTATTCGGCGGCAAGTTCGCGGTGAGCGGCCATCACTTCCTGCATAGAATGGATCTCTTTTTTGTCGCGGGTGGAGTGCGCAGCGATCTCGGCCGCCTCCTTGCCAATGCGCCCGGTGCGCTCCAGATACGCGCGAATCTGCTGGCTGCGCGGGCTCGATGCATCGAGGTACTCCTGGGTGTAGCCCTTGATCTCCGGAGCGCCGCTTCGTCCGGCTGAGATCTCGTAACCAAGTTGGCGAAGCCGGTAGGTCAGCTCCGACTGGTAGATGGCTGTCGCGAACTGCTGCGAGGCAAAAAGGCTCTGCGGTTGCAAAGCCCGGTACTGCCCATTCTCGCGTTCTGTCAGATTGAAAATGACCGAGTGGGTGTGCAACTGCGGAGCGGCGTAACCATCGACTGGCCGCGCCGTGTCGTGCTCGAACTTGGCTGCTACGAACTTGGCTGTGCTTTCGGGTGGATGATTGCCGCCGATCCGGGCCTGCGTGTAGTTTTCGAGTTGCTCCAAAGCGGCGCTGACACTTTCGCGATGGGCGTCACGCACGCGACTATCCCCGCCAACAAGCGCGGTAAGCGAGACAGATTTGGGCGCGGAGAACGTCGCATCCCATCCGGCACGATGTTCCATCGTCTTGACGGTCTTTCCGTCCGCGTCCTTGTATTCGTAAGACGCGCGCTGGCGCACGAGTTGTTCGCCCGTTGCCGGATGCTGGCCCTGGCTGAGTTTGGAAAAGTCCTCGGCTGACACGACTCCGGCAAGGCCGAACTGTGCGGCGAGTCTTCCTTGCCACTGGCCGGCAATGACACCGCGCTGAGACCAGTAGTTTTGTTCTTTGGCCGTGAACTCCTTCTGGTGATAAGTCAGGGCCTGGCCCGCGGAAAGTGGCTTGGAGATGGTTAGCATAAGTAACCTCACACCTGGCCGTCGCCGAACTCAAGGGACGCCTGCTGTTCGTTGTGCTCGCCCGGAACAAGCTTGTACTCCGTTGGCGGTTCGCTATCAGTAACCGGTGGCGGCGACGGAAGGAAATCATCCATCTTGCGCTCGATGAAACCCGGATGCGCCTTCGGCAGATCGATGTACGGAAAAGAGAACCGCGTCACATGGTTGCCGTACTTCAGGAATGCATGGAGCTTATCCAGACCGGAGATTTCCGAGGGCAAAACCAGAGGCTCGGTTTGCCGGTCAAGGGCAAAGTTACGGCCGGCGCGTTGGCCGTCGTAATGCGTCTCACGTAGCTTTTCAATCTCGACTTCGCCGATGGCCTCGCTCACCCATCGAGCGGCACGCGGCTCGCTCGTTTTGAGGAATATCTTGGTGGCTGGTTGCGAAAGCATCGCTTCGGCATCCTCGCCGTAGCGGGCCTCAAGTTGACTGCGGCCCTGGAAGCCAAGGATCACTGGGTTGTTTGATTTCCGGTTCTCCGTTATGGCGGTGTGAAGCTGCGGCAGCCGTTGCAGGCTCGCCAATTCGTCAATCACAAACCAGGCTGGCCGTTGATTCGGATGCGGCTCCGTGAGGAGACGTAGAACCAGAATGTCGAGCCATAGACTGATAAGCGGGCGCAGGGCCTCGCGAAGCGCTGGCCGCGAAGTGATGAATACCCATCCCTGACGCTTTTCCGCCCATTGCGTAGCCGTCCAGAAGCCGTTGCCTTCGGCTTCGGTCGGCAACAGGCGGAATCTGTCCGCAACCATATTGAGGGAGCCCAGCACGCCCGTTCTCTGCTGCGGGGCCTTTGGGTCGATGAGTGCGGCAAGCTCGGTATCCTTCACTCGGCGGTCAATCTCTTCGGGGTGTGACATCCAATCGACAAGCTCGGTCGGCGTCGGCAAATAGGAGAGCAAATGCGCAAAGATTTTTTGCGGACTCTCGACAAAGAACCTGATCGAGTTGCCGCCTGGCTGGAACAGCGAGACAGCCAGAGCCTTGGCCTCGGCCTTTCGCTTCAGCTCCGCCGATGGGCTCCAGTAAGGGCATCGCTCGTCGAGCGGATTGAGGACAACGTCGCCGCGGTTGGGCGAGTAGAACTGCCGGACGAACTCGCAGGCAGGGTCGTAGACGATGGCGCTGTGCTCCCGCTCTGCAACCTGGCAGAGGATCTGGCGTATGATCGTCGATTTTCCCGAGCCGGTGTCCCCAACGATTAGCAGGTGGGTATTCTCGGCATCACGCGGAATGCGAAGCAAGGCTTTCTGTTTCTCCACTTGAAGACCGATTCCGTCGCCGGCAAGCTGCTTGGTGAACTCTTTCGGGTCCACCAGAATTGGTCCCTTGAGACGCCTCCCATAACGGAGCTGCTTGCGCCTGGCAATGTCCTTGCGAATCGAGACAGGAAGCTGGAGGAGTAACGCGGCCAACCCAAAAAAAGCGGGTGTGTAAAAGAAGCTGATAACCTCGGCATCGCCGTAAATCCAATGCCTGAGAAAGGCCCGCAAGCCCCGGTTCTGATAGAACCGGGGAGCCTCTCGGACGAGGACAGTGTACCCCTTGTTCAGCGATACCGCGGACAATTTCATGGGCAATGGCCGCCCGCCCGGCTGCGGCGTGGTTCCAGTTTCCACGTCAGAGTCGAGCGCAATGTGCGCGCCCTGGCGTGGGCCGGAAATGTAAACCAACTGGTACCGGCTCGGTGAGATCCTCCATTCTGACGCCCAGGCTCGGATCACATACGGCAGGTAGTACCGCTGGAGCGGAGAGATGCCGAATTCGAACCTCAAATAGAGGAAGAAAGAACAGAGAACGGCGGCGACAAAAACGGCGCCGTAGGTGTAGTAGAAGCCGCGCGGCGGCCAAATCCATGACTCTCTTCGACCCCAGTTTTGTGTGCTGGACATGGCCTATGCCTCCTTTGGTTGCCGGCAGCGGGAGAGCATTTCTTCCGCCGCTTTGACCTTCGTTGACTGGACTGATTTGACGATTCTCTGGAACTGCTCTGCTGAGATCTTTTCGCCGCGTGCCATCGGCGCAAGCGTGTTCATCAAGAGCAACTGCAGGCCAACCACCTCAGAAATCAAGTGCAGGTTGGATTCTTCGGCTTGGGCTTCGCGAAGTAGGACTTCGCGAGCCCATTCACTCAGGAGTTGCCCACCGTCTGAGGCAATCTTCGAAAGCTCCTCATATTCAATTGGCGTGAACTTTCCTCCGATAGTGATTGTTCGCACGATGGTTCTTGAACGGCGTTGCGAGTGAGCGGTTTGGTTCCTATCTGGCATATGGTCCTCCTCGGGATTTGGGTAAGTTAACGCGGCGCTAGTTAGCGCTTCGCAGCGCCAGCCAGCGCCGCTAGTCTTGCAAGTCCTGTGATTTCAGCGCAGCGCCAACTAGCGCTGCCAGCGCTCGGCAGCGCCCTATTAGGGGTGGAGTGTCGAGATAAACCCGGTGCGCAGCACCGAACGGGTTATTCGGATACGAATTACGCCTTTGGAGCGGCTTCACGACGGATCGCATCACGCACCTCCACCCCCACAACGGCCTTCGTTCCATTGCTGGAAGGCTCTGTCCCGTCACCATTCCCGCTCCGGCGAACGCGCAAAGTGGGCACAACTTGCGAGGACTTCGAAGTCTTCAGGTAATCCTGAAAGTCGCGGTCCTTCGAGAACACGTAATTCAGCGCCTTATCCACGACGTCATCTGCGGACGCATGAAGAAAGGTTGCGTACTGGTCGATCAGGGTTGCGGTTGCCGATTCGACTCGAATCGTTGCGCTTACAAGGTGGCTTTGGCTGACTTCAATGAGCGGCATGTGCGATGTTCCTCCATGGTTGAATTCAGGCGATTTTCTTGCGGACGATCATGCGCTGAGCCGTGAGCGCGATCTCGTGCGCACGGGCAGAGCAAAGCGTATCTGGAATCTCGAAGCGCCGGCGAACCTGGAGCATCGTGATTACGTCGGCCATGGGAACGCCCTCAAGCAGCCACAGCCTGGCGGATGCAACGTCAACTGTTCGTTGCGCGTAGTACATTGGATCGGGTTTGTCCGAACGCCGTTCGGCAAGCGTTCGAGTCAGTTTGACCGGGTCCTTCCGCCGGTCTAATTCCCTGAGCACCCATGCCCAATCCTGCTCGGAATGGGAGCGCTTCCCCACAGGCTTTTCGGGGCCGAATGGACCTCGAATAGGCCCCCCTTTAATGGTTTGAATATCGAGCCGAAAGTCCTCGGGATGCGAGATCGAATCGGACGGGTATTCGACCATCACTAGGTGCGCAGGATCGTATTTCTGATTCAGGAATCCCGGCAGCCGGAGAACACGGTTGCAATCTGTACAAGCTGGGTCGCCACCGAAGGTGAGAGCCAGCACTTTGAGCATGCTTTCCTGCTGCGGGAAAGTGAAGCCTTCCACCCGCCAAAGCACCTGGTATTTGCCCTGGGATGTCTGTACGATTGCGGCCGGAATTGGCACGGAATTGGACGACCTAAGCTCGGCGAGTCTCGTCTCTCCATCACTGTCCAAATCGAGGTACAAGTGCCGGACTTCTGCGACACACTCTTTCGTGCGATTTCTGCTGCCGGGCCGCAAGGGATTCGCAGCCACGTAGACATTCGATCCGGTGGCGTTCTGGCATGCCAGCCACCCAAGATAGCGAGTGGCAAGCGCACACTCTCGCGTGACAACTCGCTGGACAGTCTCGGCCGGAGATTGGCGCCTGAGGAGTATGCCGATCGTTTCTCCAGGCGCGAAGCAGCGGCTCATAAATTCAGCTGCGACGTTCACCGCGATTTGTTTTCTAGGCTTGGGCATGTTCCACCTCGAATACTGGCTCGATCAGGAAGCGCTTGGAGTCCCGGTCGTATCCGCGAAGGGCGAGCACTTCGCGAACGACCCGGCGGCCCGGTTTTCGCTCGATATGCACCACGAAGTCGACCGCCTCTGCTATCTCGGCTTCTGTGTCGGTGAACGACGCTTGAGGGTGGCTACGGATAACAAGATTGGCAAACCGGTGGAGGGCCTTCTCCGCGGAATTCGCGTGGATTGTAGCTAGTGAACCGGAGTGGCCGGTATTGAAGGAATCAAGCAGCGTCCGCGCTTCAATTCCGCGCACTTCGCCCAAAATGATTCGATCCGGCCGCCAGCGCAGTGCCGACTTCAAAAGATCGTCGAATGAGATGCGAGCCTTGAATGTATCTGTCTGGCATTCAACGGCGAGTACATTCGGCTTCTGGATGCGAAGTTCTGACGTATCTTCGATCACCACGATGCGCTCATCCTCGGGAATCGCTTGAGCCAGAATGTTGAGAAGGGTTGTCTTCCCGGTACCTGTTCCGCCGCTGATAAGCAGAGTCTTGCCGTTCGAAATCTGCACGCTCAAATAGTCGGCGAGCGCAGGCGTGAGCGTGCCGCGAGCAATGAGGTCATCGACGGTGAACCGCCTGCTTGTGAACTTCCGAATTGTGAGGGCCGGGGCGGGCCGAACAACGGGCGGAATCACAGCGGCAAGGCGACTACCGTCCGGTAGTTGCGCATGCAGGAGAGGATTGTCTTCGTCGAGCCGCTTGCCAAGTTGATTNNTGCCGGCGTCGAACTGAATGGTCCCCTCTCTGCGAATAATCCCATCGCGTTCAAACCACCATGTTGCGTCGGGATTGCCCATGATCTCGCTCACGCTCTCATCGAGCAGAAGCGGCTCGATTGGCCGTAGGAACGGAAGGATCAATTCAAAGCCCATACTGGATACCTCGCAATCTTGGAAGCCCGGCGTGTGACCGGGCTTCCAAGATGAATAGGAGCCACCTACGCGGCTGGCTCCTCGCTCATAGCGTCGCCTTGTTCGTCGTCTTCCGGGGCGGCCTTCTCTGCCCGATCCAGCTTGAGGATCGAAGTCACGCGAATCTCCCAGATGCGATTCTTGGCATCGGTCTTCTTGTTGTCGTACTGCCGGCTCCGAAGCTCGCCTTCGACCTGGATGTGAGCGCCCTTCGTCAGCGTGGCTGCAAATTCGCATAGCTTCCCGAAGACGATGCAACGGTGCCATTCGGTGTGCGATACATACTGGCCGCTCTTCTTGTCCTTATAGGAGGACTTTGTCGCCAGCGAGAGAGTGGTAAAGCTGCGGTTGTTGGCGGTGCGAACTTCTGCGTCACTGCCGAGGAAGCCGATGAGATTTACTTTGTTCTGGTACATGATTTTGTCTCCGTTTTGTTGAATTTCCCGATCCTGCTCGGGTCACACAAGGCGAAGCCAAGCGAGTGGGCCCGGCTCCCAAGTGCCGAAGCTCTGCATTTACGGAGGCTCCGGGAAAATTTTTCGCTGTGCTTCGCGAACAAGATTTGCCTGGATACCGTAACCCAAAGGGCGGTGCAGCCGAAGCAGAAGAGCGAGCTGCCGCAGGGCGCCGGTATTGCCTCGAAGCCGTGACCGAGCAGACGGCGGGATACAGAACGGCAGACGCCCTCTGGACCAAAGTTCCCATCGGAGTCCTGGCGGAAGAATCTCGCCAACATCGCGGGGTTCTCCGAGCGCAAAGACCACCTACTGAGAGAGCAGCCCCCTATGGATGTACGCCGTCTGTTGAAGCTTTCTGCCATCTTCATCCCGCTAGAAAGCAGAAGCATCAGCCGGCGCGTTCCTGGCGCAAAAGCCATTCGTTCAGGTCGGAAGCGCGGAATCGCCAGCACTTGCCGACATGCCGCCCTTGAATCTCACCCTTGCGGGCCAACTTCTTGAGGGTTCCAGGATGAATGTGAAGGAGAGCGGCAGCTTCGATTGGATCAAGCAGTGGCTCAAAATCAATTGCTTCGAACCGAGACTGATTGTCCCGGTGAGCGGAACGTGGGGGAAAGCGGTACGCCATAACGACCTCCGATGTGGAGATAATGGCCGCGTTTTCCTCAGATGTCCAAGACCTTCTTGGTCAATGTTGATGCCTAGAGCGCATCGACAAGAAGTTTTTGAGAGCGGCATAACCCTGCAGAACGTTGGCGAGGCATTGGGAACGAGTCGTTTTTCTAATTTCACTTGATGTGGGGAAACTGTGACGAGAATAGAGTTCCCTCGTCTCGATGGTGGACACGGTGACTAACGTCCTCCGTCCCGGCCTGACACTCGAATGCCCCGAATGCCACCACACAAGCTGGTATGCAGTCGGCGACATCTAGAAAATCTTTAATTGCCCACGATGTTCCCACGCTTTCCCGTTCCCGACGGGAAGCCCACCTGACAGAGGCGATTGGGGATACAAGGTCTCAGGCCCGTTTGCTGCGGAAAAATTCGCTCATGGTGCCTATTGCGTGATCGCCACGATGAATCTTTTGTCCAAGGACGCGCGGCACAAGACGACGTGGATTCCGAGCTTCGAGATGGTGCACAAGGAGGATAAGAAGAAAAGGTTCGAAGCCGACTTCTCGATGTTTATCGAGCCGAGCTATGCGACAAAATCTTCTTTGCCCGCGTTTGTGATCGGAGAATGCAAGTCATTCAACACATTCGAAGACAGGGACTTCGAAAGGGCACGGCAAGCGATGGAGCTGTTTCCGGGTGCTGCATTATGCTTTGCGACTTTCCGCGACAAATTGAACCCATCAGAGAAGCGGCGGTTCCGTGCGATCGCGAATGCTGGCCGCGAGCTTCTCAGCCCTGGGCATCAACGTAACCCGGTCACTATCCTTACCGGAAAGGAATTGTTCGGCCAATATAGGATGGGCGACTTCTATGGTGAGTACGGTCAGGACGAACGCCGGATTCGTAGGCACTTCGAGGATGGTGATCTGCAGGCCCTCGGTGAATTCACGCAAGGGCTGTATCTCGATATGAAGCCTGCCCACGAAGTGCGTCAGGATAAGCGTGTCAAAATGGCCGAGAAGAAGAAGGCGAAAACGGACGAGACGAAATGAACCATGGTAGGGCGCGCCTTCTGCGCGAGGTGTAGACCTCGTCTCAAAAGATCGATTCATAGGTAACGATAACGCCGCAGGGTCCGGGAGCCCCGTCGGCTCCCAATCCTGTTGTCGGCAACGGGATTCCCGTCGCCATGCCGACTTATCGGGACAAATCCAGG
>PLZC01000415.1 GCA_003151985.1 Acidobacteriaceae bacterium
CGCGGCGCAGGCCGATGAGGATGGGAAGGTGCTCGATGCCCACCGGGCATTGATACTCGCACGCGCCGCAGGTTGTGCACTGGAAAACTGCCTCCTGCGAGTTGTACTTGCCCAGCAGAGGTTCTTGCGAAGTTGGGTCAAGGTCGTTGAGATAGCCGCGCACGCCGAGGATGATTTCCTTGGGGTTGAGCAGCTTGCCGGTGTTGGCGGCAGGGCAGTGCTCGGTGCACCGGCCGCACTCCACGCAGGAATAGGCTTGGAGGCTGACCAGCCGGGTCAAGTCGGTTCCTGCAATCAGGCCAAAATCCTCGTCGCCAACCAGGGGCGGAATCTGGCTGAAGCCGCCACGCGACAGGAACACGGTGGCAGGACTCAATACCAGGTGCAGGTGCTTGGTGTGGGGAATAATGGGCATGAAGGTCAGCAAGGCTAGCGTATGAATCCACCAAAGTGCGCGGGCCGCGGTGGATGCATCCGAGACAAAGAACGAAGCCAGATAGGTGGCCATCAGGGCAAAAATGAGGAATGCTATGAATCCGGATTCGTAGGAGGGCTTCTTGCCGAGCCACCTGGGGCGCACCAGAAAGCGGCGAATGAAGAGGCCCACGATGCCGGCTGCGCAGGCCAGGGCGAATGCGGCAGCAAGATAAAAATAGAAACGGCCAAACCAGCCTTCGGGCGAGAGAAAGCCGATTCCCAGTCCCATAGCAAAGTGGTTGAGAGTGACCAGGGCGAAGGCACAGAACCCCCAGAAGACGAAGGCGTGCGCCAAGCCGGGCAGCGGGCGCTGTCGAACGACCTTAGCCTGGCAGATCACCTCCCAGACGAAGTCCCAGATGCGGCGGCCGATGGGGAACAGGTGGAAGTCCGCGTCTTTCTTCGAGCGGAGGATCTTGTTGAGAACCGTGCGGAATCGCCACCAGAAGGCGGCGCCGGACGCAAATGTGAGACCAACGAGAAGAAGCTTCTCCAGGAGCGAGAAGTGCTGTGGTTCGGCAAGGATTGCGTGCAGAAGAGTCATAAGCGAACCAAGTCAAGATACACGATTGAGTTGGGGGCTGTCGTGGGGGATGGTTTTGAGCGTGGGATCTGTTGAATGCGGGAACGGCCGCTCGCCATGAGGGGGCCACAAACACGAGCGGTTGCCCCAGGTTTCGCAAGATCGCCGCTTTGAAAGTCGCGCACATCACTTTGCCCGCCTTTTCGACGGGGTGATGAGGTGATATTGCTCACGCCCGAGTCGGTCTCGGGAAATGAAAACGTTTTTTCATAAGATGAAAGTGAAGATATGTCACTTGAAATTAAATTTCGATATTTGAGTGCTGGCAAGGCACAATGTTGTTGAAAGGGTACACACGCTTCAAGTACATTGGATTTTCCACATATTTCTCGTTGCACGTCTTTGCTGTCTTGGAGACTTCCATTTTTTGAGGTGTGGTTTGTCCTGTCCAAAATGCCAATCCGATGCTCTTGACATCATCCCGGCCGAGGTTCGGCTTTATCGAAACCGGTGCCGCACTCTTAGCCACCCACCAATGAATCCTCCCCCCGACATCCTTGTATGCCTGGATTGCGGCTGGGCGGAGTTCTCCATTCCACGTTCATGGCTTGCCGCTGGATGGTCTCGTGCTGGTCATGCGCAATCGTCCCCTTCCCTCGATGCGGTTTCGGCTGCTTACGCGACGCTGGCAACGTAGCAAATCGGCGCAGGACAGCATGTGTTCTATCTCCAAAGGGCCCCGTAAGCCGCGGTAACGCGGGTCCGTGCCGGTGAATTCCCCGCGACAATAACCCAAAGCTCGCAAAAAGCCCTCCTGCCGAAGCGGGAGGGCTTTTTGAATGTGCGCCGGGGTATTGATCCCGATGCGGTTTAGTACATGCCGTCCATTCCGCCGCCGTGGCCGCCTGCCGGGGCAGACTTGGGCTCAGGAATCTCGACCACCAATGCTTCGGTGGTGAGCAGCAGACCGGCAATCGAAGCCGCGTTCTGCAGCGCTGTACGCGCTACCTTGGTCGGATCGATGACGCCGGCCTTGACCAGGTCCTCGAAGACACCGGTCGCGGCATTGTAGCCGTAATGCGGGTCCTTGGATTCCAGAACCTTGGCTACCACAACAGCGCCCTCTTCGCCCGCGTTGGCAACGATCTGACGCAGAGGCTCTTCGAGCGCCCGGCGAACAATATTCGCGCCGATCTTCTCGTCGCCTTCCNNCCGCCGGGGACGATGCCTTCCTCGACTGCCGCGCGCGTTGCATGCAACGCATCCTCGACGCGAGCCTTCTTCTCCTTCAGCTCGGTCTCGGTTGCAGCGCCGACCTTGATGATGGCAACGCCGCCGACCAGCTTGGCCAACCGCTCCTGGAGCTTTTCCTTGTCGTAGTCCGAGGTGGTCTTCTCGATCTGCGCACGGATCTCCTTGACGCGACCGTCAATTTCCGAAGACTTTCCGGAGCCATCGACGATGGTGGTGTTGTCCTTGTCGATGGTGATGCGCTTGGCCTTGCCCAGATCCTCGAGCTTNNCTTCACGCCTTCCAGCTTGATTCCGAGGTCTTCGGTGATGGCCTTGCCGCCTGTCAGGGTAGCAATGTCGCCCAGGATCGCCTTGCGGCGGTCGCCGAAGCCGGGAGCCTTGACGGCTGCCACATTCAGGGTGCCGCGCAGCTTGTTCACAACCAGGGTTGCCAGGGCCTCGCCCTCGACATCCTCAGCAATGATCAGGAGGGGCTTCCCGCCGCGAGCAACTTGCTCCAGCAGAGGCAGCAGGTCCTTCATGGCGCTGATCTTCTTCTCGTAGATCAGGATGTAGGGCTCTTCCAGAACCACTTCAAGGCGCTCTGCGTCGGTCACGAAGTAGGGGCTCAAGTAGCCGCGGTCGAACTGCATGCCGTCGACCGTTTCCAGGCCCGTGTGCATGGTCTTCGACTCTTCGATGGTGATGACGCCATCCTTGCCGACAACCTTGACAGCCTCGGCGATAATGTCGCCGATCTCCTGGTCGCCGTTGGCCGAGATTGTGCCCACCTGGGCAACCGAACCCGGATCGACAGGCTTCGACAGTCTGCCAAGGGCTCCGCCCTCGGTCCACTTGCCGTCCTTGTCGCGGGTGCCGATGACCGTGATCACGGCCTTGTCGATGCCGCGCTTCAGAGCCGTCGGGTTTGCGCCCGCGGCCACTGTCTTCACACCCTCGCGGAAGATGGCCTGTGCCAATACAGTTGCCGTGGTCGTGCCGTCGCCGGCCACATCGCTGGTCTTCGACGCTACTTCGCGGACCAGTTGCGCGCCCACGTTCTCCATCGGGTCCTTCAGATCGATCTCTTTGGCCACCGTCACGCCGTCCTTGGTGATGGTGGGTGAACCGAACTTCTTCTCAATTACAACGTTGCGGCCCTTGGGGCCGAGAGTCGCTTTGACGGCGTCCGCGAGGATGTTTACGCCCCGCAAAATCGCCTGACGGGAATCTTCACCGTGTAGAATCTGCTTTGCCATTTCTTTAACTCTCCTTCAATCAGGGTTCAGGGGTCAGGGCTCAGGGTTCACTTCCCGTGATTCGTTGACCCGAATACTTAATCCGGTGGGTGCTGCTCAGGGCTGGGAAAAGGTGTATGCCAGTTCGTCAGTGCTGTCGCTGTTTTGACTGACCCCTGACCCTGATCCCTGACCCCTGCGAAGCTACTTCTTCACGATTCCGAGGACTTCTTCCTCGCGCATAATCAAAAACTCTTCGCCGTCAAGCTTGATCTCGGTGCCGGAGTACTTGCCGAAGAGCACGTTGTCGCCCGCCTTCACATCGAGGGGGAAGACTTTGCCTTCGTCGTTCGATTTGCCCTTGCCGACGGCGATGACTTCGCCCTCCTGGGGCTTTTCCTTGGCGCTATCGGGGATGATGATGCCACCACGAACGGTTTCGCCCTCTTCCAAACGGCGGACGAGGATGCGGTCGTGGAGCGGGGTGAAGGTCGTCTTTACAGATGTTGCTGCCATTGCTTTGCTTCTCCTTCACGCGTGGCTGGAGTTGAGCCCCGGCCACGGGGTTTTGAGTGGGATTTGAAAACTTCGGAAAATTGAGCCTTCCGTCCCGAAGCCGGGCGAAAGGGCTTTGCGAGCAATTCTGCCAGCGGTGTGCTAGCACTCTCGCCTTCCAACTGCTAACGATAAGATAGGGAGCGCGGCGCTGTCAAGCCCCCTTTTTGTGAAATATGAGTGAAAGTCACTCACGTATTGCCCATTCGGCCGGTTGGAGGGCGCAAGGCCGCTACCGGTCAGCCTGGCTGGCCTATACAGGCTGCGGAAAAACTTCCAATCCTGGGGCGCGGAAAAACTTCCAATCCTGGTGCTTTGTAACAGGGCATGACTTCAGTCGTGCCGATAAAGTCAATAAAATCAATGGGCTTTAGCCCCTGCTGAAGCCCGTTGGGCCAATTTAGTTGGAAATCAGCCCTTTTTCCGCAGCCTTTGTAGGCGAACTGACCCTCAACGGATCTTCGGGACTAGGCTCATCGCGTCTACTGCCAAAGGACGATGTTGAAGGGTACGGGCTTCAGCCCGTACATTCATGAGCCGAAACGCAATGGGCTTTAGCCACCGAGGGAATAGAAGCCAAGGAGCGCAATCTTGTCCTTCGTTCGAACGGTCCGCTGAATTTTTGGAGGGATTCCGGAATTGCCTTCCCTCAGGGGCTAAAGCCCNNGCTGAAGCCCGTACCCTTCACCGGTGCCGACGCGATAGAATGATCGTTATGTTGCAGCGTTCGCTCTTTCGTCTCAGCGTGTTTGTGGCCGTTGCAGGCCTGCTTATCACTTCATTGCCAGCCGGCGCCTTGCAGGAACCCGCCAAGCGCGGCCGCAAGTACAAGTCCCCACCGCCGACTGCGCGAGTCGAAGTTACAGTGCTTCGCGACGTGAATGGCAAGCCCATCGAAAATGCCGCGGTTATCTTCCACCTGGTGGGGGAAAAGGGCAACATGGAGTTGAAGACAAACGAGGACGGCAAGGCCGTCATCGACGTGCTGCCCCTCAGCAGTTCTGTCCGCCTGCAGGTGATCGCCAAGGGCTTTCAGACATATGGCGAGGATTTCAAAGTCGACAAGAATGAGATAGCGATCGAGGCCAAGATGAAACGGCCGGGAGAGCAATACTCCATCTACAAAAATCACCCCGAAACTGCGGACCCGGGCAAGGACGCCGCTCCGAAAGCGAATCCAAATTCAAAGGACAAGCCCGCCGATCCGCCAAAAGAACCAGACACGAAGGCCAACCCGCCTCAATCCCAACCGAAATACCCCCCCGTCGCCCTTTGATGCAAATGCAGAGCCTCAGCGGCAAATCCGTCCTTGTCACCGGAGGCGCCCGGCGCATCGGCCGGTCGATCTCGCTGGCTCTCGCCCATGCCGGGGCTGATTTGGCGATTACCTATCGCACATCGCACGCTGAAGCCGCCGAGACAGTGCGCGCAATTGAGGACGCAGGAAGCCGAGCAGTGGCCCTGGAGTGCGATGTGCGTTCGGAGGCTTCGGTTCGCGCCGCTATCGCAGCGACGGTGGGCAAGTTTGGCCGCCTTGACCTTGTGGTCAACAACGCCGCCATCTTCGAGTCGGTTCCGCTGGAACAAATCAGCCTGGCTCAATGGGACGCGGTTTTTGAAACGAACGCGCGCGGGCCGTTTCTTGTAGCCAGGGAGGCGCTGGCCCATCTTCGCGCCGCCCACGGCAGAATCGTGAACATCGGTTCGCTGGGAGGGTTGCGGGCCTGGGCAGGGCACGCCCATTACTGTGCTTCGAAGGCGGCGCTGCACATGCTGACCCAGGCAATGGCCAAGGCGTTTGCGCCTGAAGTGAGCGTCAACTGTGTGGCTCCGGGCTGGATCGAGATGGATGAGCAGTCCGGTGAGCAGGCGGCACGCTTTGCGGCCAAAACCCCGATGCGGCGGAATGGCACAGCGGCGGAAATAGCGGAGGCAGTATTGTTCTTTGCGGCAGGGCCAAAAATTGTCACCGGTCAGATTCTGACGGTTGATGGCGGGCTGGGGCTTTAACAGGCTTCGGAAAGACTCCAACTTCGGGGATTTGTAACAGTCATTCACTGGCTTCGCCGACCCGCGATGGACGAAACCGGCTCTCTCAGTTCAGGGAGGACGGAGGGAGCAGGGGCCTTCAGGCCCCGGAATACCGCCTCAATCGAGCGGCCTTTAGGCCCGGGCCTTTGAGAGCTGCGGTTTTGCCACAGCGCAGCCTCTTTAAGTTTTATCTCTCGAACAGCCGGTGCCACAGTCCCTTCAAACCCGTCCTGGGTGCGTCCTTGGCAAGTTTCTCTGAGTAGGATTTGCCCGGCCCGGGCTTGGCAGCGGCGAATTTGTGGACATTGAACTTGAGCGGCACATGCTCCCAAAGGCCCACAGCCTCAGGCTGCACCGGCCACCTGGTTCCATGGACAGCCGCGTGCGGGTTGGTGACAAAAAGCCGTCGGGCCGTCTCCTCACCAGCCCTCCTGACCACATAGTCAAATCCCTTTTTCAAGTGCGGTGGCCTTTTCACGGGGTGGTGCGCGTCGGTGGCAAGAAAGTGAATCCAGTTGCGCTCGAGAAGTTCATTGGACAGCGCTTCCGCCATCCTGCCGAAACGCCCGTACAATGAGCTGGCAGTTACCTGGACAAGGCACCCTTTACGCATCCACTCCGCCAACAACTCGGGCTTGTCCAGCAGGGCCGGGTACCGTTCCGGATGGGTGACGATGAGGGTATAGCCGGCCGACTGCAGCCTGAACATGGCGTCAGCCAGTTGGGGAGGGATGGTCATGTTTGGGAATTCGATCAGCAGGTAGCCCTTGCCATTGATCGAGTAGCGCAGCGGATTGGCCAATGCGTCATGGACATTGTCGGCTGTGAGGTGAAAGTCGCATCCCAGGCTCAATTCGATGGTGCCGTCCAAGTGCTCGCGCAACTCCTCCAGGCGTTCCTGGTTTACTGCCAAATTGTAAGGATAGGTGTCGCTTGCGTGGGGAGTGCAGACAATATGCGTGATGCCGTCCGCGGCTGCGTCGCGCGCCATGGCCAGCGAAGTCTCCAGGTCGGACGCTCCGTCGTCTACCCCGTAGATCAGATGGTGATGAATGTCAATCATCGCTTGCGATGTTCCAGCATACCGGGAAGAACCTCAAGGAGTTGCAAGAGCCTCGATCATGGAAGCGAAGATCTTCCAGCCGTCCGCGGATCCCAACATCTGCTCGCTCGATCTGTCCGGATGGGGCATCATTCCCATGACATTTCTTTTCGCGTTCAGAATGCCTGCAATATTGCTCAAGGAGCCGTTCGGGTTTGCCGCCGGGGTGATCTCTCCGCCGGGGGTGGCATATCGGAAGGCAATTCGATCCTCGGCTTCGAGCTGATGCAAGTCCTCCTGCGTGCAGAAGTAGTTGCCTTCCATATGCCCAATGGGAATCTCGAGGACTTCGCCCTTGGCGAGCTGGTTGGTGAAGGGGCTGTCGGTGGTCTCCACGCGCAGATGCACCTGTTTGCAGATGTACTTGAGCCCGGCGTTTCTCATGAGCGCTCCCGGCAGCAACCCGGCTTCGGTAAGAATCTGGAAGCCGTTGCATATTCCCAGCACCAGGCCGCCGCCGCCGGCAAACTTCTGCACCGCCTGCATCACTGGTGAAAACCGCGCGATGGCCCCGGTTCGGAGGTAATCCCCGTAAGCAAACCCGCCGGGAACCAGCACGGCATCGACGCCGGCTAAATCCTCGGAGTCATGCCAGAGAAAGGTGACGGGCTGGTGAGCCACTTCGGCGATCACATTGAACGTATCGTGGTCGCAATTGGAGCCGGGAAAGACCAAAACCCCGAATTTCATGCTTCTAGGTTATCAGCTTGGCGACATGCTGTTTGGAGGATTTTGCGCTATCGATGTGCGGTCGCTGGCCGACCGGATCGGGTTGGCCGTGGAACCCGATGAAGACCAGACAACCTGAGGAAGCGGAGCTGTCCCGGTGGTATACTCACAAGGTTGGACGCATGCCCGCGTCGCTAATCTTCACTACCGCTGAGGTTCCTCCCATGTCCGGCCATTCAAAGTGGGCCACAATCAAGCACAA
>PLZC01000402.1 GCA_003151985.1 Acidobacteriaceae bacterium
AAATCGCCACCCGCGTTCCCGCGCCCATTTTGGTGGACTCGACTGAAGCCCCCGTTATCGAGGAGGCGCTCAAGCGCATTCCCGGCAAGCCCATCATCAACTCCATCAATCTTGAAGACGGCGAAAAGCGCACCAGCCTCGTGCTCCCCATGGCCCGCCGCTACGGCGCCGCCGTTATTGCGCTCACCATCGACGAGCAGGGAATGGCCCTGACTGCCGACCGCAAGGTGGCCATCGCGCATCGCATCCACGATCTGGCGGTGAACAAATACGGAATGCGCTCGGAGGACCTGATCTTCGACGCGCTCACGCTGCCCATCTCCACCGGCCAGGAGGACTATCGCGCAGCCGGCATGGAGACGCTCGAGGCCGTGCGCCGCATCAAGCAGGAGTTGCCGCGCTGCAGGACGGTGCTTGGTGTTTCAAATATTTCATTCGGCCTGAACGCCTATGCGCGCCGCGTGCTGAATAGCGTCTTCCTCAAGGAAGCCGTCGACCGCGGCCTCGATACGGCCATCGTCAACTACTCCAAGATTTATCCGCTCTACAAGATTCCTGAAATCGAAGTCGAACTTGCGCGCAAGCTTATCTTTCAGGATCGCGAAGGAACCGGAAGCGAGCCCCTGCAAAATTACATGGCGCACTTCGACGCGCTCAAGGGCGGCGGCGTGGAGGAAGACGAAATCGCAGTCGAGAGCCTGTCGACCGAAGACAAGCTCAAGCAACTCATCATTCGCGGCGAGCGGACCATTGGCCTTGGAGAACACAAGCAGACATTGGAAGAAGCGCTGGAGGCCGCGCTCAAAACTTACACGCCGCTCGACCTCATCAACACCGTCCTGCTCGACGGCATGAAGACGGTCGGCGACCTCTTCGGCGCGCGCAAAATGCAACTGCCATCGGTCCTCGACTCAGCCGCAGTGATGAAGGCCGCCGTCGCATATCTCGAGCCGAAGATGGAGAAGTCCGACGCCGGCGGCAAAGGCACCATGGTCCTCGCCACGGTCAAAGGTGATGTACACGACATTGGAAAGAACCTCGTCGATATCATCCTTTCGAACAACGGTTATCGCGTCGTCAACCTCGGCATCAAGCAGCCGTCCGACGCCATCATCGGCGCCACGCGCGACATCTCCGCGGATGCCATCGGGCTCAGCGGCCTGCTCGTCAAGTCCACGCTCGAAATGAAGTACGTACTGCAGGATCTCGAGCGCCTGGGCATGACCGTGCCGGTGGTTTGCGGCGGCGCTGCGCTCACGCGCAAATATGTTGAAGAAGATTTGCGCAAGGAGTATGCGGGGCCGGTTTTCTACGCTGAAGACGCCTTCGCCGGCCTGCACATTCTCACCGACCTCACCTCCGCCGACGCCAAGGTGCGCGAGCAGCGCGAGACCGAGGGCAAGACGGTGAAGATCTTTGCGCGCGGCAACGCGGCCATCAACGATGAAACACCGGCGGAACTTACCCCCGAAGGCCGATCACCTGTAGTGACGCGGGTTGCGGAGATTCCCCAGCCGGCTTACTGGGGTGCGCGCGTTTACAAAAACTACAACCTCGCGGAGATATTTCCCTATCTCAACGAGACGGCCCTCTTCAAGAATCAATGGCAACTCAAGACCGCAGCACAGGCCGACTATCTGCGCCTTATCGAAGAAAAATACCGCCCCATCCTTTTCGACCTTGAAAAAGAAGTGATGGCCAATCACTGGTTCGAGCCCAAGTCCATCATCGGCTTCTATCCATGCGCGGGGCATGGCAACGATCTTGTCATCTTCGATCCCGAAGACCCCGAGCACGAGCTCGAACGCATCAGCTTCCCGCGTCAGGCGATCGGCCGCCGCCTTTCCATCGCAGACTTTTTCGAGCCGTATTGCTCGGGCAAGCGCGATGTTGTCGGTTTTTCCATCGTGACGATAGGGAGCGAAGCCAGCGTGCAGACGGCCAGGCTCTTCGAGGCTGGAGAATTCACCAAGTATCTCTACCTGCACGGCCTCTCTGTCGAAACCGCCGAAGCTCTTGCTGAGGTCGCGCACAAACAGGCGCGCGAGTATCTGGGCATCGCCGGCGAGGACTCAACCCGCATTACCGACCTGTTTCATCAGAAGTATCGCGGCTCACGCTATTCGTTTGGCTATCCGGCCTGCCCCAATCTCGAAGACCAGGCCGCCATCTTCCGCCTGCTCAAGCCCGAGGAAAACATCGGCGTCAGGCTCACCGAAGGCTTTCTCCTCGATCCCGAGCAGAGCACCAATTGCATCGTTGTTCACCATCCGCAGGCGAAGTATTTTGTCGCGTGAGCACGCCTCTAAAATAGTTTGCGTAGAATTATTGCCTTTTGTGCAACATTGAAAGTACGGCAGATGCGGATCATCGATGCCTCCTCGAACGGCCGGGTAGCGGTTGCTATCCCGGCCGTTCGTATTTTTCCTGGAGTTGGCGCGGAATCCGCTGCGAAGCACCCTTGGTTTGACTCGCCCGTTCGACAGTGTTCAGATGGTTGCGGCGGAACGGGCTTCACGCTCGGCTCCTGATGCAAGCGGAGTTCGGAATGCAATCCAGTCGATCGATGGTGGCAACGGTTGTTTTCACGGGTATTTTGGTTTGTGGTTGCGGTGGAGGAAGCGCGAGCGGAACTGCGGCTCCGGGGCCAGCGGCGGCTGCTCCCACCGTTGCTACCGCTGCGGCACGGAACGGCGCGGTGGTGGTGACCCTGGCTGCGGCGACACCGGGGGCCACCATTTACTACACGGTGGACGGCAGCGCTCCCGGCACATCGTCGCCGCGATATTTTGCGCCGTTCCTGGTTGCATCCAACGTCACGGTCAAGGCCATCGCCGCAGTTTCAGGCGGCACTCCCAGCGCCGTGACCGGCCAGACGTTTGCGGCTGACATTCCCTCGGGAGCGCTGGTGTGGAGCGAAGAGTTCAACCCAGGCGTGGTCAGCAATCAGCCCAATCCGCGAGTGTGGACATACGACACAGGCAACAACGGATTCGGCAATCAGGAACTGGAAAACTACTGCGGGTTCGCATCCGCGGCCTCGCCGTGCGACGCCACGAAACCTAACGCCATTGTCGGTATTGACGGCAAACTGCACATCACGGCCCGCCAGCCCTCGCCGGGCGTTTACACCTCGGCGCGGCTCAAGTCGCAGGGGCTGTTCAGCTTTCAATACGGGCGCATCGAGGCGCGGATGAAGTTGCCGGAAGGGCCGGGGATGTGGCCGGCGTTCTGGCTGCTGGGGAATAACATCACGACCATCGATTGGCCGGCGTGCGGGGAGCTTGACGTGATGGAACATATCGACGGCAGCAATCCGCAGAATGAAGGCTTCGACTGGGTGCAGGGATCGGTGCACGGCACGGGGCTCAACGGCGGCACTCAGTACCATCCGGCGGGGTTTTCCGCGGCCGCGTGGCACACGTACGGCATGATCTGGAGCAAAGGGCAGATTCAGTACTACATCGACCAGCCGACGAATGTGTACGCCACGTTCACGCCTGCGACCCAGCCGGGAACTTGGCCGTTTGACGACGGACCGCAGTTTATTCTTCTCAACCTGGCTGTGGGGGGAAGTTGGCCGGGGCCGCCGAACGGGACTACTGTTTTTCCGTCTGAGCTGCTTGTGGATTATGTGCGGATTTATTCGAACTAGGATTGTGGTCGGGTGCGCCGAGGGATGGTCCGCGGTATCCGAGGTCTGAAAATCCAGACCTGGGGCACCCAGCTTTTGGCGCACCGTTCGACTGCTCTATACCAGGAGGCTGCCAATGACGCGCCGTGCCCAAATGCTCATCCTGCTCGTGACGCTGCTTTCGGCAGCTATTGCGCAATCGGTATCGTCGGACCACGCGGGGCTCAAAGCTACATTTGTGGCATCGAATGGAAATGTGCTCGAACTAGATACACGGGCTGGAACTCTCGTTACCCCACGCTCACGAGGTACTCGGCTCGAAGATTGCGGTGACAAGATTCAAGTGTGTCTAACCGACCACCATGGATTTGCGTTCGCTTATTTTCGAAAGTGTAACGATGCGGGGTCCGGGGATTATAAGCGCCTCAGGTTTCGTCCAAAAGTCGTATCAGTGCTGCACAACAGCGACATATGGATGGTTTTCGACGCTGCCCCCAATTATTTGTTCCACTATGCCTATTCTAAGGGCATCGTCGGGATCTATCTTGGGCCGACGGCTTCATTCGATTTTCGTAGTGTTCTGCATGATCGGAATTTTCAGCTGGCTAGTCTTGATGCGATGGAATATCGCATTACCAGTTCTGACACTGTTGCTGCGTGCGGCGAGTGACTCGTTTCACCGGCAAAGAACGTGACGCCGCTTTTCCCCTACCCGCCAAATCCCGGAATCGCCCTTTTAAACCACTTGGCTCGCTGTTTGCTGCAAACACTTGCGCTCGAATTCCGCCTGTGATACAACCGAATCATTCAAGTTTGCCCCCACAGGGCAAACCTGGATTTCATGCAGAGTGGCTGAGGGACGGGCCCTGTGACGCCACGACAACCTGCCTGGGCAAACCAGGAGTATGGTGTCAACTCTCGCTCGCTTCGGCGGGGAACATGAGATTCGGGGGTCGCTTCAGCACTCTTAGCCGAGGCGCCTCGCACGGTTTTTCGAGTCCAATCACGTTCGCTCTTAATCGAGCCGGTCACGCGCCCGCGTATCCGCTGTCACTCTCGCAAACATTTGCGAGGGATGAGTGACGACGACTGCCTACGAATTGCGATGTCGCGAATGCGGCAAATCCTATGGGATACAGCCGCTTTCGATCTGTGACGAGTGTTTTTCCCCGCTTGAGGTGGCCTTCGACCTCGAGTATGCCCGCACCCGCTTTACCCGCCAGACAATTTCGCAAGGCCCCTTGAATATGTGGCGCTATCGTGCCCTGCTGCCGGTCGCGGATAGCTACGAGCCGCAGACGCCGGCCGGGCTGACGCCGCTGATGAAGGCGCCGCGCCTGGGAGCGCACATTGGGGCGCGGAATCTCTACATCAAGAACGACGCGGTGTGCCTGCCTACGCTGAGCTTCAAGGATCGCGTGGTGGCTGTTGCGCTGGCCAATGCGCAGGCCTTTGGGTTTGACACGGTTGGGTGCTCCTCGACGGGCAACCTGGCCAATGCCGTGGCCGCCGGGGCCGCCCGGCTGGGATTGAAGTCGATCATCCTGGTGCCGGCCGATCTGGAGCCGGCCAAGATTTTGAACACGCAGGTTTATGGCGCGACGCTGGTGCGGGTGCAGGGGAACTACGACCACTGCAATCGGCTCTCCTCGCAGATTGCCGAGCGCTACAACTGGGGATTTGTGAATGTGAACCTGCGGCCCTACTACGCCGAGGGATCGAAGACGGTGGGGTACGAGATTGCGGAGCAACTGGGCTGGCGGCTGCCTGACAACCTGGTTTGCCCCATGGCCGGCGGGTCGCTGATCACTAAGATCCGCAAGGCCTTCAGCGAGCTGGTTGCACTGGGGCTCGTGGAGGACCGGCCGGTGCGGTTCTTCGGCGCGCAGGCCACGGGGTGCAATCCGATTTCTACGGCGGTGAAGAACGGGACGGATCTGATTGAGCCGCAGCGGCCGAACACCATCGCGCGGTCGCTGGCGATTGGCAATCCTGCCGACGGGCCTTATGCTTCGCGGGCCATTCGTGCTTCAGGGGGCTGGGCCGAAGATGTGTCGGACATCGAAATTGTCTCCGCTATCCAGGAATTGGCCGAGACCGAGGGGATCTTCACGGAGACGGCGGGCGGGGTTACGACGGCGGTGACGGCGCGGCTTTATGCTCATGGGCGCATCCATCCTGACGAGCTAACCGTCACCTGCATTACCGGCAACGGCCTCAAGACCACCGACTGCCTGAGCGGCGCCTACGACCAAAGCGATGCCATCCGGCCCCGCCTGGCCGACTTTGAAAACTTCGTTGAAGAACACAACGCCGCAAATCCAGAACTCATCCCGGAACTGGGTCAGGCCTTGAGCCTGGCCGGAGGAGCCACTTATGTCCGTTAGAGTTTTGTTGCCGAATGCATTTCAGAAGCACACCAACAACGTCCGCGAAATATCCAGCACGGCCGCCAATCTGCCTGACCTGGTTACGGACATTGAGTATCGCTTTCCGGCGCTGCGGCCGCATCTGCGCGGCGAGGATGGGCAAATCCGGCGCTTTATCAACTTCTATGTGAATGAGGAAGACATACGCTTCCTGGGCAACGAGACGTACTGCTTTAAAGAAGGGGACGAAGTGCTGGTCATTCCTTCGATCGCGGGGGGTTGTTGCCAAGGGTCGCTGTAGTAATTCCTTCAAATCCGGAGATGCGGATTGAGCCCCGGGCCTGAAGGCCCGCCGCAAAATGGCTCTTTTTCAGAGGGCTGAAGCCCTCTGCTCCCTCCGGGAACCTTCGATTTGCATCCGCCGACGTTGCTCCGGGAGGGGATTCTGGAGTTGGGCTACGCCTCGACCGACCGCGAACATCGGACCCCCGAGGTGCTGACCTTGTTATGGATAGGCATTGCGCAGTATGCTACCGAAATGGGGCTTCGTACGTTGATCGGTTGCTCTTCATTGAACTCCAAAGACCCGGCTGATAGTTGGCAGCAGTATCGCCAGCTCGAGCACAATCGGGTTTCACGGGAGTTTGAGACAGAGCCGACCGCATCCTGCGTTTGTTCCTGCGAGCAAGAGGGCGCACATGCACAGCCGTCGCCCTGCCTTCATCCCTCTTTGTTGCCTGATCCAGCCCCGGCAGAAGCCAAGGTCCCGAAGTCACTCAAGACCTATTTGGCCATCGGCACGCGCATCTGCGCTCCGCCGGCTTGGGACCGCGAGTTCGGCACCATCGACTTCCTCACATTGCTCGATCTTAGACTGATATCTTCCTCGGCGCGGAATCGCTTTCTGGCGCCGCTTACCACTTGAATCTTCGCCCGGTCCGGCGCGCTGTGGCGCTGGCATTCGCTCTTCTCACCTGTATTCTTCGCTTCTGGCTCATGCGCCTGCGTGGTCCCATCACCATGGTTCGCCGTGCCCAGTGGATCCAGGCATCCGGCCGCGGAATACTCACGAGCCTGGGCATCGATTACCGCATCGAAGGCCGGCCGCCGACTTACGGGCTGGTGGTCTCAAACCATCTCAGTTACCTCGACGTCCTCATTCTTTCGGCGGCCATGCCCTTGGCGTTTGTCGCCAAGGTGGAGATCGGCCGTTGGCCCTACTTTGGAAAGGCCGCGCGCGCTGGCGGAACCATATTTCTCGATCGTTCTAGCCGGGCAAGCGCCGCGTCCGTCGCTGACCAGATGGTGGAGCGGCTCAAGCTTCCCATTCCTGTGCTGCTGTTTCCCGAGGGGACCAGCACCGACGGCAGCGAGGTGTTGCCCTTTCATCCCCGGCTCATCGATCCGGCGACTTCGACGGGGACGCCGATCACGGCTGCGGCGGTTCGCTATGTGATTGATGGCGGCGTCGAGGAGCGAGAACTGTGCTGGTACGGCGACACACTGTTCCTGACTCATTTGATGAAGGCGCTGCGCACACCTGGGTTCGCTGCCGAAGTCAGCTTCGGCGAGCCGCGGATCTATCCCGACCGCCGCATTGCTGCCAACGCTACATGGGCGGAAGTGAGGGCCATGCGGGAGGGCAAGGGCGTTCTCGTCCTGCAGTAAAGTTTGCCGTGGTTGGGAGTGGGTTATTTCCGGGTTGGCGTCGAAATTCCAACTGCTTTCGGTAATGCCCGCGTGGCGTGATGCTTTTCTGAAGTTGACCCGTCCAAGGCTGTGGGCTATGAAATAGATCCTTCCTGGACAGCACAGGTTGCTGGAATCGCAGTTGGAGTAAGTCAGATGCGAATCGCTATTGCCTTTGTCTGGCTGTTTTCGATCGTCACGCCAGTGGGAATGGCACAGGAGCCGATTGCGGCTCAACCTGCTCAAGTACAAATACGAAGTCTGACACTCATCGCGAATGAGCTACAACCAGGCGACAGACTTCGAATTGCGCGTTCACTCCGAGGAAAGACCTGCTTCCCGGAGGAAATGCAAGCAGTCGTTCAGCGCGATTTGCGTCAACTCGGATATTTGGATGCAGAGGTCGATGGCCCGCAATTCACCGCAACGCAGAAGATCTCATCGATTCCCTCAGTCGATGTTTACATCCACGCCTCACCAGGTCTTCAATACCGTCTGAAGGCGGTTCGCTTTGAGGGCGCGTCGGCTTTCCCGCTTGATCAACTCAGGAATCAGTTCGCTGCCGAGACGGGCAGGGTATTCAACGCGACGGCAATCGGCAAGGGATTCGAGCGACTTATGAATCTTTATAAATCGAAGGGTTATTTAAACGTGGGCGTCATCCCGAAGCTGGAGAGGGATGAACTAAACCACACCATCTCGATGACAATTGGCGTGGACGAAGGAAAGCCGCAACTATCCTCAACAACGAGGTAACTCAATGAGTTGACATTCGTCTGGAATTGCCGTCGCCCAAAGACGCGAAATGACTTGGCTTGATTCCATAAGCGGTGTTCTGTGAGTTTAGTGTGCGGCCCTTAAGTTACGGCTTGACGCCCGTAGCCCCAACCCATTCCTGCTCCGCCGCCGGCGGCGCTGTCGATCCTCGCACCACGAGGCTGGTAGAAACCAGGAACTCGCGCTGAATCTTCGTGCCTATGCCATGCTCGGCTTGCTGGCGGAGAGCTTCAAAGGCTGCGCGCGCCAGGTCGGCGCGCGAGAGGCGGATGGTCGTAAGGGGCGGCAGCGTGAACTCGGCGAAGTCGATGTCGTCGAGGCCGATGACGGAGAGGTCCTGAGGTACGCGCAGGCCCTCAATGTAGGCGGCGCGCAACACGCCGATGGCGGTCATGTCGTTGGAACATAGTATGGCCGTAGGCCGGATGGGGAGCGCCTGCAACTTGCCGTAGCCGACTACGCCGCCCTTCAGCGTGTGATCGCATTCGACGATCCATTTTTTCTGGATAGGCAGTCCGGCCTTGGCCATCGCCGTGCGATAGTCGTTTTCGCGGGTGATGGCCGAATGTAGCTTGTGCGGTCCGGCAAGAAATGCGAGCCGCCGATGGCCCAGCTTCACCAGGTGGTTAACGGCAGCGTGAATGCCGGTCGAGTAGTCAAGCAGTATGGTGCTGGCCTTGGGGTTATCCAGGTGGAACTCGGCAAGCACCATGGGAATGTCGTTAATCACCAACTGGTCAAGCACCGGTTCTTCCGCGCCGAAGCTGAGTACAGCCACGCCCTCCACCTTGCGCTCCAACATGCGGCGCACGCATGTTGCAAGTACGGCGGGGTTGCCGTTCGAGGAGCTCACGAGGATCTCGTAGCCGTGTGCAACGGCAATCTCCTCAAAGCTCTGGATCAGCTCGGGAAAGAAGGGATTGACGATGTTTTCAACAATGATGCCGAGAAGCCTGCTGCGGCCGGAAACCAGCGTGCGCGCATGGGTGTTGGGGAAGTAATTCAACTGCTTGATGGCCTGCCAGACACGCTTGGTGAGCCGGTCGCTGACGGCTGGAGAACCGTTGATGGTTCTTGAAACTGTCGCTATGGAGACCTTTGCCAGGGCAGCTACGGTGCGGATATCGGGCGTCTTGGCAGCGGCCTTGCTGCTTACTCTTCGTGCCACGGAACTATCCTGATCGGATGAATTTGGTGACACTCATGTTAATTCATTTCGCGGCGTCATGCGGAGAGGTCCGCCCAGGGAAGCCAAGAACAAGATCCCTTTGAGCAGCCGACGTTCCCTCGGGGGCTAAAGCCCGGCTGATTCTGTGGCACTCATGTACGGGCTAAAGCCCGTACCCTTCAAGGCAGGGACTTGATCAGAGATTCCCTGGACGGGATGCCGCACCGGGGCCGAGCTATCCATCGTCGGCGAGCAAAAGCCGCAGGTCGCGTAAATTGTGTCCGGTGGGGCCGGTAACCACGGCGTCGCCCAGGGCTGTGAACAGCGGGCAGGCGTTGAATGCCGCCAGCGATTGCACGGGATCGAACCCGAAGGCGCGAGCGCGGGCAACGGTTGTAGGGTCGGCGATGGCCCCGGCGGTCTGGGTATTGCCATCGATGCCATCGGTGCCTGCGCTAAACACGGTGAGGCGCTCGCTGGAGTATTTTGCCAGGCTCAAGGCGCAAGCCAAGGCAAACTGCTGGTTGCGGCCGCCGGCGCCGGGTGTTGCGCTGAGAGTGACAGTGACCTCGCCGGCAGAGATAAGGCAAAGTCTGGGGTGGATGGCGCGCAGCTCGTGGAAGCGCTCGAGGAGGTAGCGGGCGGCCTCGGCGTAGTCCCAATCGTCGCAACTGTTGTCGACCACTGCGTGGTAGCCGGCCTTCTCGGCGAGCGCCTTGGCATTCTCAACCAGATCGTGGCTTGAAAGCAAAATCTCAAAAACCGAATCGCGGAAGGCCTCGTCCTCTCCCGCCATTGAGGCGGCCGCGGTAACGCGGCGAGTAAGAACACTCCCAGGCCATTGCAGCTTGGGGAAGAAGGGCGGGCGCCAGCTTTTGTTCCCAGGCGATTCCGGCAGGTCTTCGCGCTCAAAGAAGCTGCGGATCGAAGGCGGCAGCTTTGGTCCCAGGTCGTACTTCGCGAGCAATTCGCGCACGTCGGCTACGGTGGAGTGATCGGGTGAACTGGGGCCTGACGAAAGTGCGTCCAGCGAACGGAGGGGCACGTCGGGCACCAGCAGACTTACCTTTGCGGCTTCGGGCGCGGCAATGGCCAACCGGCCGCCTTTTACGGCTGAAAAGTGCTTGCGCAGCGTATTCATTTCGCCGATAGGCGCGCCTGAGGCCAGCAGCAACCTGTGGAAGGCCACCGTATCGTCCAGCGATATTTTAGGATCCAGGGGAAGGTCGAACATGGCCGAACCGCCGCCGGAAATGAGGAAGAAGATCAGGGTGTCCTTTTTTGCCTTTTTAAGCAACGTCAACGTGGCTTGGGCGGCGGCGAAGGAGTCTTCATTCGGGAGCGGGTGTCCGCCCTCAAAGTAGCGCAACCTCCAGTTGCGGGATTTGGGCAATTGGCTCGAGCAGCAAATGCCGCTCATACCCTTGCGGCGCTTCATGCGGCTGAGCAGGGTATCGAGCATGCCGCCGGCGGCCTTGCCCAGAGCAATCACAAAGATGCGCTTGTAGCTGGATAAATTGATGGTATCCGGACCGCTCCCGTCGGGCAGCAATCGATGCAGCGTGTTGCCCACAAAGCGAATGCGGCGGTCGAAGGCCGATTCGATACTGCAGGCATCGACCGAGCCGGTAAATATCCCGGTGGATGTAGCGTGGACTTCTTCAAGTGCGGAATCGGTGGCCGGTGTCATTGGACTTGCTCCCTGAGCCAAAAGGAGAGCGCCTGCTGCATCGGCTCCAAATGACCGTTAAAAAAGTGATCGGCGCCCTGTATAGTGAGCAGCCGCTTCGGTTCTGACGCGGAGGCGGCCACCTGCGCCAATTGGGGGGCCGGCGCAAATTCATCGAGATCTCCGCTGAGGAAAAGCTTGGGGAGGTTGCAGGTTGCCAGGAAGGGATAGCGGTAGTGGTGGCCGTCAGCTTCAGTGGGCAGGCCGAGCGCGGCAACGGCGCGGACATCCCGATTCTTGGACAAACCGCAACATGCCTTCAGGGCCATTGCCGCGCCAAAGCTGAACCCCGCGACTACAATCGGGCGCTTGTATTCGTTTTCAAGCCAATCGAGCGCAGCCAGAACATCTTCAGACTCGGCTCGGCCGTCGTGCACGCCCTGGCTCCGCTCCGTACCGCGAAAGTTGAAGCGCAACACGGGCCAGCGGAGCCCCCACTCCGGGTCACTCATGACCTTCATGGCGTGGTAAACAACCTTGTTGTGCATGGTGCCGCCGCCCAGCGGGTGAGGATGACAGACTAGAGCCGCGTAAGCTGCGTCGGGTGCGCCTTCGTTCACAAGCGCTTCAAGCCGGCCTGCGGGGCCAGTCAGATCCAGGCTGCGCAACATCGCGGCCCTTGGGGTCGGATCAGGTTGAGCGTGTGCAATTGTGGAAGTCATTCCACGCTATATTCTACCCCCGACGGGCGGCAAGTTGGTTTCTTCATGCGGCCGAAGGTCAGTCCAATTGGGCGACAAGTCACCGCCGGCCGGTGGGCTAGCGAAGGTATAGAACTCCCGGTAAGGTATTCTGGCAGCATCATGAACGATCTTTTGGAATTTGACCCAATTCAATTTACCCGCCAGTTGTGTGAAATCGAATCAACGACCTATCAGGAAGGCGCGGTGGGCGATTTTCTGGCCGGCTCGCTCGCCCGTCGCGGGTGGGCGGTGGAAAAGACGCCCGTCCCTCAGCCGCCCGATAGCGGCACGGATGGTGCGCGTTGGAACGTATACGCCGGTAATGCCGGTGAAACGCCGGACGTGGTGTTCTCCACGCACATGGATACCGTGCCGCCCTACATCCCTTTCAGCGAGGACGAGGACTTCATGTATGGCCGCGGCGTTTCCGACGCAAAGGGCATCATCGCCGCCCAGGTGGCTGCCGGCGAGACGCTGCGCGCGGCGGGATTTCGGATTGGGCTATTGTTTGTTTCAGGGGAAGAGCGCGACTCGGCGGGCGCCAAGGCGGCCAACCTGGCCCCCAAGGGCAACCGTTACCTCATCAACGGCGAGCCCACCGGCAACTGCCTGGCCCTGGCGTCAAAGGGCGCCCTGCGCGCGTCGCTGAAATGTACGGGCAAAATGGCGCATTCGGCATATCCCGAGCTAGGAGAAAGCGCCGTTCACAAGATGGTCGAGGTGTTGGGTCGATTGCTAACGCTTTCGCTGCCGGTCGACAAAGATGCCGGCCAGAGTACTTTGAATATTGGGCAGATCCAAGGTGGGCATGCCCCCAATGTCATCGCCGACACTGCTGAGGCGCAGGTGCTGGTCCGACTTGTGGGTCCGTCGGCGCCGGTTCGCGCCGCGATTCTGGAAGCTGCTTCCGGCCTGGCCGAAGTGAGCTTCACCCTCGATTTGGCGTTCGTGCGCCTGCGCGCAATCGCAGGCTTGCCGACGATGGTCGCGAAGTTTGCTACCGATATCCCAATGCTTACGAACTGGGGCGAGCCGCTGCTGCTGGGTCCCGGTTCCATCCACGTGGCCCATACACCGGCAGAGAGGCTTTCCAAGAAGGAACTGAAAGAAGCCGTTGAGTTATACGTGAAAGTGGCAAAACAACTGTTAGGGTAAGTAAACGGATTCGTCATTCGACGGCCGTCGCCGTCACTGAAATCGCGAAGGAGAGATCACAATGAGCACATCGGTCTATGACATCCCGGTTCGCAAGATCACGGGCGCGGACGCATCGCTTGCGGAGTTCAAAGGAAAAGTTCTCCTGGTGGTCAACGTGGCATCAAAGTGCGGGCTGACCCCGCAATACGAGGGCCTGGAGAAGCTCTACAAGAAATACGCTGACAAGGGCTTTGTGGTAGTGGGCTTTCCCGCCAATGACTTTGCGGGGCAGGAGCCGGGCACCAACGAGGAGATTCAGTCCTTTTGCACGTTGAATTTCGGCGTTGACTTTCCCATGTTCGACAAGATCACGGTCGTGGGCGACAAGAAGCATCCGCTCTATGCTGCTCTAATTGAAGCGCAGCCAAAGGCAGTAAGTGAGGCCGAGGTCCCATTCAGCGAGAAGCTGAAAGGCTACGGCATTGCGCCCAACCCAGAGCCCGAAGTGCTGTGGAATTTCGAGAAGTTCCTCGTCAGCCGCCCGGGCGAGGTTGTGGGGCGGTTTGCTCCGGACACGGCGCCGGACTCGCCCGCACTGGTGTCCGCCATTGAAAGCGAACTTGCAAAGAGCCAGGGTATGTCTTAGGGGCTCCATGGATAACAGTGATTCTGAAAGAGCACGGAACCTGGCGGTCTCGCGAGCTATCCGGCGGCTCGCACCTTACTTGATGCTGCTGTATGTCGTTTCTTTTCTCGATCGTGCAAACATAGGCTTTGCCAAGCAGATACTGGAAGCCTCAGTCGGCATTTCCGAAAGAAACTATGCACTTGGTGCAGGCCTCTTCTTTATTGGTTATTCGCTCTGTGGTTTCCCCAGCAACCTTATCCTTCACAAGATTGGCGCCAAGTTGTGGATTGCCATCCTGATGTTAAGTTGGGGACTTGTGTCGATGGCCATGATGTTTGTAAGTGGCAGCATTTCTTTCTATCTGCTTCGGCTATTTCTGGGCGTAACGGAAGCGGGCTTTTTCCCGGGCTCGATTCTCTATTTGACATACTGGTTTCCGAATCGCGATCGGGGTCGGATCCTAGGCCTGTTCTATCTTGGCGTTCCTCTTGCGCTCATTGTTGGAGGCCCGCTTTCCGGTTTGCTCCTCGAAATGCAACCTAAGTTTGGGCTCCAGAATTGGCAGTGGATGTTTCTTGTAGAGGGATTCATGGCTGTCGCTCTTGGGTTTACTGCCTTTTGGTATCTGGATAACAGGCCCTCAAATGCCACCTGGCTCCCAGGTAAGGAGAAACATGCGCTGGCAGACGCGCTGGCGGGCGAGGAGGCGGCTCGACGTTCCATCGGGCCCACGAAGCTCATCCCCATGCTTCGCGACTTGCGAGTTATGCGATTCCTGCTTATCTATGCGTTGATTCAGATGAGCACATATGGAGCAGTGTTTTATTTGCCGGCCGAAATATCGGCGCTGCTGCACAAACCCGCGGGGCTTCAAGTTGGACTGGTGTCGGCGATACCGTGGGTGTGCGCATTGGCAGCTGTTTATTTGTTGCCCCGCGCCGCGGACAAGTGGAATAAGCACCGACAATTTGCTGCTCTCACGCTGTTGATTTCGGGTTGCGCCAGTTTCGCATTTCCCACGGCAGGACCCCGCATGGGACTTGTCGAGCTTTCCATTGCCGTCTCAGGTTTCATTGCTGTGCAACCGCTATTCTGGACGTTCCCCACGAGTTATCTGGCAGACCGCGCGGCGGCTGGCGGCATTGCATTGATCGGCATGGGCAACCTGGGCGGATTCCTTGCACCCAACGTGAAGGTTTGGGCCGACGAGTGCTTTCACTCGCAGCGGGCGGGTTTATATTGCCTGGCTGGACTTACTATTCTAAATGCGGGGCTGATAGCTTCGATGAAGACTCGCCGCGTGAAAATAGACGTGTAAGTGAATCTAACGTGGCGCAGGCAGGGAAGAGAAGAGCGATTTTATCTGCCCGAACGTATATAGAGCCAGACGCTCATTTCCGCTTTGCCAGTCCATGCACAGCACGCGAAGCAGATAGTGCATGGTGAGAGCCGGCAGGGCAGCCGATGGAATGGCAAACTTCCTTCGATAATTTAGTAATAGCGGATTGCTGGTGATTGTCTCCCAAACTTTGCCGCGTCCGTTGAAAAAGACATCGTCGAGATAGAAGAACCGACATGCATCCTGCCACGGAAGACTGTTGGACACAGACCATTCCCAGTCAATGAGACCGAGTTTGCCATCAGCAAGCCACTTGAGATTCCACGGCGCGAAGTCGCGGTGCTCCACGAACTGTTGCAACGGCTCATCGTAGTTGAGTAACTCAAGGCAATGTGTCAGCAGCGAACGGTCGAAGGGCAGATCCAGCCTGTCCAGTTGTTCCGCAACCTCCGCCTGAAAATCGGAGACTCGTATGCTGCTGCCCTGGTTGGCGAGAGTGGTAAGTAGGTCAACGTGGGCTTTTCTGAACCCTCTTGACACCGGTTCTCCATCGAGCCACGTATGCACGGCGATTCCGCGGGCCGAATCCTGAAAGAGAACCCGAGGCAAATAATTGAACTCCTTCATGCGCAGAAGAATAGCGGCCTCATTGGAGATCGCACCGGCTGCTCCTGGTGCAAGGGGGACCTTGGCAACAAATTTGACTGGCTGACCTTCCGCATAAAAAAACGCAATCGCCTTGCGCGTGCGTGATCGGTGGCCCACATGAATCACGGCATTCCAGTTCGCAGGAAACCCCGGCAGACTGCGGCGCCAATAAGAGGAGTCAAGATGGGCGATACTGTTCTGCACTCCTGGGAGCCGCGGAAGCAACTTGATTGCCGCGGCCACTACAACCGCGCGCCACCGCAAACGCGATCCGGGATCCCAGGGCCGCCAACTCCGCAATATAGCAACGGCTTTATGAGGATCGCCGATAATGATCCACCGCGGCTCCGTGCCCTGTTGGATGACATGGACTGGATGTGCTCCGGAAGCAGCAGGGACAGATGTTGCGTTTAGCGCCGGAAATGCCACCTGAAGAATGTCAGTCGTGGTTAGCGGCGCTGCAATATCGGTCATGGTCAGCGTCATTGGCCCGAGCCATCCGACCCGCTCCGGTTCATAAAAGGTGGAGGAACCGGGAGCCCAAGGCGATGAGCCGTGCGGCGGGAATAGTGATCGACGATGGCGCGGTTTACGTCGTGGATTACATCAGGGACCGGCTGCGCCGAATTTACAACCACCGCCGATGACAGGTTGCGCGCCAGGTTCAGATAAGCTACTCGCTGGCGTGCTACTTCCTCGAATGGCACTTCCTGCTTTCGCGACCAGAGAACTTCGGCAGGCGCGTCGAGAAGGATAACAAGGTCAGGTGAGGGAACGAGAGCGGCAGCCATCCGGAGGAGCCACGCCGGGCCGCTGTAGCGTACCCGCTTGCTGTCGACCAGCAAATCATAGATATAGCGATCGAAGATGATAAGCCGCGTACTGCCAAGCGCAGGAAGCAACTTGAATATATAGCCGAGGAAGTAGTCGGCGACGAGAAAGAAAACCTTCGCGATGGAAGCCAGATACCCGCGCGGCGGCTGTCCATGAGGGTTTGTTACGGCGCTTCCGTTTGTCGCTTTGCCTGGCAGGAACTTGGGCCTCATGTGGAAGCATCGCGCTCTTCGGAAGGCGAAGAAATACTGTTGGCGAATGACGTCGATCATAAGAGACTTTCCGGAACCGTCCGGACCGATGAAAGCAATCCATCCGCCGGTCGGCCGAAACATGCGACCGAGCCAGTGAATTGCGTGTTTCGGGCTCGAGATGATTTTCTGCACAAGAGATTCGGCGGTAGTGCGCTTCATCTTCCTGCGGAATGATTCGAAGGACGTTTGTAGTTCTGCCCAATCATCGGACTTCGCCATGCGACGAAGCGCGCTTCCCTGGTATCCGCTCCAGAAGCGTGCGATCATTCGATCGCATCCGACACTGTCCTCTGCATAGAGACGGTGCAGGCGGGAGCTATGTTCCGGTCCAAGGTCTCGCTTGTTGAACCGCTTGATCAGGTAATAGGCGAATTCATGCGCAGGGGATGGAATCCAGAATCCGCTCGAATGCCAACGTCTCGCCGAGAGCACTTCGTCGGCACGCAACCACAGAGATCCGAAGTGTCGATAGTTGGAAGTCGAATCCGGTTGAATGAAGGTCAGTTCAGGCCCAGACAGCGAAGCCAGGTAGTAGGCGCGTGCGTTGATTTCATGCTCAACGGAAAGAAACAGCCGCGTATTCGATTGCCGCGCCACCTCCTCGATCAACGCAGGCATGCGCTCGAAATCTTCCTGACCAACCATGAAGTCAATGTCGCTATCGTATAAATCGGGAAGCCGTTCGTAGCCGGACAGCATGCAGTATGCCTTGCATTTTTCAGAGAGCACAGAAATCAGGGCGCGAGCGACGCGACCTTTGACCTGAGCCGTGCTGAGGCTTTGATTGTCAACGTCGATGAGGCCGTTCGATGTCAATTATTTGTTCCTCTGCGAACATTTGATGGATCGCAACTTGGATGTGCTTTTGCAAATGTTCATGATCGGTTTACGCGTTATTTAGAATATTCGATAGCTCAATCCGGCGCTGACGCCGTTTGGTTTCACCGTGCTGGTTTGTACGCCGGGAATTCCGGGTGAGTTCAGCCAGATTTGATATTCGTAGTCGGCTCGCACGCTCCAACGCGGGCGAACTACAAAATCGACGCCGCCGCCAGGCGCCAAGGCAAAATAGCTTCCATGGGCGAGTTGAAATGGAAAGTTGAGCTCACCGGCGCCCACCAGGAACTTCGCATAGGGTTGAAACCGGCTCGCCGCGCGCATACGGTAACGGAGCCCGGCGAGATAGTTATACTCGCTGAAGTCATGGTCAGCGCCGAACTTGAGCCAGCGACCTTCCGCTTCCACTCCGAGGTTACCCCCGATCGCGGGTGACCAATCTACATATGCCCCTGGACCCATCACCCGATTTCCTGCGTAGCCTGCGTCGAAGTAGCTGAAGTATCCTCCGACGACTAGAGGGGCTGAATTGCCTGTGGCTGACGGCGCTGCCTGGGCGAGCGCCATTGCTGAGGATAGAGAAAGAACGCAAAGGATGAGAACTCGTTGAATCATGACTTACTTAGATCCCTTTCTTTCTTTGGCCAAACGAATCCTGTTTTCAAGCAAGATGCTCCTGTCCTTGATCCGCGAAGCTCAGGCACCGATCAGAGAACAGGATGTCTCTCTGATTGAACGGATGTACTTCCCCGGCCCGTTCCAAATTCGCTACGGCACTGTTGTCACAAACTGTCCACTCAAGATGTACAGCTGCCCGGCTCCCGGGCATGGTTTAACAGTACAGCCCACAAGCGTTTTTGTGTTGAATGCAAGACCATCCGAGCCCCAGCGAATGAGGTGTTGAGGTACACCCTGAACAGGGTTGAGCGTGATCCTCGTTGGCCCGCTCAATAATGGAACCGGGTTCACGTTGAACGATTGGAGCAGGTAGTTCAGCGTTCCTGCGTTGGCGGCTGCCTGGCCAACGAAATACGCATCTTTAATTGTCGAGTCCGGAACCATGATGCCCACTGCGGGGAAACCGCTCAATGGCGTAGCCAAAGCGGGGCTGTATACCGCGCCATCGTCACCATAAAGCAGCTTGATTCCGCGGTCGTAATGGATACGCTGATTGGGAGTGGGGAAGATATTCTGAATGTTACTGAGCAGGGTTGCCCCGTTGTTGGAGACGGCGATCTGATAGAAATCGCCTGAGTTGTCTTCTATGTTCGCCCCGTAAAGAATGGTTGCATCCGCACCCCATTGGATGGTGCCGATACGAACTTGCGCTGTCCCCGCGACGACCGAAAGACGTTGAACCGCGTCGTCGTAAACGGCGAGGCCGCCCACTGCCTGAATGGTTCCCGACGAGGCATTCTTTCCGCGCGCAACTGCAATCACTCTGTCTTGGCCTGGCGCTACCTGAATATCCAAGGCAGAGAACGACCCAAAGGTCGTTGCCCCACCCAGCGGAATGGTGACATCGGGGGTTAAACTCGGCAAGAGCAGTCGCTGGACGGTGTTTTGGCCATCCAAGCCGACATACAAATACTTCCCGTCGTCGGAAATGGCCAGACGGTTGGGCTCGGCTCCAGTCGCCGGCCTGTAGATGCCATGATTCACCGTTGGATTGAGTGGATCGATTGCCCGCACTGTATTGGGATGATCCTGGGCTGGGGAAGCGCTTGATTCTGAAATGTACATGACGCCGTGTGTTGCGTCCCAGACGAGGTCGTTTACAAGTCCGAAGTAGAGAGTAATTCCCACCCTGAAGGGAAGAGGGTTGGAGACAGCGGTGGGCGAATTACTTACAGTGACATTCACCTGGGCAATCTTTGTCAGGGCGGACGCCGGAACTACCGCAGTCAATTGCGTATTACTTACAAAGGTGGTGGCCAACGCAAGAGGGCCAAAGAGCGCGGTTGAGCTTGTGGCGAAATTGGTCCCTGTCAGGGTCATGGTTACGTCTGGGCCCCCAACCAGGGAAAAGTTGGGGCTGATCTTAGTCAAAGTTGGAAGTGTGTTCGACGAAACGTTGATGGTAAATGGCAGGAAGTTGGATGCAGTGCTGTCCGGGTTGAGAACGAACACATTCACCGGTATTGCATCAACGAGATTGGCGGCCGGCACGGTTGCTGTCAACACCGTGCTCGATACAAAAGCTGTCGGCAGGAGCGCGGTCCCATTCCAGATAATCTGACTGCCGCTCACAAAGCCCGTGCCTGTCGCGGTGAGGGTGAATGCGGGGCTTGCGGTGGGCGCATTATTTGGAGTGATCGAAGTAAGCGTGGGCGGCGTTCCTGACCCACCGCCGCTCCCCCCAGTAATCGTCAAGTTCATCGCACTCGATGTGGTAGTGTCCGCTTTCATCACTCGGATGCTGACCGTGCCCGCAACCGCAATCTGCGCGGCAGATATCGATGCTGTCAATTGAGTATTTGAAACGACCGTGGTCGTTTGGGCTACTCCATCCCATAAAATCTGTGTCCCGCTTATGTAGTTCGTGCCGGTCGCCGTTAAAGTGAATCCGCCAGACCCCGCAGCCACTGTTGCCGGGCTAATTGAGGACAGGGTCGGTGTGACCACGCCTTTGAAACCGCCACATCCGGAGAGAAATGCGGCAAGGATAGGTAGCATGATCAAGGCATGACGCTGGGACACACTCATCTGAGACTGACCTTTCTGGGAACTGTGGATTAACCGTGTGGACACAGGCCAGTGTAACAAAATTTGATGCGGCTTTTTGCGGAAAGGTAGGCCAGCGGTCCGAGTTGGGTTTCATGGTATCGAATCCGGTGTTGTGATTCTCGCCCGAGACGGCGCTGAAAACCGAACGCAGAAGTGAAGACGCGTTGAAACCACAAGTCCTTGTCGCTCCATGCTGAATGAATTCCGGACGGAAGCGAATGCAACCTAGGGAACCCGACCGGCATCCGATAGATATCGGCGCATATTCTATCAAATGAACCTAGTCAACGTGGAGTTGCGCCGCAAACCTGGTCCTGATCACAAATCCGCTCTGCTGGGTTCGAAAATATCTCGAAGAAGGCACGGAGCGATTCACGTTCATCAACTTGTTCATCGTCAATCTGAAATTGCGGCAGAACGCGTACAAATCGAGGAATTGCACCTTCAACTGATGTAACGGCAACTTTCATCGAGGTACACAACTGCCGCATGCGATTCTGATAAGCCATATTGCGTTGGACGATTTTACCATTCTCGTCCTTGGAGTGTCAAGTGCGAAGACTTCAATTCCCCTACTTTGGCCAATATCTGCTCGTGGCAGCGCTGTTTGGTACAGTCCTTGAAGCACAACAAGCTTCAACCACTCCCAAGCTCATTCCATTCCCCAACCAGGCCATCGGAGCTTCCAGCTCGCCTGTCCGGGTTACGCTCACGAACGGCCAAACCGTAACCATGAGCATTGCAAGCATTCAAACATCGGCCCCGTTTTCGCAAACAAACAATTGCGGGTCATCCCTTGCGGCGGGAAGCAGTTGCGCCATAAACATCACGTTCAGCCCCACCGTGGTGAAATATTACACATCGACTGTCACGATTACGGACTCTTCTCCTGGCTCGCCACAGACAGTTGCGGTAAATGGCAGTGGAGTCGTAGGGGTAACATACACGCCGAAGATGGGCGGATACTATTTTTACAACCAGATCATTTCGACTTTGAGCACGCCGCAACCGGTGACGCTCACCAATAATCAGTCCGTCGCTTTGACGTTCAGTTCAATTACTTCGTCGGCTGATTTCCCATTTACGACTAATTGCGGAAACGGCCACGGCGGGGGCACGCTGGCGCCGGGCGGGAGCTGCACAGTCCAGGTATCTTTCCTTCCGCAGGCACTTGGCCGTCGCGCTGTGAACCTGGTTATAGCCGAGAGCGCCCCGGGAAGCCCTATTTCCATTCCGCAGCAAGGCACCGGCATTTCAGGCACTCCCGGGCCCGGAGTCAACGTTACGCCGCCTGGGCCTTGTGCGCAGTCTTCGGGCACAATGCAATTCGGCGCAACCGTCACGGGTGAGAGCAATAATGCGGTTACCTGGGCCGTGGACAACTTAACGGGTGGTAATGCAAATGTAGGCACCATTACGTCGACCGGATTTTACACCGCCCCGCCGTTTGCCGGGACCCATCGCATCAAGGCAATCAGTCAAGCCTCGGCGGCCGTGTCAGGCGCGGCGGTCATCACTGTATCGGCCACCCCGATTTTCGAAATTTACCCCTTCGTGGCTTCCATTCCGACAAGCGGTCAGCAGGCATTCCAGGCCCAGGTCTGTCTCGTGCCTGATTCGGCGCCTGTGAGTTTCTCGGTGGATAACATACCTGGCGGAAACGGCACTGTCGGCACCGTTTCAAACAGCGGTGTGTACACTGCTCCCGCGGTCGCGGGCAAGCATACAGTCCGCGTGACCGACTCGAGCCTGAACAAGACCAGTGGCGGCGTGGTCACAGTATTCTCCAGCATTACCGCGGATTTCGGCTCTCGCACAGTTACAACCCATCCCATTCCCGCGGACATGTTCGGCACGGGGCGGGGCGAGGGGATACATACGGTTGCGGATAGAACTCTGTTGACAAATGGCGGGCTTACGGTATCGCGTTTGGATGCCCAGATACCTCTGGTCTTCGCCACGACGACACCGGACTGGACCAAGATCGATCCGTTCATTTCTTCCGTGCAGGCGTCAAGAGAGCACGTTATGCTGCAGCTTGAGCACTCACCTGTATGGCTGCAACCGACTACGGGTCCATGCAAGGGCGGAAATACCTATGCTGCGCCAACGGACGTGAACCAGTGGGCCCGGATCGCGGCGGCCTATGTCGCACACATGGATAGCACTTTTCCGGGAGTTGTTCAGGATTATGAAATCTGGAACGAGCCGAACGCCACCGGTTTGTGCTCCTCCTATAACCTGCCAAACTATATGGCCATCTATGCCGCCGCCGCTCCTGCGATGAAAACGCAGGCGGCCCAGGACAAAACAACGATTCGGGTCGGCGGGCCAGTTCTGTCGGGATACTCGGCTCTCTGGATTTCCACTCTGCTAACAACGCCAACGACTGCGCCTTACGTTGACTTTGTCAGCTACCACCAATATCTATTCGGGCTGCAGTCGTTAGGAGTCAAGTGGGATACCTTTACCGGCAATCTATCGCTATACGAAGAGACTCAAGACCCAGCCGTCGGTGCGCTCGCTAACTATAACAAGGTCCGGTCGCAGTTGGCCGCGGGCAAGCAGCCAGGAGGCGCCCAGACGCCGGTCTATGTGACTGAATTCAACACTAACTGGGCTTTCTTTAAGGATTGCTGCCGCAACGATCCAACTTATGCACCAGTATTCAATGCCCTGTATGTGACGGATATGCTGAATTCCGTTTACAACGGCAGCCTGAAGGTGCCGGATAAACTGATTTACTTTGCCGGTTCCGCATATCCTTACTTCTGCGCGATTGGGGTTTGGAATGCGAACATGGATTGCCTGTATTCCGCCGGCGCAACACCCGCGCCTTATCCCCAGTACTATGCGTTCAAGCTATTGGCATCGAGCGGATATCTGGGACTGTCGGGCGGTGGCTACATGGCGGCGAGTGTGTCAACGCCTACTGGCGGTGGCGGACTGGCGACAACCGCTTTCTACACGCCAACGCAGGATGCCATCGTTATTACCAACCCGACTTCTACAGCTTATGCGCAAATCTCAGTGACGTTCGCAAATCCCGGTTTCGCCGATACCCAGGGGACACTCTACCGAATCACGAATGGATCAGGGATCAACTCAACCCCAATATCCTTCGCGGCGCAAGGAGCAAGCCGCACTACGACAATCGATATACCTGCCTATTCCGTGCAGGCAATATCATTTCGCTGAGGAGCCCAAGCAGGGTGGCTTTTGCGTGGCTCCCGGGCCGCGCCAGAGTCGCCCTGTTCTTTTACGGTTCCTTGATGCGAAAGAGGGTTGGCCGTGAGGAAGGGGCCAGCCGGAGGACGATGCTGCCGGAGTAGTAACGATGGCTGCAGGATCAATTGATTTATAATGGGATACGCACGGGCAGCCAACTCCACCATTTGCGGCAGACTGCCAGTCCAGAAGCCAGAACCGTTAGGTTCGTTCCACAGCTCATAGCTGGAGATTCGTCCCTTATAGCGCTTCACGAGCGTTTGAACGAAATCCTCCCAGTCCGTCAGGTTGGGAGGTGCCGCGCATCCGACCCGTTTGCCAATGCAGGGCTCGTTCGGCCGGGTGCTGGCCCATAGGGGTGTATTCACAAAAACATAGTCCAGTTGCACATTATGCTTTTGTGACTCGGAAACCCACGTATCCAGTGAGTGCCAATCGTATTGGCCCCTTGCCGGTTCGAGCGCGCCCCAGGAGACGCCCGCCGGGCGCACACTTCCAAACGGCAGCGCCGGCCAGTGCCGAGTAGGAGAGAGAGTATGCATCCCCATGAATTCAAAGGAGAACCGGGCGGGATTTGAATGCTTGCTCTCCCTGAATCTGCGATCATTCAGTGTTTCATTCATGGGACTTGCCATCATCCGGTCAAAAATGCACAGAAAACAGCGGATCCGATACGGGTCATGTCCGCGACCTCACAGTTCCAGACGTTAGGGGATTTGGTTGGCTTCACGCCTGCCACTTTGTACTTAGGATGCCCCGAGCCAAAGAATGGGCTCTACCGCCTGGCTAGCCGGTTGGGCCGCTCCGCGGTTCTCGTTCGTGGTGTAAGCATCTTTCTTGGATCTTTACCTTGCGTTTCCGAACCTGCAATTTTCTCTTATGAAATGCAAACTTCACTCCACGGTTCGCATCCAATAAGTATTGCCAATAGATCCCTTGGGTAGGGTCTGTGGCACGTTTACAATTCCTCGGCTGACCGAATTAGAACGCTAAATTCGCCAGCCATGCAGGTTGATGCATCCAAGTGTACAAGTAGACGCATCCGGCTGTGATAGTTCGGCGCGTTACGACTCGTTGGTTAGACCCTCTGCGCCTCTTTTGAAGGCGTTTGGGCGCGGATCGCGTTTTCCATCTTTAGTTGGAGACTATGCAAATGACTACGAATGCAGTTCCATTTCGACCAGATGGGAGCGAGCGGGACGCGCAATCTTCTGCAGTGGAAGTGTGGACGCCGTCGATGCTCTCGTTGCCCTTTCTCAGGGTAATATCGGACTTTCTGCTTGTTGCGTCCGGAACCTTGATAGGTGGCTCCATTGGCCACGTCCTGCAGCTTTCGCAAACATTTAAACTTAGCCTGAACGAACTCTTTTTCGGCTCTCTAATATACTCGTGCATCGTTATCTGCTTTCTGCAAAGTGACAATGCTTACCCGAGGGTTTGCAGCCTTTTGCATGTCAAGGAAACCGAGACGGTCCTCAGGGTTTCGATCAAGGCGATCCTGGCGGGCCTGGTTCTATGCATCGTCGCTCGCTACCCTGTTCCGCGAATGGCCATGTTGGTTGCCTGGTCAGTCGGCACAATCAGCCTGACGGTCGGTCGTGTATGGGTTCAGGAAAGTGCCAGAAAACACTTGGCGCCGACCATCCCCCAGAGGCGGTCACTTATTTACGGAACCAAACGCACGGCTCGCCGGTTCTTTACAAGTGCACTTCATTCACCGATGCTGGGCATTAACCCAATAGGATTCGTGGGGAGCGCGAGCGAATCGGGTACTGAAATCTTTAGCAACGACTACTTTCAGAGTGATTCAAGGCCCATTTTTCATGAGCAGCTTTCAGTAGATTTGCTGAAGCGAAAAGAGATCAAGGACATTTATGTGTGCGATACCAGCATCTCCGAGTTTGGTCTCAGGCAGGTCAGAGAGGTCGCTCAGGCTGCGGGGTGTTCGCTTTCGCTGGTCGACGACCAGGAGATACTGGCGAACAGCATGCCGACCTGCGTCTGGGAAATGGACGGTCTATTTGTAGCCACTGCAGGCCTGAATGAACCAGGTCGCTTCTATCGCGGGATGAAGCGGTTACTGGATATCGTATGCTCAGCAATTTTGATTGCGTTGAGTGCTCCGATGTGGGCGTTGATGGCGATCATCATTCGATGTGAGTCGAGAGGGCCGATTCTTTTCCGCCAGACTCGCGTAGGACAGAATGGAAAACTATTCGAGATCCTCAAGTTCCGTAGCATGAAGGTGGACGCGCCCAAGTATGCCCGCTCCCCAAGCGAGCAGACCGACAACCGGATTACCCGGGTCGGGCGCTTCCTGCGGAAGACCAGCTTCGATGAGGTTCCGCAGCTCATCAATGTACTCAAAGGAGACATGACTTTGGTCGGACCGCGACCCGAAATGCCCTTCATCACGGAAGAGTACGGGCCTTGGGAGGCGACTCGCCTCACGGTACCTCAAGGCATCACAGGCCTTTGGCAACTTAGCGCGGATCGTCAGTTCGCAATTCATCAATCGATGGAATACGACCTTTACTACATACAGAATCGCACGGTGTTGATGGACATCGCGATTTTGCTTCACACCCTGGTCTATGCGGCAAAGGGGGTTTAAACAATGAAGAGCCCGTTATTCCTGCCAAAACGTGGCCATTGCGAAGTCATCCCCGCCCGATTCGCGGCCCCCATTATTTTGTCCAAATCCTAGACGAGAGTCAGAAGAGGAGGACAACGCAATTAGTTCAGAGGACTGCATGAAAGTGTTGATGGTTCACAATCGGTATCAACAGCGGGGCGGAGAAGACGCTGTAGTAGACGCCGAGGTGGGCCTGCTGCTTGCCAATGGAATCGAGGTCCAACGATTAGAGGCGGACAACGATTTCATTGACCGCTTTCGCGCAAAAGTACAGGTGTCGGCGAGCCAGTGTCGAGCGCCATTCGTTATCAATGAGCGCCTGTCGCGAGTCCTTATCGAATTTCGCCCGGATGTTGTCCACGTCCATAACTGGTTCCCAACGCTTACGGCATCCGTTTTCAGAACATGTGGACAGGCAAAGATTCCCGTTGTGCATACTTTGCACAATTATCGATTGCTCTGTGTGAATGCGACGCTCTTCCGCGACGGGCATGTCTGCGAAGACTGCATCGGGACAGTGCTTCGCACTCCCGGTGTTATCCATAAATGTTATCGAGGCAGCATTCTTGGCAGTGCGGTAGCAACGACCGCTATGCTTGCACACTGGGCGGTGAGTACCTGGCATCGCGATGTGGACAGGTTCATCGCGCTGTCTGAGTTCGCCAGGCTGAAGCTGATTCAGGGCGGCTTGCCAGAAGACAAGATCGTGGTAAAGCCGAACTTCATCGATCCCGATCCTGGACCTGGCCCGGGGGACGGGAACTACTTTTTGTACGCAGGCAGATTGACCGAAGAAAAGGGATTGCGGACTCTGCTCCAGTGTTGGAGAAACGGGCCGGAGTTACCCCTGCTCCGGATTGTTGGTGGTGGCCCGCTGCAAGATGAGGTGAAGGACGTTGCCGCCGGTCTGGCAAACCTGGAGTGGCTAGGCAGCAAGAGCAGCCAGGAAGTGTTGGACCTGATGGGCCGAGCGAAGGCTACACTTTGTCCATCGCTTTGGTATGAAGGAATGCCTCGGGTGGTGATTGAGTCTCTGGCCTCAGGCACACCCGTTGTGGCATCGAGGATCGGGTGTTATCCGGAGATGATCACGGAAAACGAGTCGGGCGTTCTCTTCCCAGGTGGAGATGCAATCGGCTTGCGAAGCCGGATACACGAATTGCTTGCGCAGGATGCCTTTGTGAAAATGCGGCCGATGGCCAGGCGCCGCTTTGAAACGGAGTACACCGGCGAGAAGAACTTCTCGCAGGTTCTCAATATCTATCGGGGGGTGATGTTCGCGAGGAATCTCGTATCCCCGCCCCCTGTTCCAGTCGCAACATGGCAATAAGAGCCAACTGGTGGCGGCTACTGCAACCTCGATGTAGTTCTTCTGGATTGAAAGCTGTATTGCACCAGTAAGTCAAAAATCGTCGCGCGACGCACAGCAAATCGGTAATGGAGGTCCATCCAATGTCCCTGTCCAACGAACCAGTGAGAAGCATGCTCGCCCCTTACGTTCCGCCGCAACCCGACCCACACCACTTGGAGGATCTCTCGTTTCGCTTTGGTGAAGGGGAATCGCTCAAGGGAATTTGGCAAGTCATACGGAAACGCAAACTTACCATCGCAGTAGGCGGTCTCTGCGGTTTGGCGCTGGCGTTTCTCGCTTGTCTCCTTATGGCCAAGCAATATGGGGCCGTGGCGACGATCGAAGTTGAGAAGACCGACGCATCGCAAACCAGTTTGCTGAACAATGCCGTACCCCTCGCTTCGAACATGGAAGAAATGAAGACCGATGTTTCAACTCACATGAAGGTGCTTCAAAGTCCGAACGTGGTTCTGGCAGCGGTGCGTGATCTAAACCTGCAGTCCCAGGCCCCTTTCGCATTCAAGCCTACAGTCCTGGGAGCTATCACCGGAACAAATTCGCATATACGGGATGAAATCAGCCAGGGTCTTCCTCTCGATCAGGCTCCTTATAGTCGCGAGCGAATCCTCGATATATTCGCAAAGAAACTGAAGATCGAGAATACTCCCGATACCCGTTTGATCACCGTACAGTATTTGAACCCTAATCCACAGATGGCTGCGGACATCTCCAACGCGATTGTTAGAGAGTATGTTACCTACGAGGCCCGCTCAAAAGCCACAACGGCCGCGCAGCGATGGCTGACGGAACAGCTTGCCGAGCTGAAAGGCAATCTCGACGCGGCGCAGAACCGTCTTGCCGACTTTGAACAGAAGAGTGGTCTCAACGGAATGGCGCTTGGAGCAATAGGGGAGGGCGCAAACGCGGGAAACAGCACACACATTCCGGACCTGGATTCCCTGGATGCTCTGAATCAGCAACTCACGGCTGCTCAGAGTGAGCGGATTGCGAAAGGAGCGGTTTACCATTTGACGAAAAGCCGCAATCCCGAAGTAATTGGAGCGCTCACGGATACTTCCGGCTCGAGTAATTCCGCAGCCGCATTTGCGGTCTCCGGCGCGAGCCTTGATTTACTTCACAGCCTTCGGCAACAGCAGTCAATACTTCAGGTCTCCTACGCCCAGATGCTCACCAAGTACGGTGCCAACAACCAGCACTTGCTGGAAACAAAGAGCCAGCTCGATAGCGTGAATCGGCAGATTACCCAGGAACTGAGCCGGATCAATCAAACCGCTGGTCACGACTACTTTGTTGCCGCTCAGAAAGAGGCAGGACTTCGCGATGCATTCAAGCGTCAGCAACTGAAAGCCGGCCTGCTTAATGTAAGCGCGGTAAAACTACAAGCCTTGTCACAGGAAGCAGCTTCCAGCCGCCAGTTGTATGACGCTCTCTATGGCAGGCTCAAGCAGGTCAATATCCAGGCTGCGCTGCGAGCTACGAACATCAGCCTCGCGGATCCAGCACGTCCTCCGGCAAAGCCCAAGCGTCCGAATCCTCCCCTTTACTTGGCAATTGGGTTGATCGCCGGTCTGTTCACCGGGCTCACCTCGGCTTTCGTGCGGGAGCATCTCGATGATAGGGTGACTGTCGCACTGCAACTCCGTGCCGGCAATCGCCTGCCGATGCTGGCTAACATACCTTCATCGCGAGATATTGGGTTGATTACATCGAAGTCCGGAACCCTAAGTACGACTTTAGAGTCAAGCCCCCTGATCAACGATCCAACGTCTGCCGCTGCCGAGTCGTTCCGTTCCTTGCGGACGGCAATCATGGCTGGGTCGCGTACTGGCCAACTCCGCTCCCTGCTTATAACCAGCCCTCTATCTGGGGAGGGACGATCGACTGTTGCTTACAACACTGCCGTCGCATTTGCGCTGGCAGGCAAGCGGGTGTTGCTCTTGGATGCCGATATGCGGAAGCCGCGCATGCACGATTTGTTTAGTTGTACAAGTCAGCCCGGACTTAGCGATATCCTGAAAGGCACAGCGAAGCTGGAAGATAGCATTCGCCAGCACGATAGCGTTGCATCGCTCTTTCTCATTCCGGCTGGATCTGGGACGCGCGGGCCGGCTGAGTTGTTGTGCTCCAACCAGTTCGATCAACTCCTGAATATCCTCACTCAGAAATATGACCTGGTTATTTCAGACAGCCCACCGATTCTTCTTGTTACCGAAGCGCGGGTGCTCTCGGAAAAATTTGACGCTACACTTGCAGTCATCCGGGCGGGCAAGACCACACGCACAGTCCTCGCGAGCCTTTCGACGGTGCTGGAGTTAAGCGGCTCGCGTGCAGTTGGCTTGGTGCTCAATGGAGTGGACACCAACTCGGCCGAATACTTCGATGTTTATGGCCACAATGGAAAGGGGACTTACCTCAATGCATAGTCTTTCAGTTTGTGACCGCAACAAAGTCGTCCAAGTTCTTGGCGCAGGCATAGCATGTGCAATCCTCGTAATCTCACAGCAGCCACAGGCACATTCCCAGGCCAATAACTCTCAACCCACCTGGTCAAGCGCCGGTTCTGCGCAGGCCCGAACAACACCTGGCACCAGTGGCCAAAAGCCGGTGGTCACCGTTCCTGAGGATTTTGCTTCGCTGAAGCTGTCTCCCGGGTTTCTGCTGAACGTTCAGGTCTACGACGAGCCGGATTTCTCTGGGCACGTGCGCGTGGACAGCGAGGGAAACATAAGCATTCCCTTCTTGAAACCCCTGCACCTGGCCGGTGACACCATCGCACAGGCGCGAGACAAGATTCAAAATACGTTCCGAGATACGGGGATACTCAAGAACGCGCAGGTAACGGTCGACGTGGAACAATTCGCCACGACCAACGCAACCGTCCTTGGAGAAGTACAGAACCCGGGCCAGATTGAGTTGCTGGCGCCCCATAGTCTTTTGGACGTCATCGGGATGACTGGCGGGGAAACGCCGCTGGCCGGCAATGATGTCGAGATAAAACACGCGGATACATCCTCCGATAAGTCCACCAAGGTCTATCACTACGCCAAAGGCAGCAATGGAGAAGCTATTCGCAATGTCATGGTGCAACCTGGGGACACGGTGATCATAAAGCGCGCGGGAATCGTCTACGTGCTCGGCGCCGTCAACCGTCCCGGCGGTTATGCCATGCAGGAAGACGGAGAACTTAATGTGGCCGAAGCGATCTCCCTGGCCCAAGGATTGGCTTTGCAGGCCAAAGTCGGGGCTCTTCGCGTAATCCAGCATGGGCCAGGAGGACAGCCTATAGAAGTCCCCGTCTCTTACAAGAGGATGATGGATGGCAAAGAAGTACCGATGAATCTAGCTGCGGGAGACATCGTTTATGTCCCGATCAGCAAGATGAAGGCTGTCTTCAGTGCAAGTTCCTCGCTGATTGGCCAAACCACTGCTGCCACAATCTACACAGTGCACTAGAGCATCCGAAAGACAGAGGGCTTCTCTATGCGGTTTTCAATCTACCCCTGGGATCTGAAGTCCTGGCAAGCAGCGTTTCGCGTCACAGGGTTGCCGGGTGTAGCGCTCCTATTGATACTACTGGGGGCGATGCTCCAGGTTGAAGATACAACGGGAGGAGGAGCAGGCCATAGCAGCGCGACGGCGATCTTATTAATTCGAACCCCCGCCATCGTCCTGGCTTTCCTTCTGCTCCTTTTTCGGCCTCGCATTGGAAGCATGCGCATAAACGATCTTCGGTTTGCGTATGGTGCATTTGCGTGCTTGTACTGTCTGTCGACTCTCTGGTCGCAAATACCAATCCAGACACTAGGCAAGAGCGCTGAGTTGCTGTTGGCAGGCATGGTATTTTTCGAAGCTAGCAGGGGCGAGGGTGCTATCAGACGAGTGGAAGGCCTTCGCCAGATAGTGCTGCTCACGATGTCGACTTTGGGTATGGTCGCTGTTGTGGGCTTTGTTCTTCGTATCCACGCATTTGTTCAACCAAGACCGGGACTTATCAGCAGCACCACGGCGCAGGCCCCGTTCCTTTCCGGCAACGGACTGGGATATGTTGCAAGCGCATTGATCCTGGTGGTGTTGGCTGAGTGGCAAGTGCGAAGGCTGCCGGGCAAGGTCGCGTTTGGCCAGATGATATTCGCATTGGCTCTATTTAGTGTCTCAGCCAGTCGGACCTCGTTTGGAATCCTCTTGATTTCCACGCTAATGGTCGTGTTCAAGCAATCGAAGTTGATCGGCATTCTTGCCGTGTTAGGCGTCGTGCTTGGCGCCGGCCTGTTTTCGACTGAAATTGTTAACCGGCTCCAGGGGAAGCAGGCTAGCTCTGGCTTCGTTACACTCAGCGGCCGGACTGTTGTATGGACAGCTGCAGTGCGGCAGTTCGAGGCGAACCCGTTGCTTGGCGTCGGCGGGGGCGTTGGCGGCAAAATGGTTATCTCACATATAGGTAACATGTATTTGGAGGAGATGAGTTCGCTGCATAACGGTTTTCTTGAAGTGTTGACCGGCCTCGGTATTGTGGGCTTCCTCATCGGCTCATACATGCTTGTCCTGGCAACCTGGCGCGCATGGAACGCGTGGACAACACATCCGGAGTTTGCGGGTACATACGTACTCATCCTTCATGTGTGGATGACAACTATCATGTCCACCGGACTTCTCGGGTGGATGGGATACGAGGTCGCTATCTTCCTGAGCATCGCCACAAACCTGGATCTCATAGGTGCTCGCTATCGTTTGGGCGCCCGCGCGTTGAGTCCGGCTGGTTGGGCCAGATTGGCCCCCCAGCCGCAAAACCAAGGCGCGGATTAGCTTTAATTTCGAGTTATAGTAATCAACCGGTTCAGTGGAGGAGTGCTCCCTGTTCCTGCTCAGAACGCAATCACCAAAAAGGAGATACTGAATGAGAGTCTCGGAAGCAGTCCGCAGCTTGTCCTCTATACCGCCTCTGTTGCGGAAGATCGAGAGAATAAGGGAACCCGCAAGTCCGGCCGAAGTGGTGAATATTTCAATGGAGTGCCCGGCTATCCGGTCACAGCAGATACGGTCCGAGCTTCTTGAGCTTGCCAAACTTGTGCAAGAGTTGCAATGTAAACATATCCTTGAGATAGGCACTTCCAGGGGCGGTACACTATTTGTGTTCTCTCAACTCGCCACTAAAGACGCCACCATTATCAGCCTTGATTTCCATTTCACCTCACTTGGAAAAGTCTACGGCACCATGCAAAAGCCGCTGCTTCGAAAATTCGTGCGCAACGGGCAATCATTGGTCTTGCTGCGAAAGGATTCTCATCAGCCTGAGACCTTGACAAGTATCCGGAATATCTTGAAAGGGAATGAACTGGATTTCCTGTTTATCGATGGAGACCATACCTACGAGGGTGTGCGGGGGGATTTCGAAATGTACTCGCCTCTTGTTCGGAAAGGCGGTTTAATTGCCTTTCACGACATTGCCCAGTCGGGGGGATCAAGAGAAGTGTACAGGCTCTGGGAAGAGGTCAAAGCGCGCCACATTCATCAGGAGTTCATTCACCAGAATGGCAGCGGCGCAATGGGCATCGGAGTGCTTCACGTTTGACACCTCTCTTCGTTGATCGATGTGGCGTTGAAAGGTGGGATAGCCAGACTTGTCCGGAGGCCGTGAGCCAAGTGAACCGTCGAGCTGCACGGTGGCGCGAACTCGCAGGAAGCAGAAGCGCACAAACAATAGTCGACCAGATCATAGTCAGCGGCTCGAACTTTGCCACAGGAGTCATACTGGTCCGCGGCCTGGGCCTTTCAGAGTTCGGGAGATTTACTGTAGCCTACGTCGTCCTGCTTTTGGCGAACAGCGTACAGCTTAGTTTTATATCTTCGCCGATGATCACCTTGGGGGCGCTCTGCTCAATTGCCGAGGAGCGGCGGCGATTTGTTCGGGGCGCCTTCGGCATTCAACTCATCTTCTGCGCCATAGCATTGGTTCTTACTGTCGCGGGAACGATAATCTATCTCCTTGTGACTGGCGGTGCGGCGCAGGGCGGGTTTCTGCTCGCGTTTGGTGCTGCGGTGGTCCTCTATCTGATGCAGGATTGGTTGCGCCGCTATTACTTTACGGTTGGAAACGCCGCGGCTTCGGTTTGGAATGACGCACTCAGTTATCTAGGGCAGGTGGTTCTCCTTGGCGTGTTGTTCCTGTTGCATCGACTTACCATCGTGACGGCTTTCTGGGTAATCGCAGTGACGTCGGGGATGGCCTTTGCCCTGGGTACATCAATCGAACGCCTCGGCTGCACACTGCGTGAAACCCGGGAGACCTGGCGGCAAACTCGAGGGATCTCAATCGATCTCGGAATTGCGAATCAGTTGCAGTGGCTTGTTTATCAGGGTGCCATGCTCATTGGTGCGGGCGTCGCTGGAGCACAGGCGGCCGGTGGAGTACGCGCCACCCAGAACGTGATCGGTCCAGTGAATATCGCTTACCAGGCCATGGAGAATATAGTGCCTATCCGCGCCGGAGAAGAAATGCGCCGCGGGGGCATACGTAGTGTTACTGCGTTTCTGCTCAGATTTGGCGCGGTTGGGTTCGCTGCTCTTCTGATACTATTTTCGTTGGTCTCGCTGTTCTCGGCCAGGTTTCTGGCTTTCTTCTACGGCCAGGAGTTACGCATGTACGCCGGCGTTCTCAATCTGCAGATGTTATATTTTCTGCTCGCGTGGCCCATTCGCCAGTTCACATTTCTCTTTCGGACCGTCAAGAATACGAGGCCGATCCTGATCTCTTCCATTGTAGCGGCGGTGATCAGCCTCTCACTTGTTTACCCGATGGTTCATAGCTCAGGCGCCTTGGGAATCGTGATGGCGGCGGTTGCCGGCCAGATTGGAAACCTGCTCTACTTGATTCTGGCTTGGACGAGGGTATCTTCAACCACCGGTACTGAGGTACTTAGTACACGTATGAGCTGAGGGCGCGTCTATCCTGCCCTCGACATCCACTGGAGAAGAAAAAGAACGACGAATCGCGGGTTGTGCTTGAGATATCTGCCCGCAAGCCGGCGTGGCTCGGCAAGAAGGCGAAAGACCCATTCCAGTCCATTTCGCATCATCCAGCGTGGAGCTTGCGGCTTGGAACCGGCGAGAAAGTCAAATGCCGCACCGACGCCGAGCATCACTGCGGGAACACGATCCCTTTGAGAGATTATCCAGGCCTCCTGCTTTGGACATCCAAGCCCCACGAAGAGCCAGCGCGCTCCGGAATCAGCAATCTGCTTGATGATGCGCTCGTCTTCCTCGGCGCTAAGAGACCGAAATGGAGGCGACATAGTGAATACAATCCGAATTCCTGGATATTGCTTTTCAACTTCGCATAGAAGGCGCGCGAGCGTTGCATCGCTTCCGCCGTAAAACCCTATGGGAATTTGCGAACGCTCGGCCGCGCGAAGCAGCGCCTCTGTAGCATCGGGTCCGTAAACGCGACGGGCATCACGGTGTCCGAGCAAGCGAAGCGCCCAAACCAGAGGCATTCCGTCCGGATTGACCATGTCGGCAGTGTTGATCTTATCGCGAAAAGTTGCCTTGTCGTGGGCCTCCATCAACATATGCACGTTGGCAAAGAATACCGAGTGCGATTCACCTGTCTGCGCCCACGCGGTGCACTTTTCAACAACCTCGTCGTAGCTGCTGACCGCGATGTTCACTCCCAGAATATTTGACAT
>PLZC01000274.1 GCA_003151985.1 Acidobacteriaceae bacterium
TCATGCCAGCCTTCGCTGGACGCACCGTTTTCGGGGACTGATCCGCTTTGAGGCATGTGTGACCGCCAACTCTTCTTGCTCTACCAGGCGCGCGCCATCAAGGGAGGTTCTGAACGAGAGTGATGTGACTGCTGGCGTTCCCTTCATCGGTGATCAGCAACTCGTCCTCGTTGCGGTCCACGCTGATTCCGGAGTAGGGCGGCGGATGCCGTTCGAGGGTGGTGACCAGCGAAGTTTTCGCGGTTGCCGGGTCGTAGAGTTGAATGCGCCAGACCGGCTGACTGGCATCCAGAAAGTAGATGCCGTGCCCGGTAACGGCCCAGTAGCCCCAGAAACCATCGGGCGGCTGCGTCAACACGCGCGTCTCATTCCCGCGGCCCACCGGAATCCGCCATACGCCGGGCTGGTTGCTCTTGGTGTAGTAGATCCATTGCCCGTCGAGGGATTCCATTGCCAGATAACCGCCATTGGAGGTCACCTGCTGAGGCTGCCCTCCCTCGAGCGCGACCTTCCAGGACTGCCACGTTCCGCTCCGATTCGACGCGAAGTAGATCAACTTCCCATCGGCCGACCAGCGAGGCAGGATGTCGTTTGAGTTGCCCGTCGTCAGCTCCCGGGATGGTCCGCCATTTGCCAAAATGACAAAAATATGAGAATGCCCCTCAGGCCTGGCGTCGTACGCAACCTGCTGGCCATCGGGGGAGAAGGACGGGCTTCCCGTAAGTCCGCGTCCGGACCACGTGAGCTGTCGCAAGGTCAGCCCGTCGCGCGAAGCGATCCACAGCTCCTGTGCGCCTGACCGCCAGCTCTGGAAGGCAAAGCGCGAGCCGTCTGGCGCAAAGGATGGTGCCGAATCCTGCTCCGTGGATGAAACAAGAGCCACAGTCTTCTCTGCTTCCCGATGTCTGCCGGCTTCGCCGTTTGTCTGCAAACGAAGGCCTAGGATGCTCCACGTGGCCGAACTCTGCGTATACAGCAAGGAATGATCGACAGGGGAGATGGCCGGCTGGTAGGCATCTTCCGTTCCCACAGGTAGTCGCTGCGGCTCGCCGCCGCGAACCGCAACCTGCCATAGGGCAAACTTCCCGCCGCGATCCGAAGAGAAAACGACTGCGCGGCCGTCCCGATTCCAGGTCAGGCTGTCGACAATGCGCCGGTCGTGGGTGATCTGCCGCGGGGTGCCGCCGGCAGCCGGCATTACGTAGATGTCGCGGACCGCGCCCTCAATGGCACGGATGAAAGCGATCTGGCTGCCGTCTCGAGAGAAAACGGGATTTGCATCACCGTCCCAAACGTGCGGAGGCGTCGTGATCGGGTGAGCCTGGAGCGTGTCGAGGGAGAGCACATTGATGGCGGGCGGCGCACCATCCGGGAAGACCAGGCTCTTGCCATCCGGGGACCAGGAGAGAGCGCGCTGCTCCCAATGAACCATGCCCTGCGGCGTGTACAGCTTTTGCGCCGGGCCGCCAAGTCTCGAGATCACATAGAGTCCCAAACCTTTACCCGAGACTGCCAGATAGGCGATTTTAGTTCCGTCGGGAGACCACTCGGGCGAATAGTCCGACTCGGTTCGCCGGGTCAGGCGCAGCACCGTTTCGCTTCCGATTTGCTTGATGAAGAGGTTGCGGTCTCCGTTCTCAGGGGTACTCCAAATAAATGCAACGCGTGTCCCATCCGGGGAAAATGAGGCCTGGTCCTGCTGCCCTGCATAGGAAGTCAGTGAGACTACCCTGAAAGCCGGCGCCGGAGGGCGAAATCGCATTCGCCATGCCACGGCTCCGAGAACGACGACGGCGGCCAGGGCCATTGCCGCGACGACAACGGGCCATCGTCCCCGCAGGCGCTTCCCCTTCTCGGCCATCTCTTTCGCCGGCTCTGGGAGCTGTTCGAGGGCCGTTGTCTGCTCGGCAAGGCCCGCGCTTGCGGCAGATGCCCACTGAATGGCGACGGGAGGAGCAGAGTTCCGATTCTCCGGCAGATCGGGACGATGAACCTGCGCAACCAGGCGGTATCCGGCTTTGGGAATGGTTTGGATATAACGGGGGGCGTGGGAATCGTCCTGCATTTCCCGGCGGAGCAAAAAAATGCAGCGCGTGAGCACGTCGTCACTGACGAATGTCTCGGGCCATACCGATTCGATCAGCCGTTCCTTGCTCAGCACCTGACCGGGAGACATGGCCAGTTGCAGAAGGACCTTCATCACCTTCGGTTCAAGGTGAATTGTCACATCGCCCTTCGAAATTGCGTTCAATTCGGGATGGATGGTCCATTCCGCGATCGAAAAATGCAGATCGGCCGGCATTGCCATCAGTGTACCACCGCAAGCCAACCAAGATAACTCACTTTATTTCAACAGCATATAGACCATCAGAAAATCATCAACAATTCCTCAACAGGACTTCATGACTTCCGTGATACTGGAGTCCTACGTTCAGGCCGGTCGGGTAATTTCCGGAGGGGTCTGCACCAAGGCAGAGGCGAACCCCATTGAGATCGAACAACCTCGTTGCTCTCATGACGCAAATTCAGGAGGTAGCATGCGGTACGCAAAGGGAAAGCTTGCACAAGCTTCTAGTAATTTGGGACGCCCGCATCACAGGCGCATCAGACTGGCGATGTGGTTGCTGGGAACGATCGCCTTGTTGAGTCTGCCGTCTTCGTGGGCCCAGGTCACATCGGGATCGATCTTCGGCGCGGTACAGGATCCGACCGGGGCGGTTGTTCCCAGCGCCAAAATTACTGCGACTGAGCCGACCAAGGGAATCACGCGCACCACAACCAGCAGTTCAACCGGCACGTTTTCACTCCCCAACCTGCCACCCGGATCTTATACGGTGGAGGTGAGCGCTCAAGGATTTGGCACCCTGGCGAAATCGGGCGTGATCTTGAACGCGGCCGATAATCTGAACGCGGGAGTCTTTGCACTGCAGGTGGGCGCGATTGCCGCGTCGGTTACTGTTACGGCCGATGTCGGGCAACTGCAGGTGCAGACCGTCTCGGGCGAGCGCTCCGACCTGATCACGGGCAAGCAGTTGCAAGAGGTCGCGACCAACGGGCGCAATGTGCTCGATTACATGCGGTTAATTCCCGGCGTCGCAGGCGTGGGACAATTTGGCGCGTCCTCCACCGGCGGCCTGGATACCTACAACATCAACGGCACGCGCGCCAACTCGCATGAGTTTACGCTGGATGGGACGTCCGACGTGGACACGGGCAACAACGGCGGCACGCACGTAACCATCAACCCGGACGCCATCGCGGAAGTGAAGGTCTTGACTTCGAACTACCAGGCTGAATACGGCAAAGCGTCTGGTGGGCAGATCTCCGTGGTATCGGCAGGCGGAACGAACGGGTTGCATGGCAATGCCCACTTCTTTCATCGCAACGAGGGCATGAATGCCACCGGCTGGTACAACAACAACAACAACCTCCCCAAGCAACTCTACCGCTACAACACCGAGGGCATCGCCCTCGGCGGCCCCATCAAACACGACAAACTTTTCTGGTTTTTCTCCACGGAGCAGTATCAGCAGCTCGTTCCCGGCGGCACAAATTCCTATTATGTGCCCACTGCGCTGGAACGGCAGGGCGACTTCTCGCAAAGCATCGACAGTAGCGGCAACGCGTTGACCATCTATCAACCGGGAACCACTACACCGTACCCCGGGAACAAGATTACCTCAGGCATAGTTTCCGCTATGCAGACGGTATTCAACCTCTACGTGCAGCCTAATGTGGCCAACTACGGTACAACGCAGGACTCCTACAACCGCATCGACACGCTTTCCTATGACAACCCCCGCCGCGAGTATATTGGCCGAGCCGACTGGCAGATCACGCCCGGCGAGCGCATCTTTGCCCGCTGGATCGGCAACTACCAGTCCACAGTGGCGCCGGTGGGCCAGGTGGGCCTACCCTGCGACGGCGAAATCCAGATTGTGGGCGGCTGCCTGAATACGCAGAATGGGTGGAATCTGGCTGCCGACCTGACAAGCACTCTGACACCCAAGCTGCTGAATGAAGTGAGCGTGGGGCCGAGCGAATATCGCTCGAATACCACCGGTAACAACGGCAACATCTCCGTGGGCAAGAACAGCATTAACCTGCCGCTGCTCTATCCGGTCTCGAGCGACACTTCGATTCCCGACTTCGGCTACGGCGGCAACGGTCAGAGCTATGCGTGGTCCTACTTCGGCGCAACTCCGTGGTTCCAGGCCAACACAACCATCAACGTCAACGACAACTTGACCTGGGTGAAGTCGAGCCACACCTTCAAGTTCGGCGTCTTCTATCAGCGCAATCGCAAGGACCAGATTGCGTGGGGAAACTTCAACGGACAGTTCAACTTCAATAACTGCGCCACCTCGAACAGTCCCACCACTTGCCCCTCCAACACCGGTTCGCCCTTTGCCAGCGCCTTGCTGGGCGATTTCCAGTCGTTTGACCAATCCAGTTCCCGCCCGATCGGCTTTTTCCGCTACAACCAGTTGGAGTTCTATACGCAGGATACTTGGCAGGTTTCGCAGCGGCTGACCCTCGATTACGGTGTGAGGTTCGTCTGGATTCCGCCGCAGTACGACGCCAA
>PLZC01000008.1 GCA_003151985.1 Acidobacteriaceae bacterium
GTACGCAACCGGGCGCCTGCCTTGCCAACAGCTTCAACAACTTGAGATTGAAAATTTTTCAGTTCTTCCTCGCGGAGGGTTCGGTCGCTGGCCTGGAACGTGGCGCCCATCAGGAGCGAGTACTCGCCCGCACCCAACTTGGGGTCGCGGAAGATCTCGCGCACACGCCATTCAACAAGTTCGGGGATTTGCAATTCCGCCAGTGTCCGGTCGATGGTTTCCCAGGGAATGCTCTGGTCCAGAACCAGGGAGAAATCGCGACGAACCGTNNGCCGGTCGAGATACAGCTCGCCCACCAGCACAGGGTCCTTGATTTTGCGCGCCGCAGCCTCCCGGGGGTGCAACTGGCCGAACCATCCGACAGTCGCGCCGTCGACCGCCACACGCGCAGCGCGATAGGAATGCAGCCATTTGGGCGTGAGCCCGGTTTCGGTAGGGAAGCGGTCAAAGTACACAGAGCGGGCTTGAAAACGCGCCAGCACCTGTTCGACGACGCCCTTCATGTCGTGGAATTCGACTGGGCGCGCGGGATGCTGCGGGCCTTGCTCTGCGAGCGTCCCAACCGCGCCAAAAGCAAGGGAGGGGCGCTCGCCTACCTTCTCGGTGGCGCCGCTGAAGACGGTGCCCAACTCGAAAAGGCGTACATCGCTGACGTCGCGGTTCAGGTTGCCGGCAATCATCGCCAGCATGCCGGGCACCAGCGAGGGCCGCAGCACACCGGCTTCGTCGTTGAGCGGGTTGCCCAGCGGGACGACCAAACCCGGCTGTGGGGCCGTGAGCGCGGCTTCTGTGGCGGAGCAGAACGTGCCGGCAATCGCCTCATGAAAGCCGGCCGCCAGGAGAGCACGCCGGACTGTGGCCTCGCTCTCTGCCCACGGCAGGGCGCGCACACCTTCGCCGAAAGCCGGGAGCGTGTTGGCAAAGCGGTTGTAGCCGTAGACCCGCGCGATTTCTTCGATCAGGTCGATCTCGCGTTCCAAATCGAGACGCCAACTGGGCAAAATGACAAGCCACGCTGCCTCCTCTTTTTGACGTGCTAATCCGCACCCGAGTGCCGTCAGCACTTCTTCGACCGTCTTCGCTGTAATCCCTTCCGCCTCCACTGTCGTGCCCAAAATGCGATGCACTTCATTGAGCGCCAGGGCTATGGGTTTGCGGCGAGCCGTGCGTTGCTCGATAGCCGGAATGCGCACGTCAACCAATTCACCTTCGAGGTGGCCGCCACTGGCTAGCAGAATCCGGCTGACCAGTGCCGAGGCTACGGGTCCAGCATTGAAGTCGGCGCCACGTTCGAAGCGATGGCTGGCGTCAGTGTGCAGGCCGTGCCGGCGGGCCGTGCGCCGCACCGCGACCGGATCGAACCATGCGGCCTCGACGAGGACGTTGGTGGTGGTCGCAGTAATCATTGTGCCCCAGCCGCCCATGACTCCGGCCAGACCTACAGCCTTGGCATGGTCGGCGACAACCAGGTCTTCGGAATCTAGTGTGCGCTCCACGCCGTCGAGCGTCTTGAGCTTCTCGCCCTTGTGTGCCCGGCGAACCACGATGCCGCCCTCGAGTTTGTCCAGGTCAAAAACGTGCGTGGGCTGGCCCATCGCAAGCCAGGCGAAGTTGGTGGCGTCGACGGCGTTTGAGATTTGCTTCTGCTCGAGGAGCTTGAAGTAGGTGGCAACTTCAGCGTCGGGAAACCAATCGCGCGAGTCGGCGATCTTGATGTCGCGAAGCACACGCGCAGTAAAGCGTCCGCACGCGTCTTGGGCCTCGATTTGCACGGAGAAGGGCTTGGCGGCGGGCCGGGCTTCAGGAAGCGGGAAATCGAGCGGCTTGAGAGCGACGCCATAAATTGCTGCCGCCTCGCGCGCCACGCCGTAGTGATTCATGGCGTCCACTCGGTTGGTGGTGATGTCCATCTCGTAGAGCGATCCGTTGCCGTCGAGGTCATATATGCCCTCGACGGCAATGCCGCGCAGGGTCAAGTCTTCGGCGAGTTGAGAGTCGTCGACGTTCAATTCCTGGAGATATGATCGAAGCCATTTTGTCAGTATCTTCATCGATTAAGGTTCTCTCTTCGCAAGTTGGCGCGCTTCGCGCGATGGCGAGTTGGCGGGTTCGCGTGTCCCAGATGGTTCGATGTCCGACTCAAGCACGCCCAATAGACCGTTGATAAGCTTGGCTACGCGAGTGCCCAAGTCAAGAAGCTCTTCGCTGGTTGTGGTGTCAAAAAAGCCCAGGCTGGCTGCCAACTCGGTTTGAGTCTGCAATTCGTTAATGGCTCCCCGGGCCGTGCCGAGCCCCTTCCGCATTTCGATATCGTTCAGACGTCCGTGTGCTTCGGCGATATGACTGGCCACGCCCACGGCCGATCGGCGAAGTTGCATTCGCAGGCCGAACGTCTCCGACTTTGGAAACTCTTCTGTCCGCGCATAAATCAACCGCGCAAGTTCCATGGACTTCTGCCATGCAATCAAATCGCGATAATGCCGCGTCCTGCTCATATTGCCAACCTGCCAACCTGCCATCGCGCGAAGCGCGCCAGCCTGCTAAACAAACTGCCCCAGGAACCGCATGTCCCCCGCGTAGAACTGCCCGATCTCGCTGATGCCATACTTCATCATGGCGATGCGCTCGACGCCCATGCCGAAGGCGAAGCCGGAGATCTTCTTTGGGTCGTAGGCGGGCTGCTTTTCAGCAGCGAAGGCAAAGACCGCCGGGTCCACCATGCCGCAGCCGAGCAGTTCGATCCAACCCGACTGCTTGCATTTGCGGCAACCCTTTCCGCCACAAAAGATGCAACTGATCTGCACGTCGGCCGAGGGCTCGGTGAACGGGAAAAATGACGGGAAGAAGCGCGTCTTCA
>PLZC01000316.1 GCA_003151985.1 Acidobacteriaceae bacterium
TCCGCGGGCCGCTGTCTCTGGTCATTCATCGAGTAAATGATGTCTTCTTGCTTTATGTCTTACAGGTGAACCGGGAAGGTGTTGGATCTGAATTTGAGGAGCTTCGTTCTCCTTCTCGCCCGGCGGATCCGGAGAATGGGCCCCCTCGCACGCCGCGGGGGATGCACCGCGGCCTTTGCGGCCGCTCCCTCCTGCCGAACCCCAAAACCCCACGCGCACGCGCCGGAAGCCTGCCTTTCCCAAACCGCGAAAATACTTCATTCCGGACCCAATGGGGCTGTCTTACCCCCGCGTTGCGTAACAGGGCCGTTTTATGGCGAATCATCGCTTTTCGGCGTGCGGGACAATTACTAGTCTAGATAGGGGCTACCGCGCGGGCCTTCTGCCGCCGCTGGCGGCAACATTATCCCACCGTAGTGCGACAACTGGAGCGCGATCTGTCCGACCTGCTTGCCTCCTTCACGCTTCCCAAGCATCTGTGGCGCAAGCTGCGCACTACCAACATCATCGAACGCTGCTTCGTTGAAGTTCGCCGCCGTACCAGGCCCATGGTCCGCTTCGTCAACGTGCAGTCCGTGGTTCGCATCATCTACTCCATCTTCCAGAGTATTAAGACATGTGTTCTTGAACTGGCGATGATAAAGCGCGAGTCCGATTGCCATTACCCCACCGGCGAGTGATGTCAATATAAGCAGAAGCAACTATATGTCGCGGCAGCCAAGGCGCTCGAAGCAGGTGAGGTATTGAAGCCTGGAAGCCTGCAATTGGTTGAATGGCCCTCTTCCGCACCGCTATCAGGGGGCTTCGCAAGGATAAAAGACGTGGCTGGCAGAACAGTGCTCTATCCGCTGGCGAAAGGCGAGCCTATTCTTGACCGCCATGTTGCCGCGGCAGGAGCCGGTGTCGGCTTGAGTGCAAATATTCCTTCGGGCATGCGGGCCATTTCGCTCCGTTCCGACGAAGTTGTGGGCGTAGCCGGCTTCATGCAGCCAGGGACCCATGTCGATGTGTTGTTAACCTATCATTCGGACAAGTCCCCAGAACCCAGGACAGCGACGGTTTTACAGGATGTAGTGATTCTTGCCACGGGCCAACAGATCCATCCCGATCCAGATGGCAAACCGGCCAGCGTCAATGTCGTTACGCTTCTATTGAAGCCCGAGGATGCCGAGAGAGCAGTACTTGCGACCAGTCTGGGAGCGATTCACTTCGTTCTCAGAAACGGCGCTGATCGGGAGCAGAAGCCCAGCCTGTCGGTCGGGCTCAATGAACTCGCGGGGACTGCGGCGCCAGTATCCAGAGGCGTAGCGACCATCGCCAGGCTTTTGCCGCCCAAGCCAAAGGAATACGAAGTGGTCACCGTCTTGGGCGATAAACAAGTCGTGAATAGCTTTAAGTTGCGCGACCCTATGGACAACCATGAATAGCATGTTGAAAGTCCGACTCTTTCGCGCACTCGGTCCGGTAATGCTGTGCGGCCTAATCCAAGCACAAACCGCACCAACAACGCCGACCGCAACTGCCCATGGTGCCGATTCGATCGCGCCGTCGACCATCGCGACATCGCCTGACGCAACTACCGCGCTGACTACCCAAACAGAGCTCCCAAGTCAGTCGCTCCACGTTCTGGTGGGTCGGTCGATTGTTATCAGCATGCCGGCCCGGTTGAAACGTGTATACGTCAGCAATCCAGCGGTCGTTGACTCCTTTACGTCTAGCCCCAGTGAGATAGTAGTTACGGCCAAAACACCGGGAGTCAGCAGCCTGATTCTGTGGAATGAAATCGGACAATCGCAGACGTATTTGGTTTCCTCAGACGTAGAGGTCGCGACCCTTCAAAAGGAGATTCACCAGGCGCTACCACTCGACAACATCAACGTGGAGGCGCGGCAGGACCGGATCTCTCTCTCCGGTATGGCGTTAAGCGATGCCTCCGCCGATACGGCCGTCAAGCTCGCGGGTATGTATACAAAGAGCGTTGTCAACTCGATGACCGTGATGCATTCTCATCCAAAGCAGGTCAAGCTAAAGGTACAGATGATCGAGATCGACCGGTCGAAGCTGGACCAGTTCGGCATTAACCTATTTAGCGAGGGCAAGAATACCGGCGCCACCCAAACCGGACAGTTCCCCTCGGTCAGCACCGGCGGCTCCGGCGGTGTGCCCGGTCCGCCGCAGTTGACCGCAACTGATCCATTAAACCTTCTCTTGTTCAACACGGGCCTTAATGTCGGGCTGACCCTAAGAGACCTGCAAGGCAAGCAGGTGTTGCAGATCCTTGCCGAGCCGACCATCACGACGCTCAGCGGGCAGAAGGCATCGTTTCTCTCCGGCGGAGAGTTTCCCTTTCCTGTTGTTCAAGGTTCGTCCAGCGGAGCTACTTCCATCACCATTCAGTTCCGTTCGTTTGGTGTGAAGTTAGAATTCATACCCATCGTGAATGACGACGGGACCATTCAATTGAAAGTCTTACCCGAGGTGAGCGCTTTGGACTACACCAATTCCGTCTCCATCTCCGGATACACGATCCCCGCAATATCCACTAGGCGAGCAGATACACAAGTAGAACTTCGGGACGGACAAAGCTTCGCTATCTCCGGACTGCTCGATCATCGCACCACCGACATACTGAGCAAAATGCCGGGTATCGGCGACATACCGGTCCTTGGTCAGCTCTTCAGATCAAAAAACATCAATCATTCGGTAGTGGAATTGGTAGTAGTTGTGACTCCAACAGTGGTCGATCCTTTGACCGACATGAATCAGCCCACCGCGCCGACATTTCCGCTGCCGATGCTCGACCCCACGCAATTCGACAAGAGTACAGGCAAGCGCAAGCTAATGACGCAACCTGCGACAGTGATTGGTGGTAAGCAATGATGCGGCCAAAGCGGGCGGCGGATTCCCTCCAGGTAGCGATGCTTACCGTGAATGTCGAACAGGAGACGGTGCATCAAATCCGCGAGGCCGCCGCCAGGATGCCTTGGGCGCTAGTCCAGGTAGATTTCGAAGATTACTTCTCGGCTGCTAAGCACCCGCATTTCACTGAGCGGGAGATCGATGCTCAGGCCTGCGTGGCGGTGATTGACTTCGATAGGGAACCTGAACTTGCGCTCGAAACCGCTGAATTCTTACGCCAAAGCTTCTACCACAAGATCGCGATTGTGGCTTTCTCTTCCGCAATGGATCCCTACTTTTTGCTGCGTGTTATGCGAAGCGGTTGCAGTGAGTTTTTAAGTAAGCCGTTCGACGGCAATGAATTCACGGACATGATAGTCCGGCTAGACGAACGCTGGTCGGCCATCATTGAGCGTCCGGCGAATTCTGGTAAAGTACTATCCTTCTTTGGCGCAAAAGGCGGTGTCGGCACGACCACGCTAGCCGTTCATCTGGCCATGTACCTGGTCGGTGCCCTCGGGAAGAAGGTCTTGCTCATCGACAACCACTCGGAGCTAGGGCATGTGTCCCTCTACCTGGGATTGGACGGAAACCATCATCACTTCCAGGAGCTCGTTCGAAACGTCAACCGGTTAGATGAGGATTTGCTCCGGGGATTCGTTGCAACCCATCCCAGCGGCTTGAATGTTCTCTCCTCTCCAGACATTCATGGGCGTGTAAGGACTGCTGACTCTGAGTCAGTCGAGCGGACACTAGATTTCCTAAGCACTCAATATGATTTCGTTTTGCTAGATTGCGAAGCATCGTTCGAAGATATCAACCTTGCCGTCATTGATCTCTCGAACCGGGTATACCTGATTGCTACGCCTGAAATCGGCGCCATTCGCGATCTTTCCCGTTATGTTGACGGTCTGATTCAGAATAAAAAATCTACCGAGAAACTTCAGGTATTGATCAATCGTTACTCCTCCCACGAAGCAGTCACTATCGAGCAGATCGAGAAGGCCATCCGCCTGCCGATCGCGATCAAGATTCCCAATAACTATAGCGAGTTGGTCCGATTTATCAACACCGGTGAGCCGGTGCCGCCTGATCGTAGGTCGGAGTTTTCTTTGCAGTTGATGAAATGGGCTGCGGCACTAGCCGGACCGGTTGAGGCAATCGCTCAGGAGCCAGTCAAAAAGCGTTTTTCGCTGTGGAAGTAGGTCGCGTGTGCCGTTGAACTATCGAGGAGTTTGTTATGACTGATTTAGCCGTCAATGTCAGCACCCGGGTTGTTCTACCCATCGTTAAAGGGGCAAGGCCTGCTGCTCAAAAAATACAGCAGGAAATCAAGTCCGCTGTACACCAGGAACTCATCAAGCGAGTGGATCTCGGCAAGATCGCCCTCATGCACGAAGACCGCGCTTCGCAACAGCAACTTTTGGTTGTGATTCATCAGATGCTCCTCGCGCAGAGCATTCCACTCTCCTCAACTGAACGGGACCGCCTGGCTCAGGAAGTTCTTGACGAAGTCTTCGGCCTTGGTCCGCTTGAGGCGTTGCTTCAAGACCCGACCGTAAATGACATTTTGGTGAACACCTATAACGCGGTTTATGTTGAGCGACGCGGCGTGCTAGAAAGGACCGCTGTGGTATTTCAGGACGATGGCCACCTTATGCATGTTATCGACAAGATCGTGTCGGGAGTCGGAAGGCGAGTGGATGAGTCCTCGCCCATGGTCGACGCGCGCCTGAGAGATGGCTCACGAGTTAACGTTATCATTCCGCCTCTGGCCGTGGATGGCCCTATTCTGTCTATCCGAAAGTTCGGGTCAACCCCCTTGGTAGCAGAAGATCTGCTGCGCAACAAAGCGCTCACTCAGCCAATGCTCGATTTGCTTAAGGGAGCAGTCCAGGCCCGGCTCAACATCATCGTCTCCGGGGGCACCGGCGCAGGCAAAACCACCTTACTGAATGTGCTGTCCGGCTTTATTTCCGAGCGTGAGCGCATCGTCACAATTGAAGACTCGGCCGAGTTGCAATTGAAACAAGAGCACGTAGTAAGGCTTGAATGCCGGCCACCGAACGTGGAAGGCAAAGGCGCCGTGCGACAGAGAGAACTGGTCATGAACGCACTTCGTATGCGCCCCGACCGAATCGTCCTTGGCGAGGTCCGCGGTGAAGAGTGTCTCGATATGTTACAAGCCATGAATACCGGCCACGATGGCTCTGTAACAACGATTCACGCAAACACTCCGAGAGATGCCGTGGCTCGGATGGAGACGATGGCAATGATGGGCAGCGTCCATTTACCTGAAAAGGCTATCCGCGCACAGATCGCATCAGCCGTCCACCTCATCGTGCAGATAGCCCGAATGAGCGACGGATCACGACGCGTTACGCACATCACCGAGTTGACCGGAGCCTTCAGTGATGTCATCAGCATGCAGGACATCTTTGTCTTTGAAAAGGAGGGTATCGGCCTTAACGGGAAAGTAAAAGGCCGGTTCCGCGCAACAGGCATCGTCCCAAAGTTCGGCGATAAATTGACTGCCGCCGGCATCCCGTTACCGACAGGTTTGCTCGACTACTCGTTGGAAGTGTAGAGGGTATTGAAATGGTTCTCCTAGTTCTCGGATTTATCTCGATTCTACTGATCACCTTTTCTCTCGTTATCGCGATGACGCGTCGGTCGCCGGCGGAAAAAGCAATCGATCGGCGGATGGCTGCAATTCAGACATTGCGGAGCATCGAGGGCTCAATTTCTGCAGAGTCCACCCGATTGCTCAAAGCGGAGAGAACGGGCAAGTTTGAGTGGTTTGAGGAGATGCTGGACGGTTATCACATTTCGAGAAAGCTGCAGCAACTCATTCTTCAGGCTCACAGCTCGACGACTGTCAGTACTGTCCTTTTAGGCAGTCTCGGTCTTTTCATCGTAGGCTATGCTGCCGCTTGGCTCTTCGCATCAATGGTTATGATCGATCTGCCGTGTGCGGCAGCGCTAGCATTCCTGCCATACGGCATTCTTTCTTTCAAGCGGTCGAGAAGAATCAACGCATTCAACGCAGTTCTTGCTGAGGCCATTGATATGCTCGCCCGTGCACTTCGCGCCGGCAATTCAATGGTCGGCGCCATCGAAATGCTCTCCAAGAGCGCAGAGGAACCGGCCGCGGGTGAATTCAAAGAGATCTTCCACCAGCAGAACCTGGGTTTGCCTTTGCGCGATGCGCTCATGCAACTTCTGGATCGCGTTCCTTCGCTCGACCTGCGCGTTCTCGTGACTGCAATCCTGGTGCAAAAAGACACTGGCGGCAACCTCGCCGAGATACTTGATAGAGTTGTCTTCGTAATCCGGGAACGCATGCGAATTCAGGGCGAGATTCGCGTTCAAACAGCCCAGGGAAGACTCACAGGGTGGATTTTGAGCGCCCTTCCAGTGGTGATGCTTGTCCTGATCAACCTGTTGAATCCGGGATACTCCAATATTCTTCTGCACGACCCGATTGGCCGAAAGATGATCTACATCGGCATTGGGATGTTGGCGACCGGGACCTTAATCATCCGACAAATCGTCAATGGAATCGAGGCCTAGACGACATGACTCTGATTTTCTACTTTGCGTTGACGCTTACGGTATTTCTCATTCTTGCTCTCCTGCTCGCGCCGGTGATTCTGAGGCCATCTCTCGCTGCAAGGCGAATCCTCGGGATGGTCCAAAGCACTCGCGCGGACCAAAGAATGATCGGGAACAAAGAGCGGTGGCAAGCAGCAATGCTGTCCCTATCAAGGAATATGCGAGCCCGCTTCGGATTTGCCGGGGATGAAAAGATAAGGCAGCAACTGTTGAATGCGGGAATCAAGAGCGGCAAGAGCATTGACGCCTACTTTGCCAGCCGTCTCATCGGCCCGCTGATAGGCCTTGTATCTGGAAGCTTCATTCACAACAATACTATCTTCTGGGCGCTAACGCTGGCAGCCGTTTTCTACCTCGCACCGGATACCTGGCTGAAGATCAAGGTCAAAAAACGAAGAGAAAGAATCAGAAGGAGCTTGCCCGATGCATTGGACCTCCTGGTTATATGCGTAGATGCGGGACTGGGTCTGGATCAGGCAATGTTGCGGGTTGGACGGGAGTTGGCTATCAGCCACCCGGAAATCAACCAGGAATTTCTGCAGGTTAATCTGGAGCAATTGGCAGGTAAGCATCGACTCGAAGCATGGAGAAGCGCTGCAGAAAGAACGCAGATTCCAGAGTTTTCGCTGTTCGTAGCCATGCTCACACAGGCTGACCGATTTGGCACTCCCATCGTCAGAGCATTGAGCAGGTTTGCTGACGAGATTCGTTTGAAGAAAAAGCAGCGAGCCGAGGAAATGGCTGCGAAGACCAAGATCAAGATACTCTTTCCACTTGTTCTGTTCATCTTCCCAACAATATTCATCGTTCTGCTAGCGCCCGCAATCTTGAACATTATGCATAATTTGCAGGCATTCAGATAATGCGATCGGGATAGGTACCCGAGATTGGTAACCGCACTTGAAAAGTTTGGCAGAAAATCGAGTCTCAGAGAAAGGAGGAAACAGCATATGGATACGACAATGATCGTTCGGATCGTGGCAGGTGTTCTGGCCGTGGTTGTACTTGCGTTCGTGATTTACCGCAGAAAGAGAGCTACCAAGTAGGCCCAGTGAACTCTTCAACGTAATGGACTGTGACAAACAACCATGAAACTGAGAAACAAAACGAAAGCCATCACAATCGGTACGTGCATAAAAGTGGCTGACACGTCTCTGACTCGCTTGTTTGGTTTGGCTGGCAAAAAACAGCTCGATGCCGGATGCGGGCTTCTTATCAGGCCCTCATCTGGCATTCACACTTTTGGCATGCTATTTTCGATCGACGTGATCGCGCTAGACAAGCACTTCAGAGTTCTAAAACTATGGCACCGGTTGCCGCCGTTCAGAGTTACCGGTATCAGCTTGAAGGTTCGCAGCGTTCTGGAACTGGGTGCAGGAGAGATCCATAAGTGCAAGATAGAAGTTGGAGACCAATTGGAGGTTCTCTGAAATGTCACATTAAGTGTCACGTGTTGCTCGGATGGCGGGCTGTTAGTTGATCAGAATTACTCAGCAGCACATGACTCAGTGCGAAGGAGAAGTCATGAACCTTGTTGTCGTACTCGTCTTAGTAGCATTGGCATTGATCGTTGACCATTGCATCATTCACTGGGGTGCGCTTCGGTGAAGGGGGCTAACTGCTTCTATCGTCGGGCCTCCACGGCGCCGGGCCTCATCTGAGATTGAATCGGCTGAACCGGCCCCTTATCGCGGGAGGCCCGTTGAGGCGATGCAATGTTTTCTTCAACGAGTCCCACGTTGACGCGAACGCTCGCCGATCCGGCGACTTGCCAGCACACAGCTATCTCATTTGACAATGTGAGTTATGTCATACTAATGGCTCGAACGTGCCATTTCACCGAATGGCTTCATCTGTAATTCTAATGGCGCACTTCTGTTCTCGAAGACCTTTCTTCGGGCATTGCCAAGGACGAACCGGAGTTTTGCGGCTAAGTTGAGGTTGGTACATGAAGGTCACGTTATCTGCAATATTCCAGAACGTCGCGCTCGCGGGTCTCTTCTTCCTTTTTGTTACTAGCACCGCCTGCGTCGGTCAGCAGTCAGCGCCTAATCTGTCGGAAGCGAGCCTCGAGGAACTGGGCAATATTAAAGTCTACAGTGCCTCCAGACATCTTCAGCCGTCCGGAGATGCTCCCTCTTCGGTGACGGTCATTACCGCGGATGAGATCCGAGACCAAGGCTACCGCACACTTGCTGACGTTCTTCGGACCGTCCGTAGCTTCTTTGTGACTTACGATCGAAATTACAGCAGCCTGGGCGTAAGGGGGTTTTCGCGGCCCGGTGACTTCAACACCAGAATCCTCCTGCTAGTAGACGGTCATAGACTCAATGACAACATTTACGACGAAGCCATGATTGGGACTGAGTTTCCGATCGACATTGAACTGATCCAGCGGATCGAGATCGTTCGTGGCCCTGTTTCGTCGCTTTATGGCAGCAATGCTCTATTTGCCGTAATCAACATCATTACAACGCGAGCAGAGGACATGAACGGAATTGAACTCTCTGCCGAAGCAGCGTCGTTCAATAGTTACAAGGGAAGGATTACCTATGGGCGCAAATTCTCGCGACTTGCCTTTCTCGTCTCTGGATCTTTCTATGGAAGTCGAGGGCAGAACCGGCTCTTCTACCCGGAGTTCAACGCTATAGATACAAATAATGGGATTGCAAGCCACGCAGATGACGATCAGTTAGGAACGGCGCTGGCCACAGTTTCGTTCCGTGATTTCATCTTTCAGGGCGTCTATGGAACACGGGAGAAGGGCATTCCCACCGGATCCTACGGGACAATCTTCAATAATCCAGCCAACCGCACAACCGATTCCCACGGATACTTCGACCTGCGATACGAGCACACATTCGCAGGTTCATGGGACGTGTTGGCGCGAGCTTTCTATGACCGGAATACATACCAGGGGACTTACGCCTACCCTTCCTCACTTGATCCGAAACAGGTAAGTCCGAATCTAGACTTCGCTGATGGAAAGTGGTGGGGAACCGAGTTGCAGGTCACAAAGACAGTCCTAAGCCGCAATCGGATAACAGCCGGCGGTGAATATCGCGACAATATCCGGCAAGATCAAAGCAACTACAACCTCAATCCCTACTCATCTCCCTTCAGCGACCACCGAACATCGCTTGTCGGAGCGGCATATCTGCAGGATGAGATTACCATCACCAAGTCTCTGGCTCTAAACGCGGGGTTTCGTTATGACTACTACGGCAGTGTGAAGGCGAGTGCCGACCCGCGGGTTGCGTTAATCTATCGCCCCTGGAGCATTACTGCTCTGAAGCTCGTTTACGGGGAAGCCTTTCGTGTGCCAAACGTGTATGAGAAGTACTACTCAGTTTCTCCCAATCTTCCCAACCCCGCACTTAAGCCAGAAAAGATTCATTCGACCGAGCTCGTCTGGGAGCAGGGCATCTCAGATCACCTTTGGTTGTCAACCTCGGCATTCCATACCACCATGGACGACCTGATTACGCAGGAGCCCGAAGCCAACGATATGTTCATGTTCCGCAATCTTCAGATGGTCGAATCCAATGGGATCGAGTTGGAAGTTAAAGGTCAACTGCGAAATGGATTCGAGGGTGTTGCCAGCTACAGCTTTCAGCAAACCAAGGATAGGGGTACAAATCAGTTTCTGGACAATTCTCCGCGCAGCCTTGCAAAGCTCAATTTGATCCAACCCCTTTTCCGGAGAGCCCTCTTCGCCAGCCTTGATTCACAGTATAGAAGCGGAATGGAAACTTTCACTGAGCAGCATATTCCGCCGTTCTCAACTGTCAATTGTAATCTCATGGGCCCAAGAATCGGCAAGCACGTAGATCTCAGCGCAGGCCTCTACAATTTGCTGAACAAGAGGTATTTCGATCCCCCATCAACCCCGGAAACAGAAGGCTCCATACCGCAGGATGGGCGCACTTTTCGAATCAAAATGACATGGC
>PLZC01000298.1 GCA_003151985.1 Acidobacteriaceae bacterium
CCGTCGCTTACCACGATGCAGCGCACCTGGTCGTAGCGGGCATCGGAGAGCATCTGGTCCATGCGGGCTTTGTTGGGGTAGCTCAAGAACAGGCCGCGCGGCTTGCGCCAAATCTCGCTGAAGCGCTGGCAGCCTTCGCCAACCGTGGGGGTGTAGACAATGGGCAGCAATTCCTCCGCGTTGTGTTGGATGAACGAATAGAACAAAGTCTCATCGTTGTCCTGCAGATCGCGCATCAGGTTGTATTTTCCAAACGGGGTATCGCGATGATCCAGTGCGATCTTCCGCCGCTCGCGTTGGTCTTCCAGCGTTCCCACATGCGGCGGCAGCAAGCCATGAAGCGCGAAGGTGTCGCGCTCTTCCTCAGTAAATGCGGTGCCCTTGTTGAGGCGGGGATCGAGCAGCAGATCGAACCCGGAGAGCCGGGTACGAACCACAGGGCCTTTTGCCGGCTGGGGCTCCGGGGGGTGTATGGGCACGGGGGAAGTCTCCTCTCCCTAGTGTAGCGTTCGCTCCAAAAAGCCCGATAGACTCTGGACGAACCGCGGAGGCTAATAGGCAAAAGCCGACGCTAGCCTGCGCGTCGCCTCACGATTCCGGCGGCCTGCAATACGACGGCACAGGCGAGACAAATCAAGACGGTCACCACAAAGGAAGATTTCTGCTTTTCTATCGCCAGGTAGGCGATGGAGTGAATTGCGGCCAACGCGAATACTGCATAGTTCCAACGTTGAAGCTGCTTCCAGCCCTGGGTGCCGAGCGCTCGAAGGCAATAATCGTTCGACGTGGCCAGCAACAGGATGAGCATGAGAGCACTGATTGCGCCGGTATAATTCGCAAGGCCAAAAAGATCGTGCCGAATAGGAAAGGTATGGTGTTCCTTGGCAGCGTAAACGTAATAAAGCCAGGGCCTTCCCCGCAGATGCACGTTTTGGCCAATTACCGTATGAAGAACGCCGAGAATCCCCGCCCAGATGCCAATGTCTCGCCGGAGATCGCTCGAAAGCGGATTGTGCAGCTTGCGAAGAAGATTCCAGGGGCCGATCAGCAAGGTTGCAGCAAGAAGTACCAGTGCAGGATAGGCAGTGGCAAAGCTGGCACGGGTCAGCACATCCGTGTAAGGCCGCGTGAAGTAGAGGGCGGCGACACATACGGCAGAGAGCGAAAACAATGGAAGATGGTGCCTGAACAAGCGCCGACAAAGGCGTTCACATCGGCACCATGATTTAGTCGACGTGGTAATTAAGCGAATCCTCACTAGCCGCGAAGGCTTACCGGCGGATGGTGCAGCGCGGATAGCTCGTCGTAGGCGGCTTGCGGCAACTTCAGGCCCGCCGCAGCGATGTTCTCTTCAACGTGAGCGGGCGATGATGTTCCAGGGATAGGAAGGATCACTTTGGAGCGTTTGAGCAGCCAGGCGAGAGCAACCTGGAGTGGCGTGGCCTTCAACTCCCTGGCTGTCTTTTCTATCGCCTCGTGCGCTTTTCTTCCCTGCCCCATGGGAGCCCAGGGCATGAATCCGATGCCATTCGCTTCGCAGTAATCCACGATAAAGTCAGACTCGCGATCGGCGAAGCTGTAGCGGTTCTGCACGGAGACGATTGGAACGATTTTGCGAGCGCGCTCGATGTGTTCACGCGTGACGTTGGAAAGCCCGACATGGCGGATCTTGCCCTGCTCTTGCAGCCTGGCGAGCGTCTCAATCGAGGCTTCGTATGCAGTAGCCGGGTCCGGTACATGGAGTTGATGCACATCGATGCGTTCAAGCCGCAGGCGCTTCAGGCTGCCCTCAAGCGCTTCCGTCAAGTGTTTGGGACTGGCATTGTGAATCCACTGGCCAGGCCCGACGCGCTCCCAACCGCCCTTGCTTGCGATGACCAGTCCCGCCGGATAAGGGTAGAGCGCCTCGGCGATCAGTTCTTCCGAGACATAGGGCCCATAGGAGTCCGCCGTGTCGATCAGGTTGACACCCAATTCAACAGCCCGGCGCAAAGTGGCCAGCGCGGCGGGCTTGTCCGCCGGTGGTCCCCAAATGCCGGGGCCCGTGATGCGCATGGATCCGAAGGCAAGGCGATTGACGGTGAGATCGCCCCCAATGGCGAATGTACCCGCGGCCGCGGCGGTAATGCTTCGCGTTGCGTTCATATGAACCTCTCCTTGGATTATAAGTCGCGCCAGTTGGGGCCAAAACCCAGGTCGGCTACGAGCGGAACGTTAAGCTTGACCGCGCCTTCCATCTCGGTGCGGACAATGGATTCGACCTCTGCGGTTTCTTCAGCGGGAACTTCGAAGAGCAGTTCGTCGTGGACCTGGAGGAGCATTCTGGTCTTGAGGGCGCGCTCGATGAGCTTGCGGTCGATGGAGATCATTGCGAGCTTGATGAGGTCGGCGGCGGTGCCTTGCAGCGGTGTGTTGATAGCGGTGCGCTCAGCGAATCCGCGTTGGTTGGGGTTGCGGCTTTCAATGTCGGGAATGGGCCGAATGCGGCCGAAGAGCGTGCGCACGCTTCCCGTTTGACGAGTAGCTGCAAGGGTCTTTTCGATAAAGGCCTGCACACCCTGGTAACGGGCAAAGTAGCGGTCGATGTACTGGCGAGCCTGCTGTTGCGGAATGCCCAACTGTGCGGCCAGGCCGAATGGCGAGATGCCGTAAACGATGCCGAAGTTGACGGCCTTGGCGCGGTTGCGGGTTTCTTTATCCATGGTCTCCGGCGCGACACCGAAAACTTCGCTGGCGGTAAGCGTGTGGATGTCTTCGTTGTTCTGGTAGGCACGCACCAGCAGCGGATCGCCGCTGAAGTGAGCCAGCAGGCGAAGCTCAATCTGCGAGTAGTCGGCGGATAGAAGCTGGTTGCCCGGCGCAGCGATAAATGCCGCACGAATTTCGCGGCCCAGTTCGGTGCGGATGGGAATGTTCTGGAGATTCGGGTTGACGGAGGAGAGCCGCCCCGTGGCAGTGGCTGCGGCCTGGAACGTGGTATGCACGCGCGAATCGGCATCGGCCAGCAGGGGCAACGCATCGATGTAATTCGACTTGAGCTTGGAAAGGTGCCGGTATTCCAGCACGAGGCGCGGGACTTCGTGCTTTTCGGCGAGTTGCTCAAGCACGTCCTGCGCGGTGGAGATCGCTTTACCTTTGCCCCGAACCACCGGAGCGGGTAGGCCAAGATGCGTGAAGAGCACAACGCCGAGTTGCTTGGGCGAGTTGACATTGAAGCGCTGGCCGGCAAGCTCGTAGATCTGTTCGCCGACGCGATGCAGTTCCGCCGCAAATCGTGTAGAGAGGCCATCGAGGACGGCAGTGTCAATACGCACGCCGGCTTGCTCCATGCGATAGAGGACGGGGGCGAGCGGCAGATCGATATCGCGATAAACACTCTCAACGCCGCTCTTTTCCACCTCCGCGCGCAGCGACGGAACGAGTGCGTGAATGGTGGCAGCGCCCGCGGCCAGCGAGGACGGCGCGGGCTGGCTATGGCGCGCGGCCACGTCTGCCAGCGATTGCGTGGAATGAGTGGGATTCAGCGCGTAGGAAAGAAGCATCGTATCGTCAAGCGCGCCGCACAACTCAACGCCAAGGCCGTGCAGCACATGGAGCGCCAGCTTGGAATCGTGAGCGCACTTGGGCACGGCGGCGTCTTCGAGCAACGCGCGCAATTCTGGAGTGAGCGGCAAGCACAGCGCGCGACCCGCCTCGGCGCAAACACCCACGCTGGACCGGGTTCTCTTTTCAGCGGCTTCGACTACAGCGAGCAGAGATAAAGTGAACGGTTGTTCCACCTCGTCTTCCGTCTCTGGAGCCGAAGGTTCTGCGGCGTCAAGCGCAAAGGCAAAACCGTGCTCGCGAGCTGCGGCGTAAAAAGCTGCCTCCTGTTCTGCGGAAGGGCTCTCAATCAACTCGATGACCGGCCCAGAAGCGGACGGCGCAAGGTCCTTGAGGATGGATGTGAACTCAAGTTCTGTGAAAAGCTCGCGGCATGCCTCAAGATCAGGCAATTGCGTTTCCATAGCCGTGAGATCCAATTCGAGCGGCACGCGGCAGTCGATGGTCACCAATTCTTTTGACAGCAAGACGGCGTCACGGTTCTGCTCCAGCGACTCGCGATAGGTCTTGCGCTTAACCTCTGCGGCACGGTCGAGCACTGCCTCGACGCTGCCGAATTCGACGATCAGGTCCACACTTCCCTTGTCGCCAATCCCTGGCGCTCCGGGAATGTTATCTACGGAATCGCCGCGCAGAGCCATTACATCCACCACCTTCTCCGGCGGCACGCCCAGCGTCGCCATCACGCCGGCAGGGTCCAGAATCAAATTGTCCTTCTGCGGGTTCAGAACCTTCACTTGCGGCGTAACCAGCTGCATCATGTCCTTGTCTCCGCTGACGATGAAGACCTCGTGGCCGCGCTCGGCGGCTTCCCGGGCCAGGGTGCCGATTACGTCGTCGGCCTCAAAGCCCACGGCCTCAAGAATAGGAATGCGCAAGGCCTCGAGAGAACGGCGGATGTAAGGAATTTGCCGGCGCAGGTCCTCGGGCATGGCGGCGCGCTTGGCCTTGTAGCCCTCGTAGCTTATCTCGTCGAAGCTCTGTGTCTTGCCGTTCCAACGGCGCAGCATGCCCATGGTACGGGCGCGCTCGTCGCGGAACACCTCGCCGCTCACGTCAAACACCGCTGCAAAGTAAAACGGGGCAAAATCCTGGCGCAGCTTCTTGATCATGTTCACAAACACATAGGTGGCCGCCGTGGGCAGCCCCGAGCGCGTGGACATGGGGCGGCTGCGCTGCATGGCGTGGTAGGCGCGGAAGATGAACGACATGGTGTCGAGCAGAAAGACGGGCGGCTTGGATTGATCTGTCACGCTAGAGAGTTTATCAGTGCGGGTCATGCCAGGAACATGCAATCGCCATAACTGAAAAAGCGGTATTGCTCCTGGACCGCGTGACGATAGGCGGCCAGTACGCGCTCCCGACCTGCGAAAGCGCTCACCAGCATCAGAAGACTCGATTGGGGCAGGTGGAAGTTGGTGAGCAGGGCGCTGACCAGGCGGAATTGAAAGCCAGGCGAGATGAAGATCTCAGTCTCGCCGGAGTGCGGCTGGAGCGGGGTGCCGAGGGCCTGAAGGGCACAGTGTTCGAGAGTGCGGACTACCGTGGTGCCCGCGGCAACAATGCGGCGGCCTTCTGTTGTGGCGCGATTGACGGCTTCGGCGGCTGTAGCCGGAAGCGTATAGCGCTCGCGATGGAGGTGAACTTCGCTTACCCGGTCGACTCGCAAGGGAGCAAACGTACCCAGGCCTACATGCAGCGTGACGCGCGCGATTTCAACACCCTTCGATGCCAGAGTGTGCAACATCTCCGGCGTAAAATGCAGGCCGGCCGTGGGCGCGGCTACCGACCCACGCTCGCGGGAAAAGACGGTCTGGTATCGGTCGCGGTCGGCGTCCGCATCGTCGCGGCGGATGTAGGGCGGCAAGGGCATGTGGCCGATGCGGTCGAGGACCGCGAAGAAATCGGCTGCGGGTGCGAAGCGGAGAAGGCGCTCGCCGAATTCGCCGCGTTCGAGAACTTCGGCCTCAAGCTCGATGGTCCCGGAAGGCGACGGAAATGCGAGGCGCTCCCCAACGCCGACCTTTTTGCCGGGCTTGACTAAAGCATGCCAGCAGTTTTCTCCGGCGGGTGGTTGAGGTTTGAGGTTTGCTTCACCCCACTGGTTGAGGTTCTTACTTTCCCAGGTCTCAGAATCGAGACCCGGGGCACCCGGCTTGACAGGCTCGGTCAGGAGCACTTCGACGAGAGCGCTGGGCTGTTGCCGGTCGCGCACAGTGGTGCGGCGTGCATAGAGTCTAGCCGGGATGACGCGCGAGTCATTCAAGACGAGCAGATCGCCTGAATTAAGCAACGAAGGGAAATCACCGAAGTGCTCGTCGCACAAATCGCCCGTGGACCGGTCCATCGCTAACATGCGGCTTTGACCGCGCTCGGCGGGCGGCTGCTGCGCGATGAGTTCCGCAGGCAAGTGAAAATCGAAATCAGCCAAGCGAAGAACCGCCAGTTGATCCTCGCCGCTCACGATGCGCCTTTCCCAAAATACGCCAAGGCCCGCAGCCGCGCTCGCTCAATGGCCGCGTTCAGCTCTTCGCGTTTGGGCTCGAACTCCTCTGCCGGCAAGTCGGCGGGCACGCGGGTCCACTGCGCCCAACTCACCACGATGCGCGTAAATGGCTTGGGCACGAGAAACCGGTCCCACGAACTCATGGTCCAGGCGCGCTCCGGTTCCAGATGAAAAGCGCCGATCGGCGCGCCCGTCATCTGCGCCAGCTTGATGGGGCCCATCTTCGTTTGATAGATCGGGCCGCGCGGGCCGTCGGCTGTGAAGATCGCCGTGCCGCCTGTCTCAATGATGTGCCTGAGGCCGAGCAAGCCTTCACGCGCGCCGCGTGAACTGGAACCGCGCACGGCATCGAAGCCCCACATGCGGAGAGTGCGGGTGATCAGTTCGCCGTCTAAGCTTCTGCTGATCAGGATGACCGCGCGCGAATGCCGGAAATATACCGTGCAAGGGAAGACGCATTGGTGCCAGAAGCAGTAGATCTCCGGTCCGGGCCTCTCTCCGAAGAGAACCGGAATGACGCCTTCCTCGGCAATGACTTCGAAGCGCCATGTACGGCTGACGAGCCATAACATCGCCGACACCACGGGCGGGACCACGGCCAGCACAAGGCGCTGGATGAGAGTGAATCTGGGGCTGGCTTCGGCGGTCACTCAGATGATTTTATAGTGTGGGCTAGTTGTAATACTGTTCACTTAAGTATTC
>PLZC01000109.1 GCA_003151985.1 Acidobacteriaceae bacterium
TGGTGTAGACCTTCTCGAACTCAATGCGCGCCGAATACGGCGACTGTCGTAGGTCGTCGAGGACCACGTTTTTGACTTCGATATCGACGAAGGGAAGCGTACTGTCCCGCGCGTATGACTGGATGATGTTGTCTTTCTGTTCCATGTTGATGACCGCACGCTGCACGTCGTCGTTCAGGAAGTAAAGCGAGTTCGTTTGGTCGCGTTCGATGGTGAAGCGATTGCGCGAGAAATACAACTCGGCCCAGCGCGTGAGGTAATACTTGTTCTCCGCCTCCTGTGGCCGGTACTGGAAGTTGCGATAGTCTATGGCTTCAGCGCGGCCAACGTCGTTGATGCGCACAATCATGGGGTGCAGATTGGCCAGCGCCTTCTGGCTCCTGAAAAGGAGCCCGGCCAGCGCCACACAAACGACCGCAAGAGCCAATATGGTGACTTTCAAGTAGGTATTCATTACCAGCGGATCGCCGCACTGTTCCAGGTACCGTTCCGCGGCGCGAGTGATTTCCGGTGAATGCGTGGCTGCTGTAGACATCGCTGTCCTCCAATCCGGCTAAAGTGCTCTCAGAATGAGTGCGGTAATCACACTTCCCATACCGCTGCTGTGGCCGCCGGTATGGCCGGAAAAAAGAGTCGCAGTCATCGTTGGAATCTTGATCAGAATGAATCCGGCGATGAAACACATGATGAGCAAGCCAGGCATCAAGTAGATGAGGTTTGAAGGGCTGTTGACGTTCATGGCGCCGCTAGTGAGATACGTGATGAGCAGATGGCTCACAACCTTCATGGTTGCGGCTGCGACGACCTTGTAAAACTCGAATCCGATGAACCCCTTGAGCCATCCCCAGAAGAGAAAGTCTGTCTTATCAAAGACCATCCAGGGAATGAAAACCGGACCGAGCAACCCTATGATTGTCGCGCCGATTGCGCCGTATGCAATGATTACGGAGATCAACGCAGTTAAGATGACGAGGACAATTTCAACTGTATATGTGCAAATCAACGTATATGGCTCAGTGAATGAAGGGGACATCGTCCCCAATTTGCTGAGCGCAGTATGGATGGTCGTCTGAACTTCCTGGGTTGAGTCGGTACCGATGTAATCGACAAGGCTGCTTGTGCCTCCGCTAATGAATCCCTTCAGCGAATAACCAATGCCCGGAATGCTGCCATCGTAAAACTTGACGAAACTGTAGGCGAATGTGATCAGTACAAAAAAACTGATGAACTTCGCAATGTTGAATCCTGGACCGCCTTGCGCGGATGCGAGAGCCTCTTGCACACCGAACCATACGAGCATGATCGTAGCGAGAGCGATGACCATTCGGAGCCCAAGAGCGTCCAGAGATGGCGCGGCCGTGGAAGTGACGCTATCGCAGCCGTTCTTGATAATGATTAGAAGGTCCATGACCGCTCCTCTCTTGGATCAGTAATGAAACGCCCACTGTGTCCCAGTGCTCGTCTGTTGAGGCGTGACCGTGTTGAAGTTCTGTTGATAGTCATTGCCAAGCTGAAAGAGTGACTTCAAGTTGTCCTGCTGTGTTTTTTGCCCGACGATTTGCTGTAAGGTGTTCGCCTGGCTGATCTGATTGGCCTCCTGCTGTTGCTGAAGAAGCAGGATGAGCGCCAGGTTGATGCGTTGCAATGTCGCCATCTCGGTGTGCTGGGAAGGGTCTGCCGACTGTGTCGCACTCATTAGCGATTTAATGTCGGCCTGACGTTGCTGGGAATTCGTTCGAATCGTGCCAAGAGTTTGCATACTGCTCGTGGTAATGGCGTCATTAAGATCAGCGGTAGCTCCTCGCGCCGCAATCTGTTGCTGTCCCAGTTGGCTTAGGTTTCCATAGCCTCTAATCTGGCCAGTGCGGGGTATCGTTGCCTGCTGGAATCCGATGCTCGCGCCCGCGCCGGTATTGACCGCATTTGTCCACTGGCTTGAATTGCCATAGGTGTTGGCCGCGTGGTTCAGTTCCATCCAATAGGTCGAGCGCGAGAGGAACGGTTGATACAGACTTCGCGGCATCATTGCCATCTGGTGCGCAAGGTTGTATGTTGCGATGGCATTGTCGGCCAGCTTTACGGTGTTGGTGAATATCTTCTGGCCTTCCTCGATTTGCTGAATTTCGTTGGCTATGGATCTCTCTTCGTTCTTGATCTGCACCACGGCATGAGTGGCTTGCGTCGGATCGTACACGACTCCCGAGCCGAACTGCGCGTACGCTAGCGGTAACACGGTTGCAAACCCAATTGTCGAGATTAGCAATGCTCTTTTCATGAATGACCTCCTTGATCATTGCTTTGACCGTTCGGCCTGGAGGCGATCCCAGACATCTTTCATTGTCTTGTCCTCATCCACACATTTTTGGCTGAGGGTTGGCGGGACTTTCAAATACTCAGCGGAACAGTCCTGTCCAAACTGTTGAGTGAGCTTGTCATACTCCTTCTGCAGCGCATCGACCTTAGCCTGATGGCTTTGGCATCCCGTGAAGGCAAGGCCAAGGACTGTTGTGAGGGCAGCGAGCTTCGTCTTGTGGCGCATCGGTGTCTCCTTAGTACGTCTGCGAGATGGTGTGGTTTTCGTATGCTGGCAAGAGCATGTCCTGAGTGAAATACACCTTCACTCGATGCCCTTCACGGATGGTAATGGTTGGCGGTATTTGAATGAAGCGGTCAAGAATTGTGGACGCCGACTGCGACACACTCCCGGCCGCTCCGGTAGTAAACGCTTGTGAACCACTGTTAGTGATGGCTCCGCCGCCCTGAGTGATCTGTCCTGCTCCGGAGATGATGCCCAACGTTATCGAGGCGCCGAAGATCTGGAAATAGTGGTTGTTAACCACGTCCTTCATGCCTTCTTCCCCGATTTGGTCGAGACCGTGGAACTGGTCGAGGTCCACGGAATATCCGTCCGGCATGATCATGCGATGGAAGACCACGGCCATGCGACGCTGCTGACCAAAGCCGCCGGAACCGATCTTCCTGGCTTCCCCGAGCACGACGGTCCCTTCCTTGATCAGCACATGCTGGCGATCGTGGGAGTAGACGGGATTCGAGACAAGTACCTTGACGGGGCCAGCTGCATCGCCATCAATGCGATTCATGAGAACCGTATCCAACGTAAGGCCCTCATAGATGACATAAGGCTGACCGACAGCCGAATCTATGTTTATCTGGGGCCGCCGATTGTTGGGTTGTTGCGCCGAGGCCGAGAGCGGAGGGTCGCTCGTAGCGCGGCCTTGGACCAGGCTGCTGCCGACCTGAACTGGGAAGTTCGGATTCTGCTGACTGCCTGCATCCACGGCGCTCTCCGGGGTTGCCGGAGCGGCTTGCTGCGCAGGTGACTCCGGCGCGCGCGCGTAGACAAGA
>PLZC01000078.1 GCA_003151985.1 Acidobacteriaceae bacterium
CTACATCCGCAAAAAGCTTGAAGACATTTACGAGCTGCCCTACAAAACGCCTTCGATGCACGAGGTGGTGTTCAGCGACAAGCGGCAAGCGGCGCTTGGCGTGAAGACCGGCGACATTGCCAAGCGGCTCATCGACTACGGCTTCCATCCGTACACGGTCAGCTTTCCGATGATTGTACACGGGGCGCTGATGATTGAGCCGACGGAGAGCGAGTCGCTGGAGGAACTGGACTTGTTTGTGGAGGCGATGCGGTCGATAGCGCGCGAGGTCGAGGAGACGCCGGAGCTTGTGAAGACCGCGCCGCACTCCACGCGCGTGTCGAGGCTGGACGAGGTGCAGGCTGCGAGAAAGCCCATTCTGCGGTGGCGGCCGAAAGAGTAACCGGCGGTCCTATTTCGCCGGGGCGGTAACCACGGAGACGAGCGAGTCCGCGCAGCCGTAGTAGAGGAACCACTGTTTGTTGAAGTAGACCAGACCCTCGGCGAATGTGGTTCCCGCCGCGTATTGGCCCGTCTTCTCGTAGGGCAACTCCGGCTTCAGCACAGGCTTATCTGTTTGCTCCAGCAGGTGAGCGGGGTTGTGCGCATCGAAGAGCACTTCGCCGGCGCCGTATGCATTCGGGCCCAGTTCAGGATCGCCGCCCGTTGGCGCATTCTTGCCGTTGTAGATGAGCACGATTCCCGCGTCGGTGAGCAGGGGCGGCGGACCGGATTCAGGGAATGTGCTGTCGAAGTGCCGGGGCCGTGGTTTCAGCAACACGATGGCGGCGCCGTTCGCGTCTTCCATTGGAGTCCAATGTGTCAGGTCCGTTGAAGTGGCCAGGTGGATGGCGCCTTCTCCCCAATACATCCAATATTTGCCGTCGATTTTGGCGGCGATGAGGCGGCCCTTGTCCTTGTCCAAGCGGGTAACGATGCCTGCGGATTTGCACCAGATTTTGGCGTATTTGCCGCCGGAGGCCGACTGGAAGGCGGGGCCGGGCTTGGTCCAGTGCAGCAGATCGGGCGAAGTGGCAACGCCGATGGAGGCAATTTTGCCGTTCCACTGCGTATAGGTCAGTACATAGGCGCCGTCGTCGGACTCGACGATGCGCGGGTCCTCGACGCCTCCGGGCCATTCCGCGGACTTCTGCGAATCTTCAGCCGGGAAAAAGACGGGCTCGGGACGCCGCGTGAAGTGAATGCCGTCCGTGCTCTCGGCCATTCCCAACCGGGAGGTGTGGCCGCCAATCTTCATCTGTCCCGAGTTATCTTCGGCGCGGTAGAGCACATAGACTTTGTTGTCGCGGACGATGGCTGCCGGATTGAACGTGTGCAGAGCCTCCCAGTGCGCGGGGGCTTTCAATACAGGGTCAATAAAGGTGGATTCCGGGCGCGGCATGACAACCGGATTGCCGGTGGCGGGGCGCGTGAAGGGGCCGATGAGCCACGGAGCAGCTTCCTGGGCTTGTAAGGCGATCGTGCAAAGGAGCGCCCCAGCTAGGACCAGTCTTGCTTGTATCTTCATTTCGTTCCATCCTTGTTTACGTGTTTGCGTCGAGCCAGAAAATCTGCGCCTGTCAGAGTATCGCAGCTTGGTCAACCGCAGGGCTGACAGCGAAGAAGCTCAGAGCGGCGTCGCCTTGCTCGAGCAGGCGCGTGCGCTCGAGGCTTCCAAACCGGGTTTCCAATCGTTCTTTGCGGCGGTGCTCGGCAATGACGAACGCTGACGGCGCAAGCAGGCCAGTGGCGGCGCTTCCCAACAGCCCCAGCGTTGCGGCGTATTCCTGGGCCGCATCGTAGGGGGGATCGAGAAACACAAGGTCGAAATTCTGTGTCTCGTTGAGTTGCGGGCGGCGCAGGAATGCTCCTACGCTCACCTTGTGGATTTGAAATCCTGCGGTGAGTTTGAGCCGGGCGAGATTTGCGCGCAGCACCGATTGCGCAGCAGGAGCGCGCTCGACAAAGCATACTTGGCTGGCTCCCCGGCTGAGGGCTTCAATGCCCACCGCGCCCGAGCCCGCGTAAAGATCGAGGAAATTCGCGCCCTGGATGCGAGGCGCCAGCACATTGAACAGGGTCTCGCGCAGGCGATCGCTGGTGGGCCGCGTGGCCAACCCTGGCGGGGCTTCGAGTGTGCGGGAGCGGAGCGATCCGGCGATGACGCGCATCGGTTATCAGCATACTGGACCGCGACCTAATACAATCCAAATATGCGTGGGTGGACAATCCCGTTGGGGCGTTGGATGGGCGTGGAATTGCGCGTCCACGCTTTTTTCCCATTGCTCGCGGTGGTGTGCCTGGGGTTAAGCGCGGCGGATGGATGGCCGCGTGGCCTGGGGCTGTTCATGGTGCTGGTGGCTACGGTGCTGGTGCGCGAAACCATGCGCCTGCTGGTAGCGGCATGGCTGGGACTGCGCTTGCGCGCCATTTTGTTTTTGCCTATCGGCGGGCTTTTTGCTTATGCCAATCCTGAGAGCCAGGAGAACGCCAACCAGGGCAGCGGGCAGTTTGCCATTGCGCTGGCCGGGCCGCTGGCGAACGGGGCGGCGACCCTGGTACTGATCGCCGCATTTCTGGGCGCGACTGGGGATATAAAGCTCTTTGTCCAGCCTTGGATCACCTCAGCCTACCTATTGCGCAGCATGGTGTGGATGCAAGCCGGCCTGGCTCTGCTGCACCTGCTGCCGGCCTATCCGCTGGACTGCGGTCGCCTGCTGAGGGGGCGATTTGCACGCGAACACGGACTTTCTCCCACCGGCCGGATGGCTGCAGGCATAGGCCAGGGGTTGGCGCTGCTGGCCATGGTGGGCGGCATGTTTCTGCACAATTATTGGCTCATCATCGCCGGTTTCTTCATCATGATCGGCGCACAAATCGAGGACCAGGGAGTCGTTTTCCAGTCGGTTGTGGATACCGTGCAGATGCACGAGGTGATGCTTACCGATTTCTCCACGCTCTCGCCGTCCGACACTCTTTCCGACGCGCTGCTGCGTTGCGTCCACTCGTTGCAGGAAGATTTTCCGGTTGTGCGCGGCCCGGAGCTTGTCGGCATTGTCTCGCGGCAGCGCATTGTGGATGCCCTGCGCAACGACGGCAACGGGTATGTGCAGTCGGTCATGTCGCGGGCCTTCCAGGTGGCGCGGCCTGAGGACACGCTGGGAACCACCATTCGCCGCCTCACCGCGGGCCGCGGCCTGGCACTGATTCCCATTACCGAAAGCGGGCGCGTGGTGGGCATTGTGAGCGTGCAGAACCTGATGAGCTCAATGTCTCTGCTGGCCGAGCAGCGGCGGCTGGAGCGCCAGGAAACCGGAGACTGAAGGCGCGCATGGCCGCGGACGAACGGATACCTCTTGCGCCTGGGCTATACCTGGTTGGGACTCCCATCGGCAACCTGGGCGACATTACCTTGCGGGCTCTCGACGTGCTGAAACGCGCTGACCGGATTGCCTGCGAAGACACTCGCCAAACACAAAAGCTGTTAAATCACTTCGAGATTACGACTCCCACGGTGAGCTGCCACCAGCACAACGAGCGCCAGCGCGCGATTGAGTTACTGGGGGCGCTGAGGGCGGGCGGGCGGGTGGCCGTGGTCTCCGACGCCGGAATGCCGGGCATCAGCGATCCGGGCTCCTGGCTGGCAGCCGAAGCCATTGCCGCCGGAGTAGCGGTGATTCCCATCCCCGGAGCCAACGCGGCTCTCAGCGCCCTGGTGGCCTCAGGATTACCAACAGGTGAATTCCATTTCATCGGCTTTTTGCCGGAGAAGGCCGGGGCAAGGCGCACGCGGCTGGAAACCTTGGCGACCGAGACTGGACAAGCGGCGCGCACGCTGGTTTTCTACGAGGCGCCGCATCGCATTCTTGAAACGCTGGCCGATCTGGAAGCCGTTTGGGGGCCGGAGTTGCGCGTGGTTGTGGCGCGCGAGTTGACAAAGATTCACGAGGAATTCTTGCGCGCAACGGTGGCTGAAGCGCGGCGAGAGCTGGCTACTCGCGATCGCATACGCGGCGAGATTACCCTTCTTGTTGAAGCACCCACTCGGTCCAGCGTCGCTTCGGTTGGTACTCCAGTCAAAATCGCGGACCGTGTCGCGCTGATCCAGGCCGAAACCGGCGCAGACGAAAAGGATGCACTCAAGCGGCTGGCGCGGGAGCTGGGTCAGTCCAAAAGCGAGCTCTATCGCGAGTTGCAGCGGGAGCGGGCAAGACGGCGAACCGGCTCTTCATGAACGGGCCTTTCGAGGTTTGAGGTATCCCACCCTTGCCGCGCGGCAAGGATGGGGCACCCAGCCGATCAGCGCACCGGGCCCTAATTAACGGGGTGTTCGTTCAGGTCAGTGGTTTCCCAGGTCTCAGAATCGAGACCTTGGGCACCCAGCTTAGCGGCGCGCCGGCTAAGGATTAACACGCAAGGCTCTGTGAAAGAGATACAGGAAAAACGTTACCTCGAGAAATGTCATTGTGGTCCTTGCTACGCACATTGCGATGAAACCAACTTCTGTCTGGGTGTCGGCATCGCGCTGTTGGACGGTGGGAAGGGCTCGACAACAAAGGGCGGCAACGAGTCTTGCCGGGAAGCGCCCAGCGATGGGACGGCTTCATCGGGCTCAGGTATTTCCGCGCCTTGCTGGAGAAGGTAGGGATAGACCCTGACCCTGGCCAGGAAGAACCATGGATACCGCGTAATTTCAATGTGCTCCACTTCTACCGCATTGAACCGTTCATTCACGCGCCGCAGGGCCAGCTTCAGCGCGCCGGAAATCGCTTGCTGCGAGGTTTCACCAATCCCGCTTCGCAGCGAACCATCGGCTATCCTGATGAAATTCCAGCCGTGCGTTTGAATCTTCTTTTCCAGTCGTTTTGCATTCGTTGTCCGCACAAATTTCCAGCCCTCGCGGAACTCATCCGTGGTTACTTTGAGGCCAACGGGTAACTCAGCCTGCGCGCGAAGAAGCATGTTCAATTCAGAGATGTTCCGCAATGGGGCAACTCTTTCTGTTTTCAGTAGTAGAATTGGGCCGCGCCGCAGGGTTCTTGCTTGCGATCGGCGGGTTTCATTTCAAACACCTTCGCTGGTCCTCGGCTGACCGGCTCGACGATTGCAAACTGAATCAAGCAACTGCAAAAAGTGCAGTCCGTTTGATGCATCTGGCAAATTGAGTTGTCGAAATACTGGGGAAAGGTGCGCAGACACTCCGGGCAGGCAATGGTGACAAAAGGCACCCCGGAACTGTCGTGTCCGTTGCGCTGGATCCAGATGGGCACCGACGCGGCGGGAAGTTTGGACAAGGCCCGATTCGGCCCGGGAAGGCCTTCGAGAACCTTGAGCAGCGAAGCAATGCCGCAACCTTTTTGATAGAAGGCAGTGGCGGCAATGCCCGATGGCACCTCATCGCCGGTAAACATCCCGGTCATGGCCACCGTAAGAACGGAGGGAAAGCGGCGGCGAACCACCGATAACAACTCGAAACCCGACATGCCCGGCATGTTGAGGTCGGAGAGAAGAATGTCAGGGATCTCTTTCCGTAACTCGATCAATGCGGAGAATCCTTCTTCCGCAGTTCGCACGCGATAACCAATGTCGGCAAGGATCAGCGACATTGACTCACGAATTGAAGGCTCATCATCAACGATGAGAAGTTTTGCCCGCGTACCTTGCATCTCTCACCTCACCAGGAATGATTCGGGGGGGCCTGTGAAGAGAGTATTCAAGTTTGCAAATTTTAATGATGGTCAATAATGCCCACAACCACCGGACAGTGGGCGATTTGACTCAATCATTCACCGGAATTATCCGGAATCTGCGGTCCCTCGGTGTTATCGTCGGGCAAGTGATCGTGGAGAACCACATTGAGCAGGGACTTGTGAACCTGGATGCGGCCGTTGTATTGAAGGAAGCCGAGTTTGCGAAAGCGGTTCATGAAAAAGCTTACGCGAGACCTCGTGGTGCCGATCATCTCGGCCAGGGTCTCCTGNNCCGCTTTTCGCTGGAGTTGAATAACTGGTCCACAAGGTCGGCCTGTATGCGCATACTGCGTGCCAGCAGAAACTTCAGGAACAGGTCGGAAAATGAATGTTCCTCGTGCATCACGCGGATCATCTCATCGCGTCTTATCTTGAGCGCAGTACACTGCGTAATGGCCGTGGCTGACGACAAACGCAGGCCTGCCACAGCGGCGAGCGCCCCCTCTCCGACAAAATCGCCTTCGGTAAGCAGCGTGATTGTCGCTTCCTTGCCGGCTTTTGAAACCACGGTGAGTTTTGCGCGGCCCTTCTGCAGATAGAAGACCGAATCCGCGAGATCTCCCTGCACAAAGAACGTTTCTTTGGGGGCTACTTGAACAATCCTTCGCCCCAGCCCAGCATTCGCCAGGAAGGCGGCGGTGTCAAATCCGGGATTTCGAAGGACATTGGTCATAGGTAATCTCTTTCCGCTTGCAGTTGAGGAATCCTACCGGAGTTGCCGATGCTAAACGGACCCAAAAAGGGGCCAATTGGCCACGACTAAACCCTTCTGATTTTCCCATAGGTTAGATCGCAACTTTGTATCTTTTTGACCACTTTTTCGGTTTTTTCACCTCCCGGAACATCCAGTGGCGCGCCGCATCTCAGCGTGAGCGTTCTTGCTCAGACAGTAAGTTATTCATCCCTCTAACTTTGGAGTTACCTTGTGCAAGGCAAATGCGCATAAAGCAAGAGTCAATGCATGGGTAGAAAAATGGTGAATTACGTGAAGAAACTCATGATATTCGTAGCATTGCTCAGTATGACAAGCGCCGTTTGGGCGGGAACCAATCGCGAAGCAGCGGCCGACAGGTTGGATCATGCGGGCAAGGTGCTGCATGAGATCATGGCGGCGCCGGATAGCGGCATCCCATCGGAAGTCCTGGACCACGCCAGGTGCGTGGCCGTAGTTCCCCACATGCTGAAGGGCGGGTTTGTGTTTGGCGGCGAGAATGGCAGAGGCGTTGCCACATGCCGCACAGGCAACGGATGGAGCGCTCCGGCTTTCTTCGCCATCACCGGCGGTAGCTGGGGATTGCAAATCGGCATGGAGGGCGTTGACCTGGTGATGATTATCCAGAATGAAAAAGGAATGCAACAGTTGCTGGCGAGCAAGTTCCAGCTCGGCGCGGATGCTTCCGCGGCGGCCGGACCGGTTGGCCGTCACGCTTCCGCCGATACCGACTGGAAACTCAACACCGAGATTCTCACTTACTCTCGCGCCAAGGGCGCCTTTGCCGGTCTCACACTGACAGGCGCTTCGATTCGCCGCGACGACGACTCGATGGAGACTTACTACGGAGCCGGCGTTAGTTCGCGGTCTGTATTGAAGGGTGAGGTTGCAACCCCGGCTTCGGCGAATTCATTTATTGATGCCGTCAGGGGTGCAAAAGCGCAAGCGGTCGCATCCAACTAAAAGTTGTTAACTCAATAGAATTTGGGCGCCCAGGACACTAAGTTCCCCTTGGATGCCCAGCGAGGAAAAATATGCTTTGGACGATCGTTGTGGTTCTCCTGGTGTTATGGCTTCTGGGCTTTTTCGCCTTCCACGTTACCAGCGGCCTGCTCCACATCCTGCTCGTAATCGCCGTAGTCGTCGTGATCATCAACCTGATAAGTGGGCGGCGCGGTCTGTAGGAAACCGTCTTCACTTTGAATGTGGGCGGGCTTTGAAAGGGCGCGGCTTCAACCGCGCCGCCCGTTGGGCAAAATACAAAGTTGGGCTTTGGCCCCTGAGGGAATTTAATCCCTCAGGGGCTAAAGCCCATTGATTTTATTGCATTTATCGGCATCCTTCGGCTGCGCTGAGGACGGGCTAGGAGTTGTGCCCTGTTACAAAGCCCTGGAGATGGAAATTTTTTACGAAGCCCTGGAGATGGAGATTTTCCGCAGCCTGCCCTGTACGGCGTACTACTGTCGAAGCAGATGGAAAGCCGGTGAACCGCTACCCTGCATTGGGTTATTTGATTGAGTAGCCCGGCTCCGGCTGCTTCCGCCTCGCGCGCATCTCTTCGATCTCTTCAATCAACTGCTCTACATACTCCCGCTTTCGTTCGCTCATGTCGAGAAAGCGGATGCCGACATTGTGCGGGTTGTGGATTGCCTGGATGACGCCGCCAAGCCGGAAGGGGAGCCCTTCAAGGCGAAACTCCGTCTCCACGCGAATGTAAATGCCTACGGGAAAGCGATCGTCGGTGCGGATGTGGCAACCGCCCACGCTCAGGTCGAGAATGCGCCCCGTGAGCCTGGACCCCACGTTGATGAGATGGATCACGGCCGAGGTATCAACCTCATGCCGGGACTGCGTGCGGCGCTCCCTTTTGCCTTTCTTTGCCGGCTCCTCCGCTCGCGGACCTTCCTTTTGCAATGTTTCGGTTTGCGAAAATACACGGGCGGCCTGCGGTTCCGGAGCCTTGACCGGCGCTAACGCGGCTTCAACCGGCTTGGGAAGGTGTTTCGGCTCAAGTTGCGGCGAAAAGAGTGGGTTCGCCAAAACAATCTCGTCGCTGGGCTCATTGTGGGGCGCCTGATGCAGCCGCGCCTCATCCAATTCGAGCCGAGCGGTCTCTTTGGCCGCCACTTCCTCCGCTGCCCATTCCTCAGCAAGGAGTTTTTGTGCTTTGGTGGCTTCTTCCGCCCCCACTTCGGTTAGGATCTCCGCCAACTCGTCTCGACGGCGTGAGGTCACATCCACAAAACGGATGCCGACCGTGTAGTGGTCGTCTGTCCATTGGGCTACGCCGTTGAATCGAAAGACAAGCCCGTGGACCTTGAAGCTGATTTCGACTCGAGTCTGGATACCGGGCAGGAATCGCTCGCCGCTCCGGAGCCGGCACCCCGTGAGGCTGATATCGACGACCCGGCAAGGCACCGTGGCATTATGTTTTATCAGCAGAAGCGAGGCGGCTTCGTCCACGGTGTAGCGAGGGTGTGCGCGCAGTTCCGGCCGTTGTTTTTGAGGGTCAGCCGCCCCTTCTTCCACGTCCATGGCCCTCACCGCCCGCTCGACGGGATGATCAGTGTCCCCCACCCTTCTCCCAGGGGCGGGCAGGCGGGGATTGCACCGCTTCACGGTTCTTCAAGCGGTCATATTGATATACGTCGCTGGTTGTCCCCAGGGCCTGGTTGTAAAGGCTGACGACGCCCGTCAACTGATTCAGTTCCTCGCTGAACATGTGGATGCCTTGCAATTGGGCTGCCGTGGCGGGCAGTTCGTATTGGGAAGTCCTAATGAATTTCTGGTAGCCACGGTCAAGAAGACGCGCCACCTCACCGCGAACCAACACTCCGGGGTGAATGGCAAATACCACCGCCGTCTGCTTCGCCGGAGCATGTGCCTGGGAGGCGTACTGGGCGACGCCCTGGCCGGGAACCAGCACCGCCGCGGCCCCATGCTTGCTTACCAGCATGCCGCCTGCAACTTGGTCATAGGGTGAAACATCGAAGGAGTGTGCGCGGAGCGTGTCCAGCGTCTGATTGAAGTCCGCGTTGAGAGTTTTTCGGGCCATGGCCGCTTTCCAGTCTGCGAGGATAGAGAGTATCGGCTGTATCCTTGTCCTCTCCAATCTCGCACAACCGGAACACAGGCCGCAATTTCCTATGACGAACACACAGGCAAAATCAGGCTCGAGCATTCCCGAGCGCATCGGCAACACACCGCTGGTGCGGATCGAAGGGCCCGTTCGCGGCCTGCGAGGCATTTCGCTGCTGGGCAAAGCGGAGTGGGCCAACCCCGGCGGCAGCGTGAAAGACCGCATCGCCCAGTACATGATTGACGATGCCGAGCGGCGGGGCCTNNCAGCGGCAATACCGGCATCGCGTTGGCCATGCTGGGCGCGGCTTTGGATTTTCGTGTGACGTTGGCCATGCCCTCGAATGTGTCGCCGGAGCGAAAGCGAATCCTGCACGCCTACGGGGCCACAGTGGACTGGACCGACCCGGACGAGGGGCCTGACGGGGCGATCCGGCGAGCGCGGGAGATGGCCGGCAACGATCCTCAGAGGTTTTGTTACGTGGACCAGTACTCGAACGACGCCAACTGGCTGGCGCACTACCGCACCACCGGCCCGGAGATCTGGCGGCAAACATCCGGGCAGGTAACCCACTTTGTAGCTGGAGTAGGCACCAGCGGCACCCTGATGGGAACGGGACGCCGACTCAAGGAATACAACCCGCTGCTGCAGGCCATCGGCGTCTTCCCGGACTCTGCCTTTCACGGCCTGGAAGGGTTGAAATTCATGGGCTCGTCGATCATACCGGCCATCTATAACCCGCACCTCGCCGACCGCAAGATTGCAGTGGAGACCGAAGCAGCCCATGCCATGGCCAAGCGGCTGGCACGCGAGGAGGGTCTGCTGGTTGGCATTTCCGCGGCCGCGGCGGTGGTGGCCTGCGTCCAAGTCGCCCGAGAGGAAGCAGAGGCGGGGCGGGCGGCAGTCATTGTTACCGTGCTGCCTCACTCGGCGGATAAATACCTTTCTGACCGTTTCTGGGAGGAGCAGTGAGCTGTTTGCGGCTTACCAGGGCGGTCTATGCGGCGATTCGTGCCCACGGCGAGGAAACCTATCCCCACGAGTGCTGCGGCGCGCTCGTGGGCCGGCCCACGGCCCAGGGCTGGGTGGTGCAGGCTGCTGTGCGGGCAGGCAATACGCGCACCGATTCAGCGCACAACCGCTACCAGATCGACCCGCGGGAGTTGGTGATGATCGAACGCGAGGCCCGCGGCCAGGGGCTCAGCATCGCAGGGTTCTATCACTCTCATCCCGACCATCCGGCGCAATGGTCGGCTACCGACTTTGCCGAGGCGCATTGGATCGGGTGCAGCTATGTCATCACGGAAGTTATTCAGGGCAAGGCCGCGGTGACCAATTCATTTCTGCTGGCCGGCGCCACCGAGGAAGACAAGCGCTTCGAGCAGGAATCGATCGTTGTGGATGAACAAAGCATCGACCCGGCCGGCAACTGAATCCTATAACCATGACCATCATTATCCCCACACCGCTGCGCCCCTTCGCAAGCGGTCAGGATGCCGTAGAAGTTGCCGCGAAAACTGTCGCCGAAGCTCTCGACACGCTCACCCGGACGCACGCCGAGTTGCGCAAGCACCTGTTTACCGGCGAGGGCAAAATGCGCTCCTTTGTTAACCTGTAACTGAACGACGAAGACGTGCGCTACCTCCCCGCGAAAGAAGACACAGCCGTCACCGCCGCCGACACGCTTTCCATCATCCCCTCGATTGCCGGGGGCTAACCGCCCTGGCGGACGCGCCTGCGGCGCAGGGCCTTTGGGGTAATCCAACGGAATCAACGACGCGAGAATTGGACTTATTCGACCATGGCAACCACGATTGAACCGACCCCGCTTCCGGAACTTACCACCGACGATCTTTCCCGTTATTCGCGCCACCTGATCCTGCCTGAAGTGGGTATGGAAGGCCAGCGCCAATTGAAGGCCGCGCGGGTATTGTGCGTAGGCACCGGCGGACTTGGTTCGCCCCTGGCCTTTTATCTCACCGCCGCGGGCATCGGCACCCTGGGGCTGGTGGATTTCGACGTAGTGGACGTGAGCAACCTGCAGCGCCAGATTATCCACTCGACCAAGGACATTGGCCGCAAGAAGCTGGATTCCGCCGAAGAAAAGCTCACCGCCCTCAATCCGGCCATCAACATCGTCAAGCACGACACCATGCTCACCAGCGCCAACGCCCTGGAGATCATCAAGGACTACGACATCGTTGCCGACGGGACCGACAACTTCCCCACCCGCTACCTGGTCAACGACGCGTGCGTGCTGCTGGGCAAGCCAAATGTCTATGGGTCCATCTTCCGGTTCGAAGGACAGGCCAGCGTCTTTGCCACCGAGCAAGGCCCTTGCTATCGCTGCCTCTACCCCGAGCCGCCACCCCCCGGCCTGGTGCCCAGTTGCGCCGAGGGCGGAGTGCTGGGCATTCTTCCCGGCCTGGTGGGCGTCATCCAAGCCACTGAAGTGATCAAGCTGATTCTGGGCAAAGGCGCCTCGCTCGTCGGCCGCCTTCTGCTGGTGGATGCCTTGAACATGCGCTTTCGCGAATTGAAGTTGCGCAAGAATCCGGAGTGCCCGGTCTGCGGCCTCAATCCCACCGTCACTGCATTGATCGACTACCAGCATTTCTGTGGCATCGTACCCGAGACCCCGGAGGACAAGACACTGAAGAACGGCATTCCGCAGATTACCGTGAAGGAACTGAAACGCCGCATCGATGCCGGTGAGGACGTACAACTCATCGACGTCCGCGAGCCCTACGAGTACCAGATCGCCCAGATCGGCGGAAAGCTGATCCCGCAGAACGACGTGCCCCAGCGGCTTGCGGATATCGATCGCAGCCGCGAAGTGATTGTGCATTGCCGCAGCGGCGCGCGCAGCCAGAAGATCGCCGAGTTCCTCAAGCAGGCGGGATACCCGAAAGTGGCAAACCTGGCCGGCGGCATCCTCGCCTGGAGCGACGAAATCGACCCCAAGGTGCAGAAGTACTGATACACCGGAACCGTTTCACGAGTGAGGAGCAACATTGATCAAGGTGAGCGTTTTTTATCCGAACAAGCCCGGCAGTCATTTTGACGTCGATTACTACACGAAGGCGCACATGCCGATGGCCTTGCGGCTACTGGGGTCAGCACTCAAAGGCGTATCGGTCGAGATCGGCGTAAGTGGCGCGGCGCCGGATCTAGCTCCACCGTTTTGGGCCATCGCCGGATTCACATGCGATTCGGTCCAGGCCTTCACCGAGGCATTTCTCCCACATGCCGCAGAGCTTCAAGGGGATATACCCAAGTACACGGATGTTGTCCCAGCCTTCCAAATAAGCGAAGTCAGCCAGATGAACATTCCAGGCAGCTTGTAGTTACCGGCAAGGCAATCGTCTTGCCACTTTGCCAAATAATTTCCACTTTGGTGGCGGAAAAAGCAACAAATCCTCTAAACTTGGTGTCATAGCAAGCAAATTTGATTGTGGCGCGGGCCACTTGTCATTCCGCAACATGCCGCGGCGGGATTTGATCTTTAATAGCTCTCATCCAAATCCCGCAACGCTCCGCGGTGGGGCAGAGCCAGATGATTTGGAGACCGTTTCACTGCCTCTCAACAAGGAGGCTTCACAATCGGTCAGAGGAGGCGTCTATGCAAGCTGAGAGTCATCCGCTCGAACCCTTCTTCCACCAGGCGGTCCGCAACAGTTACGAAGGAACGCTGGGACTTCACGACCCGGAGGTGACCGGTTATGTGGCCCATCTGCTCTGCGAGTTTTCCGAGGCCGAAAACCTGTACAAGGTGCGCGATGAGGCGGGCAATCCGATCGAAGATTTGTCGGAGATGATTCTCGCCGCGGACCCGATCAACGGCGCCGCACCATCCTTTGATGCGGAGCGTGCCGCGCGCAAGCACATCGGGGACTATGCGCTTTTCGTCGCGGGCATGTACCCAGGAGCCGTGGACACCAATCGCGGCAGGCGGCAACGGCATCCCAGCCTCCAGGAACTGATCAACGCCGGCAAGGAAAGTTACTTCATTGTCAGCCAGTTCAACTTATTCGAGTATGAACAGGAAGCGCCCTTGTTTGCGCGGCTTTCCGACCGCTTCGAGCGCTGCATTCTCGGGCTGACTCTGGTCCGCGAACAACTGGGGCCGCGCAAGCCTCTGCAACTGCCGCCGCAGGTGAACTAAGTCCTCGGCGCTTTGAAAGGGCGCAGCTTCAGCCGCGCCGCCAACGATCGATAAAAATATGCCCGGGCTTTGGCCCCCGAAGGAATGTAATTCGAACAATTTACATTCCCTCGGCGGCTAAAGCCGTGTGTATCGCGGAGCTTCTTTGGCACGACTGAAGCCGTGCCCTTTCAAAACGAATCCTACTCCGACCAGACTGCCAACAGGTTGCCCACTCCATCGGAGAAGTGGAATCGCCGGCCGCCAGGAAATTCGAAGGCGGGCGCCACAATGCTGCCGCCCGCTGCCACGATTGCGGATTCCGTGGCCTTCAGGTCCTTGGAGTAAAGCACAATCAGCGGCGCGGATTTGGCTGGCGCCTGGTGCGATTCGCCCTTGCTGAAGCCGCCATCGATGCCGGCCCCCTGAAAGCCGATGTAGTCCGGCCCCCAGTCCTGAAACGTCCAGCCGAAAACGGTTCCGTAGAACTGCTTGGCCTGTGCGATGTCGGTTGTTGTGAATTCGATGTAAGTGATCTTGTTGTGGAGTGCGGGATTGCTCATGGCTTCTCTCCTTGTGGTTGGGTTTCATGGAGTCGAGGGAAAGGCGGTGCGGATTGATCCGGCGCAGGCACACCTTCCCGGTGTGCTTCCGATGCGCCCCCATCCACATTCCCTCAGAAGCAGGAGAGTGCAGGTAGAGCCCGCTTATTGCTTGCCGCGCGCGGACTGCCGAGGTACGAAACGAAAGTAGCATAAGAACGAACGGCGTGCAATCGAATCCGAAAGCCGTGTTAGTCCTTTGACAGCTCCGAGGGTATTTTCAGTTGCGATACTCTCGACTCTTCGGCGGCCTCTAGTGCCTCCGCCTCAGCGATCAGCCCATCAGCCTCACGCAAAAGGGCATCCGCTCTCGCCTTGATGCTCCCTGCTCGATCACGCAACCGTACGGCCTTGGGCACGTTCAGCGGATCATTTGGATTTCTCCACCCAGTCATCTGTAAGCCCCGCTACAGTATGTACCGGCTCAAATCGTGATCTTTCACGACCGACGCCACCATCTGCTTTACATATTCGTCAGTAATCAGGAAGACCTTCTCGGGGCCGGAAGTGGTCATGCGTTCTTCGTAGGGCAGCGGCGTGGAAGACTCGGCCTTGATGGCCTCGGAAAGCGCGGCGGCCTGCTCCGGATCGGGCGCGCGGCGGGCTACATCGGGAGCCAGGAAGCTGACATCCTCAAGCACGCGTTCCATGATGGTGTGCAGGCGGCGCGCACCGATGTTCTCCGTCTGCTCGTTCACCTTGAAAGCAAACTCCGCCATTTCCCGCAGCGCCTCGGGAGCGAACTCCAATCTAACTCCCTCGGTATCGAGCAACGCCGAGTACTGCTTGGTCAGCGAAGCCTTGGGCTCGGTAAGAATGCGAAGAAAGTCATCGACCGTGAGCGACTGCAACTCGACGCGAATGGGGAAGCGGCCCTGCAGTTCCGGGATCAGGTCGCTGGGCTTGGACACGTGGAATGCGCCGGCGGCGATGGACAGGATGTGGTCGGTGCGCACCATGCCGTAGCG
>PLZC01000046.1 GCA_003151985.1 Acidobacteriaceae bacterium
AGGCGGAAGCTCGGATGCATGGCGTGCCGGTCGAGAAGGTGCACTTTCACGAAGTGGGCGCGGTCGATACCATCATCGATATTGTGTGCACCGCGGCAGGCTGCGAATCTCTGGGCGTAGATCGCTGGATGGCTTCTCCGTTGAACGTGGGCAGCGGGACGGTGAAGTGTCAACACGGCACGCTGCCTGTGCCCGCTCCGGCAACTCTTGCCTTGCTAGGCGATGCGCCGGTGTACGCGGCCGGCCCTGCGATGGAGCGTATTACGCCCACAGGAGCAGCTGTGCTGCGCATGCTGGAGGTGAGCTACGGATCGCTGCCGGCTATGCGCGTGAAGACGAGCGGCTACGGAGCCGGGGGGCGCGACACGCCGGGGGAACCGAATCTATTGCGTCTGCTGGTGGGCGAGCAGGCTGAAACGACGAGCGAAGCCGGCGAGGTGGAATCGATTGCCGTGATCGTCGCGGTCATCGACGACTCCACGCCGCAAGTGCTGGCATACGCAAGTGAACTGCTGCTTGAAGCGGGCGCATGGGATGTGCATCGCACCGCGTTGCAGATGAAGAAGGGGCGGACGGGCGTGCAGATGACCGTTCTGTGCAGTCCCGATCTGATGCCGGCGCTGCGCGAGATTCTGCTTCGCGAAACATCGACCATAGGCCTGCGCTGGAGCCTGGAAAACAAAATGGCCCTGGCCCGCGAGTTTGTGGATGTGGAGACTGGGTGGGGGAAAGTGCGCGTGAAGATTGCGCGCTGGCCCTCAGGCCGCGTGGCCAACGCATTGCCGGAATACGAGCACTGCCGTGCGCTTGCGCGCCAGCATGCTGTGCCGCTGAAAGCGGTGATGCAGGCCGCGATGCAGGCTTATGCGGCATTAGAAAAGGACGGCCGCTGATGGACCCGCTGCAGATTGAAGCCCTGTTGAATGCAGTCCGCGAAGGCCACACGCCCGTAGGCGAGGCGCTCGATCGACTGCGCAATTTGCCTTATGAGGATATGGGCTTTGCCAAGCTCGATCATCATCGCGCGCTGCGTACCGGCATGCCCGAAGTGATCTTTGCCGCGGGCAAGACGACCGGGCAAGTGACTTCGATCTTTGCGCGCATGGCGAATGCAGGGGGCAATGTGCTGGCTACGCGCGCTTCGCGGGAGATGTTCGAGGCGATCCAAAAGATTGAGCCGCGAGCGGAGTTTCATGAGGCTGCACGGGCCATCACGCTCACCCAGAATGCTTCGCTGGTTCCCGGCAAGGGAACCATCGCGGTGGTTTGTGCGGGAACCAGCGATCTGCCAGTGGCCGAAGAAGCGGCCGTGACCGCGCGGCTGATGGGCAACGAGGTCGAACTGATTGCCGATGTGGGCGTGGCCGGCATTCATCGCCTGCTGGCGCAGAGAACCTCGCTGCAATCGGCGCGCGTGCTGATTGTCTGCGCGGGCATGGAGGGGGCGCTGCCCACCGTGGTGGCCGGGATGGTGCACGCACCGGTGCTGGCGGTGCCCACTAGCGTGGGCTATGGCGCGTCATTTGGCGGCGTGGCGGCGCTGCTGGGGATGCTGAACACCTGCTCGCCGAACGTCTCCGTGGTGAACATCGACAACGGCTTCGGCGCGGCGTGTATTGCTTCGCTGATTAATCACCTGTGATTGGCGCAGTCCAGTTGCTTTTGTTTGAGCGGGTTGCAGCTTCAAACGGCACAAAGACGGCCAATCCGTGATGCAGATCACTGTTTGACTCTGGCCTGACCGTCAATCATTCTTCCTATACGTCCAAAGTTCGCGCACTCGGGGTGGGGAGGGGTCTGTGAACGGGTCCAGGTTGCCGCTTTTGCGCAGGATTTCGCAGATCTTCTTTCTTCTGCTGTTTCTTGCGCTTCTGGTCTTTACTTCGCTGCACTCGATGATCGGCACCACCAGCGACATTCATCTGCGCGGGCCGGTGCGGCTATTCTTCGAGTGGGACCCGCTGGTTGCGGTGGCGAATGCGCTGGCCACGCATGCACTCTATCGCGGACTGCTTTGGAGCCTGATTATCCTGCTGCCGACGCTGTTCCTGGGGCGGTTCTTCTGCGGATGGATCTGCCCGATGGGCACGCTGCAACACTTTGTGGGCAATATGCCTTCAGAGGCCAAGCGGGGCAAACAGCGCATCGAATCGAACCGGTACAAGCGCTGGCAGACGGTCAAATATGTGGTGCTGATAGCCGGCCTGGTTGCAGCTTGCTTCGGGTCGATGGCGATCGGATTGCTCGATCCCTTCAGCTTGCTGGTCCGGTCATTTGGATTATCGGTGTTGCCGGCGTTCAACTTTGCGGTGCGTGCTGTTCTGGCGCCTCTTGAAAACAGCCACATTGCAGCGATCAAGGCGACGGGCGGAACGATTCATACGGTGCTGCAATTTCTAGTCCTGGATTTTCGCCAGGCCCACTTTGCGCAAGGGCTTGTGCTGGGGATTCTCTTCGTTGCGATTCTGGCGGCCAGCCTGCGCGTAACGCGGCTGTGGTGCCGGTCGATTTGCCCGCTGGGTGCGCTGCTGGGCGCGGTGTCGCGCTGGAGCGTGCTGGGGCTGCACAAGGACCCCAATAGCTGCGATAAGTGCAACCGCTGCCTGATGCACTGCCAGGGTGGCGACGATCCCATAGGCGGCGCGCCGTGGCGCAAAGCCGAGTGCCTGATGTGCATGAACTGCGTTGGCAGTTGCCCTCATCACAGCCTCAACTTCCAATTTTTTCGAAATGAAAAGGAAGTAGCTTCGCCGGACATTGGGAGGCGGCGCACGATTACCGGCATTGCCGCGGGGGCAGTCGTTGTTCCCCTCATGCGCTCGAACACCGGCCTGGGCAAAAGCCGTAACGAGCGGTTACTGCGTCCACCGGGCTCGGTTGATGAGTCAGAGTTCCTGTCCCGCTGCATCCGCTGCGGCGAGTGCATGAAAGTTTGCCCCAACACGGCGCTCCATCCCACGCTCGATCAGGCCGGCATTGAGGGCCTCTGGTCGCCCATGGTGGTGCCTCGCATCGGCTACTGTGAGCCAAGCTGCGTACTCTGCTCCGAGGTGTGCCCCACAGGGGCCATCTGGCAGATTACGCCGAAAGAAAAAGGTTGGGTAGTTGGAGTGGGCGGGCAAAACCAGCCGGTGCGTCTGGGCACCGCATTCTATGACCGCGGCAGATGCCTGCCCTGGGCCATGGCCACCGATTGCATCGTTTGCGAAGAGTGGTGCCCCGTTTCGCCCAAGGCCATTTATGTGCAGGAAGCCCAGGTTATCGACTCGGCGGGCATCACCAAAACGCTGAAGCAGCCGCGTATCGATCCCAGCCGCTGCGTGGGTTGCGGCGCGTGCGAGTACGCCTGCCCGTTGCAGGAGCACCCAGCCGTTTATGTGACAAGCATTGGCGAGAGCCGCTCGCCCAGCAGTCAGATTTTGTTGAACAGAAAGTAAGGGAGGCAGTTCGTAATGATTCGCTTAAATAAATTGATGCTTGCAGTTGCGTTGGTTGCGATTCTCGCCACGGGCGCGAGCACAGGATGCAAGAAGAGCCACATCAACCCGTTTCCTGCGTCGAATGCCGTCGTCGGATGGCAGAAAACCAGCGAAACGCGATCCTTTGAGGCAAAGGACCTGTGGCAGTACATCGACGGCGACGCCGAGCAGTACATCAAGGCGGGCGTTGTCTCGACCTCTACCTCCGACTACAAGTACCAGGGCAAGTTGGAAGCAGTAGTGGATGTGCATACGATGGGCGACGCTGCCGGTGCGCAAAAGATCCTCGATACGGGAAAGACGAGTGACGCCGCCAAGGTGCAGTTGGGCGACGGAGGCGTTGCTTATGCGCAGAGCATCGTCTTCCGCAAAGGCCCGAATCTCGTTCGCATCGTTGCCTACCAATCCGCACCCGGCACGCCGGAAGCTTTGGCTGCCCTGGCGCATGGCGTGGAATCGAAACTGTAATTCAACTCGGCCGGAGACCCTGCCGCCGCAACCGACCATGAGGATTGTCATGAGAAACCGCCGGGAATTTCTGAAAGAAGCAGTAACGGGAGCCCTCCTTCTGGGTTCGCAAAGCAAGTTCGTGCTGGCAGGAATGCTGGACAAGCAAACTGGTCCATCCAAGTCCAAAGTCGTCATCGCCAAGGATCCGGCACTGCACGGCACGGGCTCGCAGCCGGACGAAAAGCGAGTCCTCGATCTGCTGGACCGCGCCATCACTTCTTACACCGGACACAGCAAGCCGGTGGAGGCATGGAAGCATATCGTGCTCCAGGGCGGCGGGCAAGGCAAGGTCATCGGCCTCAAGACCAACGGACTGGGCGGCAAGGGGATTTCCACCCACGCGGTGCTGGTTATGGCAATCAGTGAGCGGCTGCAACAGGCGGGCGTGAAGGCCGGCAATATCCTGGTGTGGGATCGCAACGCACGCGATCTTGAGGCTTGCGGGCTGACCATCAACACTGACCCCAGCCGCGTGCGCTGCTATGGCTCCGACGTGGGCGGCTTCGAAGACCTGCAGGAATCCTGGGGCGCGGCGAAGATCAAACTCGCCAAGATTCTCACCCGCGAGTGCGCCATGGTGATTGGCCTGCCTATCCTGAAGGATCACAGCGGCGCCGGTGTCACATTCGCGATGAAAAACATGTACGGAGTGGTCGACCGCCCGCAGGATCTGCATGCCACTGGCTGCAACCCCTGCGTGGCTGACCTGAACTGCATTCCGACCGTGCGGCAAAAGGTCTGTTTCACCGTGGGCGACGCCATGTCTTCGGTCTACGATGGCGGCCCCAGCTTCCATCCCGAGCGTATCTGGTATCCCAACTCGCTTATCGTTGGAGAAGACCGCGTTGCACTGGATCAAACGGCTTGGAACATTNNCCGCGCTACATCGCCACCGCCGCCGATGCCGCGCACAAGTTGGGGACGAACGATCCGCAGCGGATCAACCTTGTGGATGCTTAGTCAGGGGCAGCACAAGGCTTAACCAGCGTCCGTTGAATTGGAGAACCACGATGGCCGAGGAAACCGAAGGGAAGCCAAACGGGCAACAAGGCCCGCCCGCTTTGACGCGGCGCGAGGCGATGCTGCAGGTTCTCCGCGTAGGCGGCGTCGCGGCTGCTACCGCTGCGGGAGCCGTTTGGCTGAGCGAGCATAGCTTTCGCCCAGCCCCTGCCCATGCCGAGCAAGGCCGCCGTGACCACCGCATCGCCGCCGATCCTCAACTTCCAAAAATAACCGTGGTGCAGGGCGGGGAACCGCGCGCCCTGGTGCAGCGCGCTCTCCTGGATCTGGGTGGGATTCGCCGCTTCGTGGGCCGGCAGGACGTGGTGGTCATCAAACCCAACATCGCCTGGGACCGCACTCCGGAGCAGGCTGCAAACACCAACCCTGAAGTCGTGGCCGAGGTGGTTCGCCAGTGCTGGCAGGCGGGCGCAAAGCGTGTCATCGTCACCGACGTAAGCTGTAACGAGCCGCGCCGCTGCTTCCAGCGCTCGGGCATCCAGGCTGCTGCCCGCGCCGAGGGCGCAGAAGTCATTCTGCCCGATCCCGAGCTTTATCGCGAGGTCGAAATGGGCGGCGTGGTGCTCAAGACATGGCCCGTCTTTATCCCATTTCTTGAAGCCGACAAAATCATCAACCTGCCCATTGCAAAGCACCACGGCCTGGTTGGCGTAACGCTGGGGATGAAGAACTGGTACGGCATTCTCGGTGGAGAGCGCAACCGCCTCCACCAGCAGATTCACCAGAGCCTGGTCGACTTGGCCAACTTCATGCTGCCCACGGTCACTTTGATGGATTGCTACCGAATCCTGCTGCGCAATGGCCCGACGGGCGG